>CAVOAA010000288.1:0-2533 GCA_963693555.1 Dehalococcoidia bacterium | reverse complement strand
GGAGGCCGCCGCTGCCCGGCTGGTCAAGATGATAGAAGACGCAGGAGGCCGTACATAATCATCAGTTTATCACGCCTGCGCCAAGGCTAACTCGAGCGGTGTCACTAGTTGTTTTGCCAGCCGTGTTTTCGTTGACACCCCTTGGGGCCGATGTTAGGCTTGGTCTATAACAGAGCGCGCATGACGTTCTGGCGGGAGCTTGGGTAAGCCAGGCTGAGAGGGTGGCCACAATCGCCACCGACCGTCTGTACTTGATCCGGGTAATACCGGCGCAGGGATTAGACGCAGCAAAAGACTTACGACTCAGCCGCCAGATGGTAATACTGGTGGCTTTTTTTATTATCCCGAAAGGAGATTCATAGAGATGTCCGATGAGCTGATAATAGGGGGAAAGACCTTCAACTCACGGTTGATCGTCGGTACCGGCCGGTACCGCACCATGGAAGAGATGGTGGCTGCGGTCGAGGCCTCCGGCACCGAGATGATTACGGTGGCCATCCGACGTTTAGACTTGGACGACCCCACCAGCAAGACATTGCTGGACTACATAGACTGGAACAAGTATCAGATATTGCCCAACACGGCCGGTTGCGCGACTGTCGAAGAGGCCCTATTCGTGGCCAAATTAGGCAGAGAAGTGGGCCAAACAGACTTCGTGAAACTTGAGGTCATACCCGACCCGCACTATCTGTTTCCCGACGGCGCTGCCACCTTGGAAGCTGCGCGGTTGCTGGTGAAAGACGGGTTCAAAGTGCTGCCCTATATCCATGCCGACCCGACGTTGGCCAAGAACCTGGAAGACGCCGGTTGTGTGACGGTCATGCCGTTGGGCTCCGCGATCGGTTCAGGCCAGGGCATCCACACCATAGAAGAGATAAAAATCATCATCGAGCAGGCGAACATTCCGGTGGTGGTTGATGCCGGTCTGGCGGTACCTTCCGATGCCGCCCAGGCGCTGGAACTCGGCGCGGACGCCGTCTTGGTCAATACCGCGATCGCCCAGGCCCTAGACCCCGGGATGATGGGCGAGGCATTCAAAGCCGGAGTGGAAGCAGGCCGAAAGGCCTATCTGGCAGGTCGGATCGGCGTGCGCCGCGAAGCCATCGCCAGCAGTCCGGTTACTGACGTACCAAATCCGGTCTCAGCAACCACTTAGACGACCGTGCCTGACTTACTGCCCAGACCGTGCCTCTGCCTGGTTACGGACTCCACGGTGGCCGGAGGCGAGTTGGTGGAACGGGTCGCTCAAGCGGTGGCTGGGGGCGTCGACCTAGTGCAGTTACGTGACAAGACTCTGGCCAGCGGCCAATTGCTGGACCTGGCGGCGGCCATGATCAAAGCCATAGGCGGACAGGCCAAGTTGATCGTCAATGGCCGGGCGGACGTCGCTCTGGCGGCGGGCGCACACGGCGTCCAACTAGGAGAAGAGGGGTTGCCGGTGGCCGCAGCTAGAATGTCCCTTGGCGATAACTCACTGATCGGACGGTCGGTACATTCTTTGTCTGCTGCGATGCAGGCAGAGTCCGAGGGCGCCGATTTTCTGGTGGTCGGCACGATGTACGTCTCCCGGTCCCACCCCGGTGAAGAGCCAGCCGGACCGGAGTTGATGCGGGAGATATCAGGGAAAAGCAGATTGCCGCTCATCGGAATCGGCGGCGTGACCCCGGAGAATGCCGACGAGTTGATCCAGGCTGGTGCGTCGGGAGTGGCAGCCATCACTAATATACTGGCAGCTGACGACCCTAGGGCTGCGGCCCAGCGAATGAAAGACGCCTTGGCGGCGTCATGGAATACCCGAAGAAGTCCTGCGGACGTGGGTAACGGAGACGGCTAATCATAATGATTGATCTGACAGTTAACGGTAAACCCCGGCCCATAGAGGCCAGCGTCGACCTCGAAACCTATCTATTGTCCTTTGGTCTGAACCTCCAGTTCGTGGCCGTGGGGTATAACGGCGAGGTCGTAAAGAAAGAGACATTCGCAGATCTGACACTGAAAGATGGAGACGCCCTGGAGATCGTGCGGCCTGTCGGCGGCGGCTGAACCAGATGGGCTTCATCGCCGACATCGAAGAACGAACAATGCCGTTGCGGCAGGCGATCTTGGCCCACCCATTCGTCACTGGAGTGGGTGACGGTACTCTCCCGGTGGAACGCTTCAAGCACTACGTAACCCAGGACTACGCTTACCTCATCGACTACAGCCGGGTACTGGCCATCGCTTCCGCCAAAGCTCCGAAACTGGAAGACATGTCTTGGTTCGCGGGATTGTTGGATGAGACCCTGAACCAGGAGATAGCTCTCCACCGCAGCTACTGTCAAGAATTTGGCATCAGCACACCAGAACTGGAAGCCACCGTGCCAGCTCCTTCCACCATGGCCTACACCAGCTTCCTCCTAAAGACTGCTTACAACGGTAGCTTTGGTGAGTTGGTCGCTTCCCTCCTACCCTGCCAATGGGGCTACTGGGAGATTGGTGACCACCTGCTGAAGAAAGGTCTTCCTGAGTCAGCGCCTCTCTATTCCAAATGGAT
>CAVOAA010000287.1:0-2541 GCA_963693555.1 Dehalococcoidia bacterium | reverse complement strand
GGGAGTCAGAGCGGTCGTCACGTCCGCCGACCTACCGGAGATATCGGCGGAGGTAACCGACCAAGAGGAAGGCGCCGCAGTCAATTACGGGTTCTACAGTCGCAACGTGATGGCCCGGGAGAAAGTTTTATACCGAGGGCACGCAGTTGCCGCGGTTGTAGCAGTCAATCCTCATGTCGCCGAAGAGGCGCTCGCTTTAATCGACGTCGATTACGAAATACTATCCCCGGTTTTGAGCGCTACTGACGCCATGAAGGAAGACGCTCCTATCCTTCATGAAAGACTCCTGACTATGAGCAGTCCGTCTATGCGGTCCGGAGGCTGGGGGGACGTCGAAGTGGGCGAGCAAAGTAACCTTGCCAATCGCTTTGAATTCATGATCGGAGATGTGGACCAGGGTTTTAATGAAGCGGATGTAGTCCTGGAGAGGCAGTACCACACCAAACCTGTCCATCAAGGATACATAGAACCTCATTCTGCGACGGCCCAGTGGAATACCGATGACTCGGTAACCATTTGGGCTAGCAGCCAAGGCCACTTCGCACTCCGCGACCACACATCCAGGATACTCGGTCTTCCGGTATCCAAGGTCAAGGTAATTCCCATGGAGATCGGCGGCGGGTTTGGAGGTAAGGGCCAAGGTGGGTGCTATCTTGAGCCGGTGGTAGCCGCCCTAGCCCGGAAGGCGGGACGGCCGGTGAAGCTTACGATGAGCCGCACCGAGGTCTTCCTCGGGACCGGGCCTACTTCGGGAACCCACATCACGGTAAAGATGGGCGTCACCAACTCGGGGAAAATCACAGCGGCAGAGGCCCATTTGATATACGAGGCCGGTGCATTCCCCGGGTCACCAGTACCATCGGGTTGCAGAACGATCTTCGGTCCATATGACATCCCAAACGCATACATCGAAGGGTTGGATGTCGTCATCAATAGCCAGAAAGCCGCCGCCTACCGGGCTCCAGGCTCGCCATCAGCCGCCTTCGCGGCGGAATCGTTGGTCGATGAAATTTGCGAGATGATCGGTATGGATCCGATTGAGTTCCGATTACTCAACGCCTCGGCTGAGGGAACTAGACAAGCTGCCGGTCCAATTTATCGGCGAATCGGTATGGTGGAGTTACTTCAGGCTGCTCGGCAGCACGATCACCTGGCCACTCCATTAGGGGGACCCAACCGTGGTCGGGGTATTGCGGCTGGAGCATGGTTCAATGGAACCGGGCCAGCAAGCGCTACCGCCAGCGTAAACCCAGATGGCACGATTATCCTGGTGGAGGGTTCTCCGGACATCGGCGGCAGCCGGGTTGCCATGGCGATGCATGTGGCGGAAGTACTTGGAATTCCAGCTACCGATATCAAACCGTCAATAGCGGACACCGACTCGATCGGATATAGCTCGGGTGCTGGCGGCAGCGGGGTGACTTTCAAAATGGGAACAGCCGTTTATCAAGCTGCCGAGCACGTCAGAGACCAACTAGTCGAGCGTGCGGCGCGCATCTGGGATGTTGATACGAAAGACGTGGAGTATTCTGACGGCGAGCTTCGCCATCGAGAAGATATCGAGTTGAAGATGACATTGAAGGAAATTGCACGTCGACTCAACGGCACTGGAGGCCCGATTGTCGGCCGGGGAACCGCTAACCCAA
Organism: Dehalococcoidia bacterium; assembly: GCA_963693555.1. Classification (GTDB taxonomy): domain Bacteria; phylum Chloroflexota; class Dehalococcoidia; order Lucifugimonadales; family UBA3495; genus UBA9611. The sequence goes on along the minus strand of CAVOAA010000287.1, from coordinate 895 downwards.
GCGGGGTTGGCAATGCCTTTGGGCTGCACATCGTGGACGTCGAGGTCGATCCGGAGACTGGTAAGGTGGACATCATCCGGTACACCGCTCTTCAAGATGCAGGCAAAGCAATACACCCAAGCTATGTCGAAGGCCAGATTCAAGGCGGTGCTGCCCAAGGTGTCGGCTGGGCTCTCAACGAAGAGTATTTTGTCGACAATGATGGCTTGATGCTTAACTCCAGTTTCCTTGATTACAGGATGCCTACCAGCCTGGACCTGCCGATGATTGACACGGTGGTCGTCGAAGTGGCCAACGACGGACATCCATTCGGAGTGCGCGGCGTGGGCGAGGTTCCGTTGGTTCCGCCGATGGCAGCGGTGGCTAACGCGATCTCACATGCGATAGGAATTCGGGCGAACAGCTTACCTATGACGCCGGCCACGATACTGGAGAAATTGTGGGAAGGGCCAAACGACATAAGCCAGCAATAACTATGAGAATGGTGTGGCTCCAGGGAAATCAGTGACGAAGGTTATCTTCTTGTTCTTGCACACCGGCATAGAGTTTGTCATGGATGATTTGCCGGGAGCTATGAATACCGTCCGTGGTGCGGTGGTGGGTTTAACCGCCTAGAAGGGCTTTGGGAATTATTGAACCTACGCTTCGAGCCGTTTGGCCGAGTGAGAGCTTCGCTCAGACCAAGCCTACTATCTAAATCGAAAGGGCCGGTAGCACTCGTTTCTATCAACGCGTTGGGTGGTCGGATTCGAACCGACGACCCCTTAAGAGGCAGCCGTTTTTGTGCCTAGGCGTGTACCGTCGTCTTTCCTAGACCCGATTTTCAGGTTCGCTGCTGCTTAGCCCGCCCACCCTCAAAACGACTCCCACCGCGATTGAAACTAGGATAATCACC
>CAVOAA010000286.1:0-2611 GCA_963693555.1 Dehalococcoidia bacterium | reverse complement strand
ACCAGACGGATATCAGCATCGAAGGGCCCAACCCGGTCCTCCCCAGCGGCGGCAATATCGGCAGCGGCCGTAGCCGTTTCTGGATGCACACCGACTGTATCCAGCAGATACAGGGCCGGGCCGGCGCACGGTCGATCACCGGCGTGAAGCCAGAGATCGGAGTTTCCGGCGGCCCCATGCCCATGGGCGGCAACTTCACCGTCTGGAGCGCCACTCCCGACTAAGCCTCGGGGGAAAGCGACCTGCTGAATAGAATAAGGAGAGATGAACACCTTTGGTTATTCTGATAAGTTTCGACATCGACGGCACCCTGGAGGTGGGCGATCCCCCCGGCGTGCTGACAATGGAATTGGTGAGAAAGACCCAGGAAGCCGGCATCTTGGTCGGCAGTTGTTCTGACCGCCCGATCAGCGGACAACGGGCCATCTGGGAAAAGCACGGCATCGCCTACGATTTCGCCGTTTCGAAGCACCAACTCCCCGACGTTAAGGCCAAATTCGAGGCTGACGCCTACTACCACATCGGCGACCGCGAAGACCTGGACCGCCAATATGCCCTCGCTGCCGGGTTCGAATTCTTCTGGCCCGATGAAGCTGTCTCGGAGCCCTGGCTCAAATAAGTCTCCGACCCCAACTCGAGTTAATACGAGGCTGATCAAAGACGATGCAGGCTAACGGAAGCACGACTCCCAAACGCCGCAAAGAACGGCCATTGGAGGGAGTCCGCGTTGTGGACTTCACCTGGGTGCGTGCCGGACCGTGGGCCGCGCGTTGGCTCGCCACACTGGGCGCTGAGGTTATCAAGGTAGAGTGGCCGGAGAATATGGACATGATCCGGCTGAACCGTTTCACCGTGCCTCCAGGCGTGGAACCAGGGCCGAACTCCACCGCCCAGTTCGCCGACACCAACGCCGGGAAATTGGGACTTACCGTAAACGTCCGCCACCCCAAAGGCCTTGAGGCCATCAAAAGCCTGATTGGCGTCTCTGACGTGGTGATCGAGAATTTCAGCTCCCGGATCATGAGCCGCTGGGGCTTGGGCTACGAGGAATTGAGGCAGATTCGCCCTGACGTCGTCTACGTTTCCATGGCCGGGTTCGGCCAGACCGGACGTCAGCACTATTTCGGCACCATGGGCCCCGCCGCTCAGGCCCTCTCCGGACTCACACACCTCTCCGGCCTGCCCGGCGAGCAGCCTGCCGGTTGGGGTTGGTCTTACCTCGACGACACCGGCGGCATGTACGGCGCGATGTGCGTCCTGACCGCGTTGCAGCACCGCAATCGCACCGGCCAGGGACAGCACGTCGACCTGTCGCAGATGATCACGGGCATCACTCTCATCGGCTCAGCGTTCCTCGACAAGACCGTGAATGGCCGGGATTCCCGGCGAGTAGGCTATCCGCCTGGCAACCGCACCGTCTGGCCTGGCGCTCCCGTGATGAACAACTACCGCGGCCCCATAGCCGCGCCCCACAACGCCTACCGCACCCTAGGCGGCGGCTACAACGACTGGTGCGTCATCGCCTGTCTGTCCGACGAAGAATGGACCAAGCTGGTTGACCTGATGGGCAGCCCTGCCTGGGCAACCGATGGCAAATTCGCCACTTTGGACGGCCGCCTCGAACACCAGGACGAGATGGACCAGGGTATCGAAAAATGGGCCATCACGCTCGGTAAATACGAGCTGGCAGACAAATGCCAGGCGTCGGGCGTGCGTGCCATGCCGGTCCAGAGCTCCGAAGACCGCGTTGAGAGAGACCCTCAACTCAGGCACCGGGAGATGTTTACGAAAGTGAAGCACCCCATGCTTGGCGATTGGAAGTTCCAGAGCGCCCCGTTCCAGTACGACGGCGTCAAAGTACCGGTCAAAGGCCCGCCACCATTGATCGGCGAGCACACCACCAAGATCATGGGCGACCTGCTGGGTGTTAGCCGCGACGAACTGCTCCAAGGGTTTGAAGAGGGCGTTTACTGGCCGGAAACAACCCCCAAGTTCGACTACGTCCAGCGATCCATCGACGACGAGGCCAAACGATGACCGTTTCTCAGCCTGGGAACGAGATGCCGGGGCCTTTGGCTGGCCTGCGTGTGTTGGAATTGACCGGCGAGCACGCCCAGTTCTGCGGCAAGCTGATGGCCGACCTAGGCGCGGACGTGATCAAGATAGAACCGCCTGGCGGTCAAGAGACCCGCAACGTTGGGCCGTTCCTAGACGATGAGCCTGGCCCCGAGCGTAGTCTCTATTTCTGGCACTACAACACCTCCAAGCGTGGCATCACCCTGGACATCACCACGCAGGAAGGCCAGGAGGTCTTCCGCAAGCTCGCAGCCACTGCTGGACTGGTGCTGGAGAGTTTCCCTGCCGGGTATCTGCCAGGGCTGGGATTGGGCTACGAATCGCTTGCGAAAGACAACCCCAGCCTCATCATGTGCTCAGTCACGCCCTTTGGGCAGGACGGGCCGTGGCGTGATTATCAGACTTCAGACCTGCTCCACCTGGCAGCCGGCGGGCAGATGGCGTCGTCGGGCTATGACTTCGAAGACGTGCCTGACGCCCCACCCATAGCTCCCGGCGGCGGCAACGCCTGGCACATAGCCAGCCATTACGCCTA
>CAVOAA010000285.1:0-2624 GCA_963693555.1 Dehalococcoidia bacterium | reverse complement strand
GATTGATTCCAACATGGTGTGTGGCCTTCGTGGCGGTGATGGTGGGAATGACCCAGGTGACTCTGGTGCGCGGGGCTGAAGCGCCGGCGCTCACGGCGCAGGGCGAAAAGATCGCGGCAGAATATACGAAAATGCTGGAGGATCTGAAGAAAGAGATTGTATCCCAGGCACCCAAGGTGGACGAAAAGAAGAAGGCCGAATTCACCAAGCAGCTCACTGCTCTTAGCAGTATCCCACCTGTGACCCAGATCGTCATGGGCAATGAAGTCAGCGTGAAATACGGCCCGGGCAACCCTGCCTTTGCTGAAAAACAGAAAGAGGTCCTCGCGGCGGCCAGAGCTGTCATGAAGGAGATCGACGCGTTTCTAGGCGGAGAGAAAGATCTGGCCATCATGGCCAAATTCGCACTACTGACGCATGCCACCCCGGAGCGCCTGGCTGGATTTGCCCAACAGGGCGAAAAAGAAAAGGCACTGATTGATGACCTCCTGAATGACGACAAGCTCGCCGTGCAGGTCATGACCCTGAGTGGAGCCACTGGAGGCAATTACGGTCAGGCCATGCGGAACTACAGGGCCATTCAAGAAGCCACCAAACGCTCTCACGAGGGTTTCTTTCAGGTTTGGGCCCTGGCTGTATCCCTGCAGTATACGGGCGACACCTATATCTATCCTGGGCCGCATGCCAAGTCGACGGCGTTCGTTCCCGCAGCCGAGTCCCTGGTCAAGTTCTACCTGAATTACCTGAAGGCATACGACGACGGCATCCTGGATCCCGCTTTTGATAAACTTGGTGGTACCGGTTGGAACTATCGCTTTGTCTTTCCAGACTCCTACACGCTTGAAGATATCGAGTGGATGAGAAAGGTGCTGCGCAACTATCGACCGGACCACATCAGGAACCCGGACTACCGATGGCGCTACTGCCGTATCGTTAGAAGCGACATTCCCTATACCAGCAATGTCAAAAGGCCGGTCCGACCCGATTTGAACCTGTCGCGAATTCAGGATTACTTCCTCGAAGGCGCTATCTGCGGCGGCCGCGCTTTTGTCGGACAAGTATCGGGGTATGCCTTTGGGATACCTTCTCGTCGTGCCCCCTCCAAGGCTCATGGTGCCATGGCGCACTGGACTCCGGACGGTTGGACCGTCGTCCTGGGACCACATATCAGTTTTTGCAAGAACGTCAGTGGCATGCCTCCCATGGAGTTCCTGTTGGAATCACAGGCGCAACAAGATCCCCAGGGGCTCAAACAGGCGCTGATGTGTGAGTGGTTGGGGCAAGCACTGGCCGAAGATGCCCCGAGCAACTACGGGTCAAGCGGTGGCTTCTGGCGATTGCTTGGTTTTTACAGAAAACAGGCCATCGTCGAAGATCAGAAAATAAAAGACATAGGGTCCACGGGTGCAGAACTCGCAGAATCTAATGTGAGTACTGAGAAGGAAGAGATCGCGCAGATAGAGATCCCGGAGAAGTTTCGGACGATCACCGTGGCCGAGGATGGCACCATCACCATTCCCGTAGCGGCATGCAAATCACCGGAGAACGGTGAGAAGGTACTCTTCATGGAAAGCATCGATGGCGGAATGCAAGTGCACTACGGTTTAGCTGGCGGCCGCCCGGAGTTGCTCAATTACACGGTAGATATTCCCAAGGCCGGCAAGTACGGATTTACTGCGCATGTATGTACCGTGACAGTGGAACGAAAATTCCTGCTTCGCGTCAACAGAAGAACTCTCGTGGATGTCGACATTCCCTACACGAAAGCCGACTGGATGGATACCAAACCCGTTGAACTCGAAATGAAAGAGGGACGCAACCGGATCTCATTTACCCAGTACGCCCCGAATAAAGGTGTGAGCATCAAGGAATTCAAACTGAAACCCGTGAAGCTCGAGGAGGCACAAGCGGCAGTGGAGAGATGAACTGAAGGTCCAGAAGCCAACGACCAACTCGGCAAAGGAGCTATGATGCGATGAACACACAATGCGTTAGAGCTCTGGCTGCCTGCTGTTTTGCCGGTGTACTCGCAGTTACCGTTGCTGTCTACGCGGGGGAAGAGAAGACCGGCACCGGACCGATAACGTATCTGCCGAATTCGAAAAGCACTGCGCTCGCTGCCACGTTTGCCGATGTTCCATACCGCAAACACGAACGAAACAAGCTCGACTTCTGGCAGGCGAAGTCGGAGACGCCGACTCCGGTCGTCATGATCATTCACGGTGGTGGTTGGATCGCCGGCAGCAAAGCCAACGTTTCGCGCAGCCCTCGCTTTCCCAATCTCCGTGCCATTTTGGGGCAAGGGATTTCGGTCGTCGCGATCGATTATCGCTTGATCGGGAAGCATACCGAGGGCGTCATGCCGCCGGTCAAGGCGACGCTCCACGACGCCGCCCGGGCGCTGCAGTTCGTCCGCAGCAAGGCCCGCGAATGGAACATCAACAAAGAGCGGATTGGTTCCTACGGCACTTCGGCAGGCGGCTGTTCAAGCCTGTGGCTGGCCTACCACGACGATATGGCCGATCCGAAGAGCGCGGATCCGGTTGCCCGCGAATCAACCCGGCTCTGGTGCGCCGCTGGCTCGGGCGCGCAGACGACCCTTGACCCCAAGCAGTTGAACAAAT
>CAVOAA010000284.1:0-2680 GCA_963693555.1 Dehalococcoidia bacterium | reverse complement strand
ATCAGACCTGTTGACTGACTGCGGCCTGAATGTGTTCGGTTATGGATCTGGCTACCCCGCCATCGCTGGAGAAGCGGGCCTGGAAATTTCCGACTATCTCTTCCCTATCGGCTTCATTGAAGAGCGCACGTCCCAGCACTTCCTGTATTTTATTCCCGTCTTCTACCAAGAAAGAACAATTATCGCGGCACCAAGGGGGCAATTCATAGCCTTTGTTCGTCAGAAGGTATTTTTTACCCAGGTCATCGAAGAGTACCAGCAAGGCTGGGGTCCCTAAATGACTGGCTTCCAGGGCAGCCGACGAAAACTGGGTTGCCACCAGGTCAGCAGCGCAATAAAGGCCAACGGCATCGGCTTCAGCAGAGACGTCTATGACGTGCATGGCGGTGTTCGCCAATAGTTCAGTATACCGGCCTTCCAGATAGAATTCGTCTCTAGGATGTGCCCGGAATAGCAGAGTCACGGGATCGCCGCTGTAGCTTTCGATAAGCCTTTCTAATGCCGAGAAGGAGTTGTCACGGTCAGGCTGTCCAGCCCAAAGCAACACTCTTTGGCCGGACAAGCCCAGGTGGCGTCTGGTTTGAACTCGGACCGCCAATGTGTTGATGCCTTTTAGGGCGTCGTAGCGCGGATTGCCAGTATCGCGCACCAGTTCCGGGTCGATACCCCGTTCGACGTGGAGCTGAACCGCTGCAGGGCCTTCGACGAACAGACCGTCCAGCCGGCCAGTGTGGCTTTGCCGGTAATTCCCAGGGAAATCCTCAACGGCAAAGACTGGGATGCCCGCCGTAGTGGCGGCTTCCGACACGATGTCTTCGATGTTGGACTCCGAAACGTTCTCGGAAGTGCCTCTTATGATTGCCTTGAAACCATGGTCTTCCAGGAGTTCGGGTACGCGGTTCATCTGGTCGAGGGTCAGATAGGGTAGTCCCGCCCGCGCCCGTTCCTTGGCCGCCGCGCCGCCCAGCAGGAACACTACATTTTCCTGGCCAAGGCCATTTTCCAGAGGTTGCACGGAGAGATAGGGGCCCAGGTGGGCTGCCACGATCAGGAAATCAGCTTTGCTGTCTCGCAACTGCGTCACGCCGCCTACCTCGACCCCGATACGCTGACTGTGGATGCCTCTTTGAGAGCGTGCTCCGGGGCAGTGTCGGCCGCTCCTGACAGAAGCTTCCGAAACCTAGTCAAACCCTTCGCATCCATGAACGGGTCCAGGACGCTGAAGTCGTAGTCCTTTCTTTCATCTGAGCCGGGCTGCCCCGATCTGCTGCGCAAGGCGATGGCGGTGGCTTGGTTCAGTTCCTCGTAACCCCGGGCGACCAGGTGCGGGATCTTAGAATTGGCTGCGTCCGCGAAACGGCCGGAAGCATCGAAATAGATGGCCGGTATGTTGGCGCCCAATGCCTCAAGGGTTGTAGATGTGAACGGGAACGAGATGACAAGATCGGCCTGGGCCATGACCTCGGAGGGGTTGGTCTCGAATCCCGGCATCCAAACGCGATCGTGGGCCGCCAGTTCGTCCAAAGCAGCCTCGATGCCGTGTAGGTCGTGGTCGTGGGACCAGGGATTGTCACCCAGGTAATATCTGGGTTTCTTTTCTTTGAACACCACGAATATCCCAGGGTTGTCGTTGACCAGCTGCTGAATCCCCCGCACGAATGCGACCCCCTCGTTGAAGTCGCCGATGGTTTCAGTGCCGTAGGTAGTGTCGAAGACGGCGACCAGATTCAAGTTTTCGTTCCATCCGGCCGCAGCCGCCTGCTCTTTGAACTTTGAACCGATCAGGCCATCTTTGATGAGCTGGATGTGCTCAGACCAGATACAACCGACCACGGGATAGTCTTTTATGGACTGATTGTGTTGCCGCAGATAATCGGCGTTCCGGTGGTTCCAGGTAACGCAGTGGTCGTAGCTCAGATATCCCCAGGCCGAGGCCCTATACGGTCTGTTGTCACCGGTGGTCAGGTAAGAATCTCCGGTGCCCATCGAGTCCAGGTAGATCCAGGTCTCAGTGCCACGATTCCGGAGGAGCGCATTTCTTCCGACATGCCCAATGCCTAAATCGGCGTAGGTGAAATTTGGACCAGGTCCAGTGATCCCTGGCCATGTGAGCGGCGACATCCGTGGCCCAGGGTTTTGCGGTGAAAACCCGGAGCAGCACAGATATTTCAGCAGCCACCACTGCTGCCAGGGCTTTGAATCCGGGAGACGCATCGGTGTGGCCGATGTTGTATCCCCGTTCGTTCATCAGATGAGAATGTTTTAACGCCCATTTCCCCAATGGCACCAACAGAGTATTGTCGCGGTTGATGTTTTCCCCGTCGGCCAAGAAGTCAGGGCCTCGAACCTCGTTGCCAAGCTCGCGCAGCGGATTGATCATCGCAACGGCGTATTTGAAGTGCCGGCGGGGTGGAATACCACGAGAATGGGTTAGAAAGTTTCGGGTGGCTCCCAGCATGGTGCTCACCGCCACTGCGGCTGTCCTCAACCGGCTGATCATGCTCTTGTAGGCTGCTTTCGGCCGGTTCCACACAGGGACCGAGGCATTGCCGTCTGTCGGCGGGTCGATGGCGTCGCAGCGTTCGATGAGGCTCCGGTACGCCCGTGGTGGAGCGCCGTAGCGGACTTCTTGTGGGACGAACAAGACCTGCTTTGCCGACGATAGCGACCGGCGTATCTT
>CAVOAA010000283.1:0-2681 GCA_963693555.1 Dehalococcoidia bacterium | reverse complement strand
TAGGCTTGATCTTCATGATTCCCGGCATGAATGATACCCTCAGAATCAACGGCAAAGTCCAACTGGTGAGAGACGATGAATTGCTGGAGAGCATGGCCTTCGAAGGGAAATTTCCAAAATTGGCGATCGTCGTTCACGTCCAAGAGGTGTTTACCCACTGCCCCAAGGCATTCGTCCGTTCCAAACTGTGGTCAGATGAATACCGGATCGACCGAAGCGAATTGCCTTCATTCGGCGAGATATTGAGAGATCACGCAGGTCTTGACTTCGATTTGGAGGAGTTTCAGAAAGGATACGACGAGCGGTTATTGGAGACGTTGCATTAGCCGCCTACTCGGTCGAAGTTCGATACTCACGTCAGGACTCGTTGTCACTCCAAAACTTTCTGGTCCTATCATCAGTCGAGGTTTTGTTAGGTGCTAGGCGGCATGGGGAGTTGGGGATTTTAGCCCTGATTTATTTTCGTCCGACAGGCACAGGAATCCGCAGTGTGAAACCTCGTCAGACGTACCACTCAAGACAAAATAAAACCTCCATGAAGACCTTCAGAGAGGTTCGCCACGTCTAGATACGATGCGCTTGGCCTCTATAAACGCTTACCTGGATATCTGATCCAGGCAAGCTCTGTGAGACCGTCCGTTACACCCGTTGAGCGTACTGGACGGTCTCACTCGATATATCGAGGTATTCAGGTAGCAGCTGGCCTTCCACGCTGAAGGATTTCAGCAGGATGCCCCATACATCGGTCTCGCCGGGCCCTGCCTGGTAGTAGAGAAGCTGGCTTCTTCCTTCAGCTTAGAATGGTTCCCTCGGCCAGCACCACGAGAGCTCATTCACTCCTGGGGGGGCAATAGGCAGAACCTCCAGGTGCTCACACCAGATACCCTCACATCTGAATGTGTACGAATGATGATGTGTTTGATCACCGTCTGGAACGATTCTTCTGACACCACCGACGCGTGGCCTCTCGGTAGCAACTGTTTCAGGTGTTGGATCTTGCCGCAGTAAAACGGATTGTGCAAGATACCCCGAACCGAACGTCAGTGGACCCAGGTTTAGCTTTAGTCCTTAAGGTGCTTCTCGTAGAATAGGAGCAACCGATGCCACATATCTTGAGCGGGGCCCGCGCGATATGTGGGCCGGTAATCGGCGAAGAAGGCGTGGCCGGCATCGGCGTACATCTGATACTCGTAAGTCTTGTGGTGCTTGTCCAGCTCCTCCCGCAGCCGGGCCGCGTGGGCTGGAGATGGATTGGCGTCTTCCTCCCCAAAAAGGGCCAGTAATGGGCATGACAAACTGGCTACCATGTCGATCGCGGCCACGGGTCGCGCGTCTGTCGGTCCATCGTCCGGGATGATGTGCCCTCCAGCAGAATCCACCGCGGCATTCACATTTTTGCTGGTACAGGCGAACATGAGTGTATACCGTCCACCGGAGCAAAAGCCTATGATCCCCACTTTGCCGTTGGCGTGCGGGTTACTCTTCAGAAAAAGAGCAGCGCCCTCCAGGTCCCCTATGGTCTGGGAGTCGGGGACTGAGAAAAGGGTTTCTAAAACTTTGTCGGGCGCCGGGCGGCCCTCTCGGGTGTACAGGTCAGGAGCGATTGCGATGTAGCCTTGCTCCGCGAATCTTCGGCACAAGTCTTTCATGTGGTCCTCAAGCCCCATGCCCTCCATGGTGACGATCACGCCCGGATAATTCCCAGGGACCGCCGGCTGGCTCAGGTAGGCATCGATCTGGGTGCCATCCGGCCCGGAATACTGCGTCATGTCCGATTCCAAGTTCGCAAAGGTTGTAACCATTTCTCCCTCCTCAATAATATCAGGCAAATTTAGTCCACCCGGATACGATACACATGACTGGACGCCGCTATGGGTTACGCAGCCAGTCCGCGGCCCGTTCTCCGATCATGATAGTCGTGGCGTTGGTGTTGGCTCGTATCACGTTCGGCATAACGGAAGCGTCGGCTACTTTGATGTTTTCCAAACCGTGGATGTTTAGACGCTGATCGACCACCGCCATCGGGTCCGACGCCGGCCCAATCTTGCATGTTCCCGAGGCATGAGTGGTGTTGAAAACCGTCTTCCGCATCCATCTATCCAGGTTTTCGTCGGTCGAGAGGTCATCATCCGTTGGTTGCAAGCGCTCGGCCACGATTGGTCCAAACGATTCATCTTCCAAGAGTTTTACGGTGATACGCACAGACTCCCTAAGCCTCTCGACATCGCGATCGAGCTCCAGGTAACGGTAGTTGAGCGACGGCTGGACATTCGGGTCGTTGGCAGAGAGTTTCACCTCACCTGCGCCGTCCGCGAACTCCAAGATGCAATTGAACCGTACGCCTTCGGAGTCAAAGGGATCGGCCCCTCCGATAGGTGAAGAGAAAGCCGATGCAGTGATTTGCATATCGTTCCGGTCGGGTGACCCAGTGGCCGTGTAGCGAATGGCGGTCTGGGTACGGGGACCGAGCGGGTCTTGCGGGAAGTCGTCCTTTACGCGCCCGATTACCGCCACAATCGGATGGTCTCTCAAATTTTGACCTACTCCGGGCAGATCGTGGACAACGGGGATTCCCATGTCCTTCAGGTGGTCTGCAGGGCCGACGCCGGACAACATCAATAACTGAGGCGAGGCCATGGCGCCCGAACTGAGGACTATCTGGTCGGCGTCCAATCGATATA
>CAVOAA010000282.1:0-2695 GCA_963693555.1 Dehalococcoidia bacterium | reverse complement strand
GAACGAATACCCGTAGGAGTAGCTCTCGGAGTCGAAGCGACAGCCCGGATAGCGGGCCCAGTACCAAGTTCCACCAACACCGGTGGCTTCATCAAGCACCTTTACGTTGAGTCCCAGTTCCCTTAGGCGGTACAGGGCATACAACCCCGTAACTCCAGCCCCGATGACAACCACGTCAAATTTCTCTACGTCACCGGTGTGTTCTGAAGCGATTACTGGTGTTACCTGTGTGGAATCGGCCATGTGGCTCCTCCTCTCCGTTTCTGGGTAGCTGCTGTAGGCAGAGCAATTACGCTCTCGCTACAACTACGTGGACGCCCACGTGTTGAGTGTTGTGTATAGTGGGTCGCCGACACTATTACAGAATTGGTGTAAATAGTCTAGGTGTCAAGTGCCGAATGGCCTTTCAGGAAATGATTACTCGGTTGTTGCCGTGCAACTAAAAGGGGCATCCCGAAAAATCAGGATGCCTTTATTTACTACATACTCGGCGTAACGTACAAGAACAACCACAGCCCAATAGCTGATAGCTGAAAGCTTTTAGCTGACCGCTCTAAAGCCCGTGCTTGGACTCGTAGTCTCCTATGTCGCTCTCCATGCGGAGGGTCAGGCCGATGTCATCCAGCCCGTTGACCAGGGCGTCCTTGCGGGCGGCGTCAATCTCAAAGGAGATAGATATCTCCTCGCTCTCGTCCCAGACCCGCTGGCTGACCAGGTCGACGTTCAGCTCGATGCCAGGGTCGTTCTCGGCCTTGTCCATGATCTCTCGAACCTGCTCCGCGGGGAGCACCAGGGGCAACACGCCGTTCTTGAAGCAGTTGTTGTAGAAGATGTCGGCGAAGCTGGTGGAGATGATGCACTTGATGCCGTAATCTCGCAGCGCCCAAGGGGCGTGTTCCCTGGAAGAACCGCAGCCGAAGTTGGGGCCAGCCACTAGGACGTTGGCGTTCCGGTATCCGGGTTTGTTCAAGATGAAATCTGGGTTCTCGCTGCCGTCGGCGTTGTAACGCCACGACGAGAACAGAGCGTCCTCGAACCCTTTTCGCTCAATGCTTTTCAGGTATACCGCCGGGATTATCTGGTCGGTATCAATGTTGATGCGGTCGATGGGTGCGACCACACCGGTTAATTTTGTAAAGGCGTCCATGGTTATTCTCCTAGATTACTGGGGCTTCCCTGGCTCTATGGCTTTTCTTAGATATCTCTGACATCGACGAAGTGTCCGGCAATGGCTGCCGCAGCCGCCATGGCGGGGCTGACCAGGTGTGTGCGGCCGCCCTTGCCTTGCCGTCCTTCGAAGTTACGGTTGGAAGTGGAGGCGCAGCGCTCTCCCGGCTTCAGGATGTCAGGGTTCATACCCAGACACATGGAGCAACCAGCGACCCGCCAATCGACACCCGCCTCGATCAGAATCTTGTCCAGACCTTCGTCCTCGGCTTCTTTCTTGATCTTGGCCGAACCGGGGACCATCATGGCGTAGACATCGTCGTGGACCTTCTTGCCCTTGACCACCTCGGCAGCGGCACGGATGTCTTCCAGCCGCGAGTTGGTACAGGCGCCGATGAAGACGCGGTCCAGCTTGATGTCTTGAATCGCCGTACCTGGTTTCAAGTCCATGTATTCCAGCGCTCTGGTCAAGGCGTCCCGAGTGTTGTCATCCTCGGCGTCGGCCGGGTCGGGAACCTTCCCGGAGATAGGGGCCACCATGCCTGGGGTGGTCCCCCAGGTTACGTGAGGCTCGATCTCTGATGCTTCAAGCTCGACCAGCTTGTCGTACTTGGCGCCGGGGTCGGATGGCAGATTCTTCCAACGTTCCACTGCGGCGTCGAAGTCGGCGCCCTGGGGAGCGAATTGCCTGCCCTTCAGGTAGTCGAACGTGGTCTGGTCGGGGGCGATCATACCGGCCCTGGCTCCGGCTTCGATGCTCATGTTGCAGACGGTCATCCGGCCGTCCATGGACAGGTCGCGGATGGCCTCGCCGGTGTATTCAATAACGTGACCGACTCCGCCGTAAACTCCGATCTTGCCGATGATCGCCAGGATGATGTCCTTGGCAGTGACGCCTTTGGCCAACTTACCATTGACCCGGACTTCCATCGTGTCGGGCTTGAAGGCCCGCAGGGTCTGGGTCGCCAGCACGTGCTCCACTTCCGACGTGCCGATGCCGATAGCGTAGGCCCCCAGCGCACCGTGGGTGGAGGTATGGCTGTCGCCGCAGACGACGGTCTTGCCGGGCTGGGTGTAGCCAAGGTCCGGCCCGATGACGTGGACGATGCCCTGCAGTGGGCTGAACCGGTCGTACAAGGTCACACCGAACTCGGCGCAGTTCTTATCGAGGGCGTCCAGCTGCTTCTTGGATATCTGGTCCGTGACCGGCAGGGACAGGTCCCAGGTGGGCGTGTTGTGGTCGGCGGTGGCCACGGTCAGGTCAAGACGCCTTACCTTGCGTCCGGCATCCCTCAGGCCGTCAAAGGCCTGGGGGGAGGTAACTTCGTGGACCAGATGTAGGTCTATGTAGATGACGGGAGGCTCGCCGGGTTCTTCGGCGACGAGGTGGTCTTCCCAGATCTTTTCGAACATTGTCTTGGGAGGCATTTGGGTCTTCCTTAGTAAAGAAATTTCAATTTCGGGTCGCATCGCCTCGTGGTTACAAAGCCTGGAAAACCGGCACTCAAGGCGCCTTTTCCACGCCTGA
>CAVOAA010000281.1:0-2712 GCA_963693555.1 Dehalococcoidia bacterium | reverse complement strand
TGATCGTTGGCAGTGGGCCTGCCGGACTCACCACCGCCATGTACGCCGCCCGAGAGGGGATCGAGACATTGGTCATCGAGAAGGGCGGTATCGGCGGCCAGGCCGGGACGACCGAACGCATCGACAATTACCCCGGCTTTGTGGAGGGCATCGGCGGCAGTCAGCTTGCCGACCAGATGCGGGCGCACGCCGAGCGGTTCGATGTTGAGATCCTCCCGGCCCAGACCGTGACCAAGATCGAGACCGACGGCGACCACAAGATGATCATCACGGAGTCAGGCGACGAGTACTGCTCCAGAGCCGTGTTATTGGCGCCGGGGACCCGGTACCGGCGGCTCGGCGTGCCGGGCGAGGAAGACCTGATCGGCGCCGGCATCCACTTCTGCGCCACCTGCGACGGCCCGTTCTATAAGGACCGGGAAGTTGTCGTGGTCGGCGGCGGCAATAGCGGCATCGAAGAGGGCCTGTTCCTGACCAAGTTCGCCAGCAAGGTGACCGTGGTGGAGTTCATGGACCGGCTGGGCGCCAGCCAGATACTGCGGGAGAAGGCTGAGAGCCACCCCAAGATGGAGATCAAACTGGGCAAAGCAGTTCAAGAATTCAAGGGCGACGGCCATCTGGAATCCATAATCATCCAGGACCGGGAGACCGGCGAGAACGAGGAGCTATTCCCGGCCGCTGCTTTCATCTTTATCGGGCTCGACCTCAACACGGACTTCGTGAAAGACATAGTCGAGACTGACAAGTGGGGCTTCATCACGACCAGCGGGACCATGGAGACCAGCCTTGAGGGCGTATTCGCCGCCGGCGACGCCCGTGGCGGCAGCACCAAGCAGGTTGCCAGCGCCGTCGGAGAAGGCGCCACCGCAGCCCTGATGATCCGCAACTACTTGGAGAAAGAGCAGGGCAACCGCGGTTATAAAGGTGACTAGCCAGGCGAGGCCAATAAACACAGTGCGATCAATTTAGCGTTAATAAAAGGGGGCACGATATTGTCGTGCCCCCTTTTTGTTCACTATTTTTATCTGTCACCCTGAGTGAAACGAAGGGTCTCTTTGCTCTCCACCATCACTGGAAATCTGCCAATGGGATTCTTCGGCTAGCGCCTCAGAATGACATGCCGGCTATGAAGGTTAATTCGACAGACTTGGGACCGGTAGGAGAATTGAATCTCCGTTAGTTCTGAGAGTCGGCCTGGTGGTCGCGGCGGTTGGCGCAATTGGGGCACCAGCCGTAGAAGTCGACCCGCTGGCCGGTGAACTGGAATTCTGAAGAGGACTCCAAGCGTTTTCGCAGCTCCGCTACCATGCTCTGGCCGACATCGGCATCGTGGACACTGCCGCAGCCGACACAGACCAGGTTGGCATGGGGAGAGAGATTGGCGTCGTACCGTGACTGCTTCTGGAAGGGCAATTCACGCACGATCCCGGCCTGCTCCAAAACGGTCAATGTTGAATAGACCGTGGCCAGGGTCACGTAAGGGAAGAACTCTTTGACCCGCCCGAAGATCTCTTTCACCGAAGGATGATCTCCTGAATTGACCACCACTTCAGCGATGGCCAACCGTTGGGGAGTGAGCCTTATCCCTAGAGTCTTGAGTTGTGCGCCCAGTTCGTCCTGTGTAGTCACTGCACTGCTGCCTTTATCGAATCGTGGAATCAAAGGGGGACAGCGTCCCCCTTCTTAAATAGCTGAATGCTGAAAGCTGTGAGCTGACAGCTCCTAAAGCCTTCCGCCGCCCCTGAACGTGGGGTCCTGCCGACGGTAGACCTGGATGCGGTTGCGGCATGACTCGACAACGAACACGCGGTTCTCGTCATCGACGGTCACGGCGACCGGGCCCCAGAAGTCGCGCTCCCGTTCCAGTCCCTGGGCGATATCTCGCAGTTCCCACATCTCGGAATTGCCGTCCAGCTTGTCCTTGCCCCATTTGGACATGGTGCCTTCGCCGGTGGTCAGAGTGACGAACTTGCCAGCCGGGTCGAACATCTGCATGCGTTCGTTGCCCCAGTCGGCCACGTAGATCATGCCAGAGTTGTCGACGGCCACGCCGGTGGGCCGGTTGAATTCACCAGGCTCGCTTCCGGAAGTGCCGAAGGCCATCAAGAAAGCGCCGTCTTTGGTGAACTTCTGGATCCGGTCATTACGCCAGTCGGCAACATAGATATTGCCGTCGATGTCCAGGTCGATGCCCCAAGGCAGGTTGAACTCGCCGTCGCCGGAACCCTGGGACCCGAAGGACGAGATATACTCGCCGTCCTTGGTCAGCTTCTGGATACGGTTGTTCTGGCTGTCCACCATTATCAGGTTATCGTCGGCGTCGAAGACCATGCCCGAGGGTTTGTTGATCTCGCCGTCGCCGCTGCCCTCAGTGCCCCATTTGCCGATCCACTCCCCGTCCTTGGTGAAGATGGAGATACGGTTCAGCCACTCGTCGGCAATGTATACGTTGCCAGCTTTGTCCAGAGCCACACTGGTGGGCCAGATGAGTGAGCCGTCTTCGGTGACGATGTCGGTCACGCCAGCGGTGTGGACACCCCGGGCAAATTCGCCGACGTATTCTTCGTCAACGGTGCAGATCGTTATGCGCTTGCCGTCGGGCCGGTACTCGTAGGCTCGGTTGACGACGTACATCAGGTCGTCTACGCCTCTGGCGAGGGCGACCGGATTGCGGAAACCGGGGCCGGCGAATTCGCCGCGCCCGATGCTATG
>CAVOAA010000280.1:0-2714 GCA_963693555.1 Dehalococcoidia bacterium | reverse complement strand
TATTGAAGGCCTGGAGATCAGCCAGGTGATGATCGACGTTGTTACTAAAAGGGCCTCAAAGCTCGCCGTCCATCTTGGCGATATGCGCGATTTCACGATCGCCAAGAAATACGACGCTATCCTCGCATTGAGCTCAGTCCTCGTCTTCGTTGCCAACGAACCAGAGATCAAGCAATGCTTGCAACGCTGCCATGAGCATTTGGGACCGGGCGGGCTTCTATTACTGGAGTTGCCCAACCATCCGGTTGAGATTGGGCACAGCAACAACAGCCAGGAGATACATCAAAACCAAGACCAAAGCACCGTTGTCGTGATTCAGAGCGCAGTGGAAGGTCAAGATTGGAACGAGACTTGGCATGTTTTTAGAAACAATGAGGCCGGGTTGAGTTATCAAGAAGCGGTCTGCCAGGAGTTTCTATATTCCCCGGAAGCTCTATCCAAGCAGTTAGATGACGTTGGTTTTGACGTCTTAGAGACAGCCGGAGATCTATTAGGCAGCCCATTCGATGAAGCTACGTCTTGGAGGCGGGTCCTCGTCTGTGGGAAAAGAGCCTAAAAAGCCTCAGCCAGTCTAACCAACGATAACAGCGAGGTCGGCGCCAAAAGGGTCCAAGGTGACATAACTGCCACCAGAATCTATCAGACTGATCGTCCTCAAATATGGGAGAGTAAATGGTTTCTGAAAGCGGAGCAGATGAAGAAGCGCTGTTCAAGTCGTTCGGAGAGTTAATTCCCCTCGATCCGGACGTCGCGAAAATCATGCTGAAGGAAGCTAAGGAGATACTGGACTCGCTTGCCGTCAAATTTTTCCTTCGGCAGGGTACGTGTCTCGGCGCTATCAGAGACCAAGCGTTCATCCCATGGGACGATGACCTAGACCTGGGCTGTGTGATCGGGTTAAACGGTTTCACCGAAGATAAAATTGAACCGATCCTAGATGCGTTCCGTGAGCATGGGTATTACGTTAGCGTCGGGAGCGATGATCGCTGGGTCGCCGCGGAAATGATCAAATCATCGTTACGCGTGGACCTCACGTTCTTCCGAATCGTCAACGATTCCATCTTTCACTTTCCCTTGAACTGGATCCCAGCCCATTTATTCTCTGACCTTAAAGAGATCGAATTCATGGGCGACAATTATCTTGTGCCGAACCCGCCTGAAGATTACCTGATGGCCAAGTACGGTCCAAACTGGATAACTCCTAAACAAGACTACGAAAGAGATGTCCTTGACCAAGTAACAACACCTTCGGCCGATCAATCCGCGTCCGCTCAGGACCTTGTACCAACAAAGTTCCAGGTCCGTGATCTGAGTGACAAACTGGTCCAGGGCGCAGAGGTCTCAGTTATTGGACTAGGTGAAGCCCTCACGGACGATAATGGATACGTCGAACTGGGATTACCTATTAAGACGTTTTACGCGGTGGTCATCAAATTCGGAGACCATGAAGAGATTCTCTACCAAGAGCTGCTGGACCCTGGATTGTCGTACGTTTACACGCCTGACGCCGCCAAGAACAACGGACGCTGCATGGTGTTGATCGAAGAGTCATAAGCTGCATCCTGGCCGAGTGCCATAACCGGGGCGGCATTAACCTAACATAGAGGATTCCAAACATGCGGATCGCGGTCATGGGCACCGGAAGTATCGGCGGGTATTTCGGCGGGATGTTAGCTCGCGCCGGAAATGATGTGACCCTGATCGCACGGGGACCCAATCTTGAAGCGATAACTTCCAATGGGCTGAAGGTAGTCCGGGACGACGAAGAGTTCACCGTGCGGTGCCCGGCTACCGAAGACCCGGCGACCGTTGGTCCCGTGGATCTCGTTTTGTTGTGTGTTAAGGCCTATCAGAACAAGATCGCCGTTCCCATGACGCAGCCCCTGGTCGGCCCGGACACCACCGTGTTGTGCCTACAAAATGGAGTGGACAGCTATGTGGCCGTGGGAAACGTATTGGGTGAATCGTCGGTTCTGCCCGGGGCCGCCTTCATAGAAGCTGGAGTTCTTGCACCGGGTGTGGTGCAGCAGACCGGCGGCATCGTGCGAATCATCTTGGGTGAGACAGATGGGGCTGACTCGGAGCGCTGTCAGGCCATCCAGGACGCTCTTGTAGATGCGGGCGTGCCCGCAGAAGCCCTCTCAGACATCAAGTCCGGTCTGTGGGGCAAGTTCCTGTTTATAGCCACCATGGCTGGCGTCACTTCCATCGCCCGGTCGCCACTGGCAGAACTCCTGGTCCAACCCCATTGGCGCAGCGTGGTCTTGGGTTGCCTGGCGGAGATCGAAGCGGTCGGTAGGTCAAACGGGGTCGATCTGCCCAAAGATATAGTCTCAGACACCGTTACCTACATCGACGGGCAACTGGGCGACATGGAGGCTTCGATGTATGTTGATCTTCTTGCCGGGCGTCCGTTGGAGCTTGACGCGCTGAATGGAGCCGTGGTCCGGATCGGAAAAGACACCGGGACCGCCACGCCGATAAACGATGTCATACACGCCATGCTCAAGCCCTTGGAAGGGGGGTCTCTATCTAGTTGACCGGCTCGCGAGTTGACCGGATGGTAATATCGAACAGGCGGTTGCTACAGGTTAGATAAAAAGAGTCCCCGTTCCTCGGCTGAGGAACGGGGACTCTTTGGTTTGCAAATCGGGGCCGGTCTCTACCGCTTGGTGTACTGCGGCGCGCGGCGGGCGCGTTTGAGACCGTATTTT
>CAVOAA010000279.1:0-2717 GCA_963693555.1 Dehalococcoidia bacterium | reverse complement strand
CTGCCCACCAAACGTTTCAACTACGGCTACGGCCGGGCGGAAGACCTGGCCGGACTGCTGATAGTCCTGTCGATCCTGGTCACCGGCATAATCGCGGCCTACCAGTCCATCACCCGGCTGAGCGACCCGCCGGAGATCGACTACATCTGGATCGTGGCCGTGGCGGCCGTGGTCGGGTTCTTGGGCAACGAAGGCGTCGCCCTCTTCCGAATGAAGATCGGCAAAGAGATCGGCAGCGCGGCCCTGATTGCCGACGGCCACCACGCCCGCGTTGACGGCCTGACCAGCCTGGCGGTCCTGTTCGGGGCTGTGGGAGTAGCGCTGGGGTACCCTCTAGCCGACCCAATAGTAGGGCTGGTGATATCTGTAGCCATTTTGCGTATAGTTGTTGGTACTTCCAAGTCGGTGTTCTCTAGGCTGCTTGACGGAGTCGAGCCGGAAGTGCCCGACGAGGTACGTGAATTGGCCTCGGCCACCGATGGCGTCCAGGACGTTTCAGAGGTACGGGTGCGTTGGCTGGGGCATAAGATGTTGGCGGAACTGAACATAGCCGTTGACCCGGACCTCTCGGTTGGAGCAGGCCACGACATCGCCGAAGATGTCCACCACCGGTTGCTCCATAACCTAAAATATCTGTCCAACGCCACCGTACACGTGGACCCCATTGGCCTAGCCGGAGAAGAGTACCACCGTCACGGCATCGGCAACACAGAGCACTCTGAACATCCGGGTAACGACGAAGAACAAGGTCGTGCCGGCGACGAGCACGACCACGGCCATTCCCACGGCTAATCTCACCATAATTAACACGAGGTCTAGGCATGCCCCTTGAACGGTCACAGGTGGAACACATCGCCTCTCTGGCGCGCATCGGTCTCAGTGAAGAAGAGATCGAGATGTTCGGAGAGCAACTCTCCCAGATATTGGAGCAATTCGAAGTCCTAAACGAGCTGGACACCACCGGCGTCACCCCCACTGGCCATGCCGGAGGGCTCCAGACAGTGATGCGCGAAGACCTGGCCGAAGACTCGCTCGATTCGGAAGACGTGCTAAAGAACGCGCCAAACCGGGAGGGCGATCTCTTCCGGGTCAACGCAGTGCTGGAGGAATAGGCGTGGCCGAACTCAATTGGCTCAGTATCACAGACGCCCACGCCCAACTGACCGCACGGCAGATAAGCTCGGTTGAACTAACCCAGGCCTGCTTGGACCGGATAGAAGCGGTAGAAGACCGTGTCCAATCTTTCCTTACTCTCACACCGGAGATAGCCCTCGCTCAAGCAGAAAAGGCCGACCGTATGTTGGCCGCCGGCGAAGGCGGGCCACTGACCGGCGTACCGGTACAGTTCAAAGACGTGATGTGCACCGAAGGCGTACCCACCACCTGCGCCTCACGCATGTTGGAAAACTTCGTGCCGGTCTACAACGCCACGGCCGTGGAAAAGCTCTTAAGCCAGGGCGCGGTAATGTTGGGCAAAGGCAATATGGACGAGTTCGCCATGGGGTCGTCCTGCGAGAATTCGGCTTTCCACCCAACACGAAACCCCTGGGACCTGGACCGTGTGCCCGGCGGCAGCAGCGGCGGGGCAGCGGCATCCGTGGCCTCCGGGGAAGCGATCTATTCACTGGGATCTGATACCGGTGGCAGCGTCCGTCAGCCGGCTGCGCTCTGCGGCGTGGTGGGCCTGAAACCAACCTACGGGCTGGTCAGCCGCTACGGCCTGATCGCATTCGCCTCGTCTCTGGACCAGATTGGCCCAGTGGGTCGGTCCGCCATGGACTGCGCCCTGGCACTGAACGGCATCGCCGGCCACGACCCTCGCGACGCGACTTCCGTAAAGCGTGAACCCACGGACTATGCGGCCACTCTGGGTCAGGACATCAAAGGGTTGCGATTTGGTGTGCCTGAGGAATACTTCGTAGAAGGCATGGAAGCCGGAACTAGGAAGGCCATCGACGATGCGGTTACGGTGTTGGAGGGACTCGGCGCTTCGGTGCGGCCGGTCTCTTTGCCTACGACCAAATACGCACTGGCCTGTTATTACATCATCGCGCCCTCCGAGTGCTCGGCCAACCTGGCCCGCTACGACGGCGTTAAATATGGTTATTCATATCAGGACACCGACGATATGTGGGAGGCCATGGAGAAGACCCGGGAATACGGGTTCGGACCCGAGGTCACCCGCCGGGTGATGCTGGGCACCTACGCTCTGTCCAGTGGTTATTACGACGCCTACTACGTGAAGGCCCAACAGGCTCGGACGCTTATCAGGCAAGACTTCGATCGGGTGTTCCAGGATGTTGATGCCCTGATCACACCGACCTCGCCGGTTACCGCATTCAAGATCGGCGAAAAGATCGGCGACCCGGTCCAGATGTACCTCATCGACGTCTGCACTCTGCCGGTGAACATCGCCGGGCTGCCAGGGTTATCCGTGCCATGTGGTTTCTCGGACGGATTACCGGTGGGCATGCAGCTGATCGGCCCTCATTTTTCAGAAGAAACCCTGCTGAAAACCGCCCATGCCTACGAGGCTGCCACTCAGTGGAGCGCGGCTCGACCGGAGCTGTAAACAAAATAAAAGGCCCCGTCCTTCCTGAGAAGGACGGGGCCTTTAAAACCGGTCGGTGATTGCCCTTACGGACGAATCGCGCGCCAGTCGGTTTGGGTATACTTGTAGTCGGCGTATTTATCCGCCACACCCTGGGCGGAGGCCA
>CAVOAA010000278.1:0-2798 GCA_963693555.1 Dehalococcoidia bacterium | reverse complement strand
CTACTGAAGGCAGCCCAGGACCTCGATCTAGACCTCGCCTCAAGTCACCTGATCGGCGACCGGATCTCAGATATCATCGCCGGCCAACGCGCTGGTTGCAGGACGGTCCAAGTCCAAACCGGCATGCACCTAGAATCCCCCGTCGAGGGAGTCACCGAATCTGACCTCGAGGTCCGTCCGGACCACATATGCGCCAACCTTTCCGAGGCAGTCGATAACATCCTCGAGTCCATTAATCGATAGGCGAGCACAGGTATTAGCTCCCAGGTATTTGTTCCCAGGTATTCGATCCAATGAAT
This sequence comes from Dehalococcoidia bacterium, assembly GCA_963693555.1. Classification (GTDB taxonomy): domain Bacteria; phylum Chloroflexota; class Dehalococcoidia; order Lucifugimonadales; family UBA3495; genus UBA9611. Next base: position 2,499 of record CAVOAA010000278.1, on the reverse strand, counting down.
AAGAATTTATGAATAACGGCACAACGGCACGCGAAAACGGCAAGATCAACTCTCTATCTGAAATAGCGATCGCTGTTCAGAAGGAGAAAGACGCCGGTAAAAGCTTGGTCCATTGCCACGGTGTGTTCGACCTGATCCACCCAGGCCATGTCCGCCACCTGGAGACCGCCAAGAAAGAAGGGGACATACTTGTAGTCACGGTCACGGCTGACCGGTTCGTGAACAAGGGCCCTGGCCGCCCCGTGTTCAATCAGGACCTGCGCGCCGAATCCCTGGCGGCTCTGGAATGCGTGAATTATGTGGCCGTCAATCATTCGTCCACCGCGATCGAGCCGATCCAACAACTGCAGCCCGATGTTTATGTGAAGGGGTCTGAATATTCCAACAGGCGGAAAGACGATACCCATTCGTTCCCTCTGGAAGAGAAAGCGGTGCGTGATGGCGGCGGCCGAGTGGTATTCACCGACGACATCACTTTCAGTTCCTCGAACCTGATCAATTCGCACTTCAGCGCGCTGGCGCCTCAGACCGACGACTGGCTCAAACAATTCCGGACTCGATGCTCAACAGAGGAACTGCAAAACCATCTCCTACAGGCGTCAAAACTGAAACCGCTGGTGATCGGCGAAGCGATTATCGACGAATACCTGTTCTGCGATCCTCTGGGGAAATCGAGCAAGGACCCGATCCTAGCTTTCCACTATGACTCCACCGAAAGGTACGCCGGTGGCAGCCTGGCCGTGGCCAACCATCTGGCCGGGTTCTGCGAAGAGGTTGGCTTGATAACCATCCTCGGCGACACCGAACGGCAAGAAGATTTCATCCGCCAGTCCTTACACCCCAACGTCCGGCCATACTTCATAACCCGTGAATCGTCCCCGACCATCCACAAACGTAGGTTCGTTGACACCCATACTAACGCCAGGTTATTCGAGATCTATGTGATGGAGGACACGCCGCTGGACGGAGGCGACGAGCAAACCCTTCTGGACTGCATTCAAGAAATCGTCCCTGGCTACGACCTTGTCGTTACCACCGACTATGGCCACGGAATGATGACCCCAAAGGCTGTCACCGCAGTCTGTGCCGAATCGAAATTCCTGGCCGTGAATACGCAGGCCAACGCCGGAAACCGGGGCTTCAATTCCATATCCAGGTATCCGAAGGTCGATTATGTATGCCTGGCCGGTGTTGAAGTCTCACTCGAAACGCGTATGCGCCACGCACCCCAACAAGAATTGCTTGGCGAGATCGCATCTCGGATCAATTGCCCGTCGTTTGCCATGACCCTTGGGAAAGACGGCTCGATGCACTACGAAGTCGGAGGCGGTTTTATCCAGGTACCCGCGCTGGCAACCACGGTGTCAGACCGGGTCGGCGCGGGCGATGCGTTTTTGGCGATAACTTCCCTGCTGATAGCACAGAAGGCCCCTCTGGACATCGTAGGATTTGCCGGGAACCTCGCCGGGGCCGAGATGGTGGCAGACTTGGGGAACCGTGTCCAGATCAGCCGTAAATCGTTGGGCCGGCACGCTGCCGCCCTGCTCAAGTGAACCAGCCAACATGCGTTGTAACCGAGCAACCAGATCAGAAAAAGGCACTAAAAAAGGACTCTAAGAATTGACGACCGATACCTTCCTGGGCCAACTCCGTTGCCCCAGTTGCGTGCTACATGGACAGGGCCTGCTGGAACGAGTGGCAGGCGACTGGATTCTCTGCCAAGAACCGGACTGCGGCCGCAAATATCCCATCAGAGACGGCTTGCCCATCTTGTTCAAGGACGAGGGCGAAAAATGGGTCAACGTCAAACCTGAAGACCTGCCTCTAACGGCCCTGGCCAACAAACCGGTTGTACCAGACGCCGAATGGCTGGCCCGCAAAGCCCAGGAATCGCGCATCACGATATTGCAGATGGTGATCCGGGCCGGAAGCGGTCATATCGGCGGCGCGTACTCAGCCGTTGACCTGGTTACCGCCCTGTATTTCCGGGTCATGAAGCACGACCCGAGCGACCCGTCCTGGGAAGGCCGTGACCGACTGATCTACAGCAAGGGGCACACCTGCCTGGCCCTGTATTCCGCCCTGGCCCATGCCGGCTATTTCCGCCCATCCAGGCTGAAGGAATTCCTGGTCGATGACGGATTGCTGGCCGGTCACCCGGAGATGGGGCACATACCGGGCGTTGAAGTCACCACTGGCTCCCTCGGACACGGTCTCCCTCTGGCCAACGGAATAGCTATGGCGCTCAAGATGGACGGTGGACAACAACGCGTGATCACGATCATGGGCGACGGAGAGTGCAACGAAGGCAGCAACTGGGAAGCGTTCATGTGCTCGGCCCAATTCGGGCTAGACCGGATCACCGCCATCATCGATAACAACAAGCTGGAATCGTTGGCCCCCACCTCCGAGATCATGGCGATAGAGCCGATGGCCGACAAACTCCGTTCCTTCGGATGGGGAGTCCGTGAGATCGACGGCCACAACATGGCCGAGATC
>CAVOAA010000277.1:0-2815 GCA_963693555.1 Dehalococcoidia bacterium | reverse complement strand
TGCCGGTTCAACTCCAGCCATTTGATGTTCAGGCGTACCCGCTCCAGGGCCTGGCGGATGGTCCGCTCGGCGGCGGGAGCCGGGTGCTCGGCGAAGAAGCTATCAACTTCGTCGGCCTTCTCTTGAGAATTGAAATGGCTGCAGATGGAGACCAGCCGCATGAGACCGAAACCGCCGCCGCCGTAGCGCCGGTCGAACTCGGCCCAGTTGGACGTCACGAAATCCCAGGCCAAGTTTCGGCCCTTGGGGTTGGCGGCCACCGCGGCCACCAGTGTGATGCTGTCCTGCGAGCGCACCTTGGATGACAGTGAGTCGGCCAGCGTGGCGTTCAGGAGTTCCGGCTCTTGAAAACGCGATAGGGCCATCAGCAGCCGGATCTTCTCCTCTGCCAGGTCGGTCTCGCCCTCTAATTCCCAGATGCTGTCATAGACTTCTTTGCCGCCCGATTGGGCCGCAAGGGCAAAGACGACGCCCCGCAGATCGGGCGCAAGGGTATCTCTGTCTTGCAGGTACTTGTTGAAGCGCTCCGTTGCTTGGGCAGTGATGTCTGGGTCGTGGTAGCTGCCAGACTGGCTCAGCACGGTGGAGCGCAGCAGAGCGTCTAGGTGTCCCTCACCGGACTGGGGTTCCCATCCGATCTTTTTCGCCGCAGGGCCGAAGATGTCCCGGGCGAACGCCTGATACTTGGGATGCACCGGGTCTTCGGAGATCAGCTGCTCGATATCCCGCAGGTTGCTGGCCAAGTCGCTCCAGACCGATGCGTCATTTTCGTTCCGGTAGGCCTGCGCCAGTGACAGGAACTGGGTCACTGGCAAGAGCCCGGCCCGTGACAGAGCATAGGCGTCGTTCTGGATGCCCAGCCGGTCGGTGGCATGCAGTTCCAGCGACTCTATCGGGGGGACCAGCCGTTGCCAGTCCTCGGTGCTGTAATTAACTCGGAAGAAGCCGGTCTGCAGAGGGTTCAACTTGACCCAGCCGTCGGTTCCGCCGGGGACGTCCAATTGGGCCTGTCGTCCGTCCATGACCGTGATGCCGGAATCCTGTCCGGCTTGGCTGGCGCTGATCGGCACCCGCCAGACCTCGGTATCGGGTTCGCTCTCGCCCAGCAGCCGGTCGTAAACGAACCGCTCTTGGGTAACCGAAAGCGTTGTCTTGCCTCCGCTGCGCTCGGATTCCACCTGCAGCACCGGGTATCCCATCTGCTTCACCCAGGAGTCCATGATGGCAGTTACCGGCTGGCCGGACTCTGTTTCAAGGGCCGACCATAGGTCCTGGGTCCGGGCGTTGTCGTACATGTGGCCCGACAAGTACCGGTTCAGACCTTTTCTAAAAGTCTCTTCTCCCAGGAAATTCTCCAGCATGCGGATGACCGACGCGCCCTTGCTGTAGCTGATGGCGTCGAAGAGCTGGCTGACCTCGGCGGGGTTCTTCACGGCCTGTTCGATGGGATGGGAGTTCTTCAGGCCGTCCAGGCTCAGCGCCCGGTTGGTGTCCATGTTTACGAACTGGGTCCACATCTCCCACTCGGGGAAGAGCCAGTCCACTGCCTTGTTGCCCATCCAAGAGGCAAAGCTCTCGTTAAGCCAGAGGTCATCCCACCATTCCATGGTCACCAGGTCACCGAACCACATGTGGGCCATCTCATGGGCAATGACTTCCGCGACCCGTTGCCGGGTGCCGGCCGATGAGTTGTCCGGGTCGACCAGCAGGGCGGTCTCGCGGTAGGTGACGGCGCCCCAGTTCTCCATGGCCCCGGCGGCGAAGTCGGGGATGGCTATATGGTCTAGCTTGGCCAGGGGGTAGGGGATGCCGAAGTAGTCGTTGAAATAGCCAAGCAGTTTGACCGATGTATCCAGGGCGAAGCTGGCCTGGGCTTCCTTGCCGGGGGTCGTCCATACGCCGACCATGGTGCCGCCTTCGGCACGCTGTTCGATTGAGACCAAATGACCGACGATAAAGGCCAATAGATAGGTCGACATGATCGGTGTTTCGGCGAACCGAATCGATTTAAGGCCGGGGCCGGGGACCGCTTCTTCCACCGCAGGGGTGTTGGAGACGGCCTGGTATTCGTCCGAGAAAACCAGGGTCACTTCAAATGTCGCCTTCTTGGCCGGTTCGTCCCAACAGGGGAAGGCGCGACGGGCGTCGGTCGGCTCGAACTGAGTGGTGGCAAGGTAGCGGGTCTCGCCGTCTTGAGAGGTGTACTCCGACCGGTAGAAACCCATCAGCTTGTCGTTCAGTTCACCGGTGAAGGCCATCTCCAACCGGGCGTCGCCGGGCTGGATGGTCTCGCCGAAATCCAGGGTTGCCGTCTCGGAGTCCTTGTCCATGGTTATGGAAGGGTTGGTCAGCGTCGTCCCCATGGCGTGCAGGGTGGCCGAGCTGATCTTCAGGTCGATGGCGTTCAGCACGATCTTGGAGGTCGGCTCCAATACCTGGATGTCCACGCTCTGCTCGCCGTCGAAGGTGAAATTCTTAAGGTCTGGATGGAGCTTGATACGGTATTTGCTGGGGCGGGAACTTTCGGGTAGAACCACCGCGTCGGATGCGGGCATTACTGTCTTCCTCCCTAGAGTATTGGCCTGTGAAATAGGGTTAAAGGCCGTTGCAAAAGCAGGCGCAGAAGGGCTGTAAGCCGGGGGCACGGTGGCAAACAGACGGGTTTTTGGCCTGCCGATTAGGCGTAGCGCCAGTGTACCATTAACCTGTCGGCGGCTCTACCAGTAGGCACACGGGACGCGCGCGCGGGACTAGGGCATGGCAGCCGGGCAACTTGGTGCTATAATACGGCCCGGTTTTCGTCGTCTTAATCAGG
>CAVOAA010000276.1:0-2838 GCA_963693555.1 Dehalococcoidia bacterium | reverse complement strand
CATTATTCTCTCATCCGAATTGATTGGGATTTAGGTGACGATTAGATGGGCCGACCGACGGCCTGTCCGATAGCTCTTAGTTCTTCCATCAGCTGCCCGAAGACCGGGTAGGAAAGGGCCTGCAACGGGTCCACTGCAGCCTGTTCCGGCACGGGGTGAACGTCGAGGATGATGCCATCGGCTCCGACTGCCATGGCAGCCTTGGAGATGGCAGGCACGTAGGACCGTTTGAAAGTTGCGTGGCTGGGATCGACTATGATCGGAAGGTGCGAGTACTCCCTCACGGCGGGAACAACCTGAATATCGATGATGAACCGGGACGTGCCGGCGTGAGTGTGAGCGGTCGAAACGCCTCTTTCGCAGAGCACGACGTTCGGGTTGCCCTGGACCAGGATATGCTCGGAAGCGCCCAGCCAGTCCCTTAGGCTGCAACCGAAGTGGCGCTTGAGCAGAACCGGCTTGCCCGACCGGCCAACCTCGGCCAGCAGGGGGAAGTTCTGCATGTTACGGGCGCCGATCTGTAGTACATCGGCATAACTCGCTACCATCTCAACGGTCCGAGGGTCCATCACCTCCGTGACCACGGGCATCCCGGTGGCTTCACGTGCTTCAGCCAGATACTTCAGCCCTTCTTCGCCTAACTCGAATGATTTCTCATTCTGATACGGGAAGGTCAGGGGCTTGAAGGCGCCGCCGCGGAGCACCTGGGCACCGGATTTCTTGACGTTCTCGGCGATGTCGATCACCTGGTCGCGGTTCTCGACGGCACAGGGGCCAGCGATAACGACGAACTTGTCACCGCCTATCGCTACGTCGCCAAATTTAACGATCGTGCGGTTGGATGGGTCTTTGGTTGCCAGGGGAATATTGTTCTGAATATCCCCTTCGGTGATGTCTTTCATTGTCATGGCGTAATCATCCTCTTCGTAATCATTCTCAAAGTGGTGCGGAGTTTAAGATTAAAGCGGCTGGTGGATGGACCCTGGCCGGAGGGAATTACTCTCTTCGGTCGACCATTTCAGGTCCACTGGAGCGCCGCTGGATCCCGATTCGTAAATGGCTTCCATGATGCGCGCCAAGACTATACCGCTGCTCACCACGTCGGCGCTGGGGCGGGTGCGTGATTCCACGCAGCCCATGAAGTCTTTGAGCTCAGCTTGAATCATCTGTACCGGTGTGGCAGTGCTGGTATTGGCGGTGCTGGAACCGGCTAACACCGGCGTCCAGGTGTTGTCCTTGAATTCGTGATGGACATCGTAATTTGTCATGTACTCGGTCTCGAAATCGACCTCAATTGTGGCCGATTCGGCGCACACGTAGATCGATTTCGATGTGAAGGCGTTGGGGACAACCTTGTCGCGCCATTTCCCCGGCTGGATGTAGCCCGACTCGATCTTGGCGAAAGCTCCGCCAGGGTAATGGAGGATCACCACCGATGCGTCTTCAAGGCCGCGGTTGAAGTGGTCACGCACCACGGCATAGACCTGTACGGGAGGCGCGCCCATCAACCAGTTGAACAGGTCGATGAAATGGATACCGTCGGTCTTGGTGACGCCCACATCGACGCGAGCCCGTTTGAATCCCATGAAATCGCCGGAAAGGTAGCGGATGTCCCCCAGAGACTTGTTCACCACCGATTCCTGGAGCGCTATGGACGTGGGGTGGAAGCGGTAGTAGTAGCCTACCTGCAGCACCCGTCCGGTCTCGTGGACCGCCGCTGACAGTTGCTCGGCCTCGTCTGAGGTCATCGTCATGGGCTTCTCGACGAAGACGTCTTTGCCAGCCCGGAGCGCTGCGATGCAGAGCGGAAAATGGCTGGTGGACGGGGTCACGATATCCACGATGTCCACCTGGTCGAGAAAATCTTCGTAATTGGTGGTCACGTGGTTGGCTGGGACATTGAATATCTCGGTGTCCTTGTGACGTTCGACATCCAGATCAGCGATGTAGAGGTCCGGACCCATACCCATCTCATGCCACGCCCGGATATGGTTTCTGCCGAATCCACCTAGACCTACCTGAAGTACCTTCATTGGATCAACGTTCTCCGATTTTTGATTGGCCCGCTTATGGCTGGGCGCGAATTATAAGACTGCGACGCCTGAGGCAGCTTAGCCTGCTTCTAATACCGGGAGCAATGCTAACTGGTGGCTATTTCCTTGGCCCATTCGCGGTTTTCCATGTACCAATTCACCGCTTTTTCTAGGCCTTGCTCGAAATTTGTTTTGGGAGACCAGTGCAATAGGTCTCGTGCTTTGCTGATGTCGGCCCAGGTGGCCTGCACGTCCGCGGGATGCCTGGGTTCTCGTTTGACCTGTGCTTCGCGGCCGACCAGTTTTTCGATGATTCCAATCATGTGATTGACGGTGCACGGGCGGTCATTGCCCAGATTGAAGACTTCGAAGCCGACGGGCGCCAGAGCTGCTACCACTCCGGCGGCGATGTCATCGACATAGGTGAAGTCCCGCTCCTGTTCGCCGTCTCCATAGAGCACCAGAGGTTCGCCTTCGGCGATCCACTTGATGAACCGGAACGGGGCCATGTCTGGCCGTCCGGCCGGGCCATAGACGGTGAAGAACCGCATCACCGAGGTGTCGATCCCGTGGGCCTTGTGGTAGGTGTAGCACAAAGACTCAGCGGCGGACTTTGAGGCGGCGTAGGGAGAGACCGGCCGGTCAGCGGCGGAGTTCTCGCGGAAGGGCCGCTCGCCTTCGCCATACACGCTGGAGGTGGACGCCAATAAGAACTTCTTGGTGCCGAACTCCCGGCATAACTCCAAAACTCCCAGAGTCCCCAGTACATTTGTTTCGTAATAGATCCAGGGGTCATCCAAACTGG
>CAVOAA010000275.1:0-2870 GCA_963693555.1 Dehalococcoidia bacterium | reverse complement strand
CCAGGCAGCCTTGCCCCGGACTTGCCTGGCCACCCGCAGGGAAACTCCCTGACCTCTGTGGCTGAATACTCCGAGTGGCTGCGCGGCTGGTTGTACAAGCAGGGGCACAAGTCCGACCTGATCCTTGCCGGGTTTACGCTGGGAGCTTGTATCGCCCTGCAATACGCCTTGGACTACCCGACTGAGGTTACGGGACTGCTTCTGATGACCATCGCTATGCGTCCCAAAGAGCGTGCTCCGGGCACCTTGGAGTTCCGCCTGAACGCCGGCAGAGATGCGACGGTCCTCGAAGAATGGTTGGATGCTATGCGCCACTCCATGATGTTCGTAGATGAAGAACTTCGGGAGGAGCTGATCGGGTGCCACCGGACCGTGGGACCGATATCCCAGTACAACGACCTAGTGACCCTCGACAAGTTCGACGTCCGCGACCGCATCGGCGAACTGAAAGCCCCGCTAACTCTGGTGCGGGGCATGGACGACCCGGGCAAACCGGCGGAGTACGAGCTTGAGATCCACAAGGCAGTGCCCGGCTCCAAGTACATCAAGCTGGACAACGCCGGCCATTTCCCCATGGCGGAGCGCCCGGACGACATCAACCGTGCCCTAGAAGAATTGATGGCCCAAGTGGCCTAGATGCCGGCCCACACTGATCTGAGGCCAGACCCCGAGGCGGTACGATGAAAGTTGTTGTTCTGGGAGCGGGAGCCCTTGGCTCCATAATAGCCGGACATTTGGCTAAGGCCGGCGAGGACGTGACCCTGGTCGCCCGGAGGGACCGGGCCGAGCATCTGAAGCAAAACGGCATAACCATCACGGGAGTGGCAGAGTTCAACGTCCAATGTCCGATCGTTACCGACCCGTCTCAGATCACTGAAGCCGACGCGCTGATCGTGGCCGTCAAGACTCATCAGATGGATTCGGCCATCTCAGGCCTATCCCACGCCAAGTTTTCCTGTGTCACGTCCGTGCAGAACGGAATCAAGTTCAATGACCAACTGTCCGGAGTCTTTGGCGCGGCCAATGTAGTTGGGGCGTCGGCCGCGTTCAGCGGCGACATGGCGGCAAATGGCGACGCGTTATTCACAGTCAATGGCGGCTTTGCAATCGGGGAATTATCAGGAGAGCCATCAGCCCGAGTCCAAGGCCTGTCCACTGTGCTACAGGATTCCGGCATAAACTCTGGGGTCGCCGCCAATATCCTCACACTCCAATGGTCGAAGTTCGTGATGTGGGTCGGGGCGACGCCATTGGGAATCCTCACCCGTCAGGAAACCTACAAGTTCGCTTCAGATGCCGGCTGTGCATTGACCTGGATCCGGATTACGCGTGAGGCCGCGGCCATCGCCAAAACAAACGGAATCCCCTTGGAAGACATCGGGCCGTTTCCAGTTAAATCGATGGTCTACGGGTCAGAAGAAGACGCTGTGGCGGCGATACAAGAGCTCGGCAAGAAACTTGAAAAGACCGCGCCAAATTACAAAGTGTCCGCTTTGCAGGACCTGGAGCGAGGCCGTACGTTGGAGATCGATGACACTTTGGGATACGCGATCACCGAAGCGGGCCGCCTGGGAATTCCAGTCCCGACGTTAGAGATGTGCTACAGCCTATGCAAGGGGATCAACCGGAACCTGTAGTCCGGGTCTGTCAGCCCTTGGCTGGCAGGTATTTCTGGTACCAGGCTACGGTTTCGTCCATGACCTGGGTGAAGGCCGGTTCCACGTAGACTTCATAATGCCCGACGCCTTCTAGAACGACCAACTTCTTGGGTTCTCCGGCGTTGGCGTATAGCTGCTCCGACTCCTCGGGCGGCACCAGGCGGTCATCGACGCTGGTAATGAACAGGATAGGCCTGGGTGAGATGTGGCCCACGATCCACTCCGGATTGAAGCCGATCGTATCGTCCACGTACTCCACAGGGATGGTCGACACGGCGGCGGGGTTGTTCTTCCGGGCGGCGGCGGCTAATTCGGCGGACTGGCGATCAGGGAGCAAAATATCGGCCCGTTCCACCATCTCCGACTTTCCAGTCAGGGCGCGCTGTTCCCGGTCGGCCTTGGAGCGTTCCAGCAGGTCGAACCATTCATCCATGCGGCGCACGCGGCTCATCCAGCGCGAGCCATGTCCGATACCAACCACGCTGACGATGCACTTGGCCCGCTGGTCAACGGCCCCCACCCAGGAGACGGTGGCGCCGCCGTAGCTGGTGCCGTAGATGCCGATGCTGTCCTCGTTCACCTCGGATTGGAGGCCCAAGTAGGTCATGGCGGCCTGCACGTCGGCAACCCGGCTGTAGGGGACCAGGCGGTTGGGTGCAACGCCCTCGCTGTCGCCCCAGCCCTTGTAGTCGAAGGTCATCACGACGTAACCGGCTTCGTTCAACACCCGGGCGTTGTCCGGCAGGTACAGGTCTTTGACCCCGGTATAACCGTGGCACAGCAAGACGGCCGAGCGAGTCTCACCCGCGGCCAGTCCGTCGGGAACGTAGACATCACCGCAAAGTTTGAATCCTTCGCTATAGAACTCGATGGCGCGCTTCATGGGGTCTGCTCCTGTTATTGGTCGATTTATTCGTCTACGTCTAGGCCCGCGGTCTGGAAATCGGCATTGGTCATGCCGGCGAACCGGTCGGGCAAGAATAGCTTGATGGATGCCGGGACCTGCTTGCAGCCGCTCTGGATGTACTGGGTAACGGCGATCGCGGTGCTGGGTCCCAGATGTATGCCCTTGGTTGTGTGGCCGGCGGCCAGCACGACGCCCTCTTTGCCGGGGACCGGCCCGATGATCGGCACTCTGTCGGGGCTGAGGGGCCGGGACCCGGCCAATTGCTCCACCAGGGCCGCGTTCTCCAGGTCCGGGAAGACGTCGAT
>CAVOAA010000274.1:0-2872 GCA_963693555.1 Dehalococcoidia bacterium | reverse complement strand
AATACGGGAGCTTTCTCTATACCACGTTGAGCCACACACCGGAACACCCAAAAGCCCGCACAGTATTTATTATCGACTCCACAATTACCGACCCCAATCTCTATCGGAGATTCAAACGGGCGGTGATGGCCCAACTTCCCTGGGGAGACGTTTCGGTCCATGACCCATCCCGGATGTTCTACGGCAGCCACCCCAGGTGGGGTCAGACTCATTTCGTAGACAACCTTCTGAGCTTGACGGTGCTGGATGACTTGATGGACCAACACCAAGTGGAGACGGAGGCGGAACAGCAGCGGAGAGACCTTCCGAAGATACCGACCGGTCGAATTCTTGGAGCCACACCGGCTGAGCGGTATCTGAACACTGCCATCCAGCAAGAGATTGCTTGGGTCGCCCGCCAAGTGGAGGGCACAGGGCAGCGCCACAAGGGGCTTCTCATAGCGTCTATGAAGCTGGCAAGTCTCAGTCAATCAGATTGGCTTCCGGCAGAGGTAAGGGCCGGGATTGACCTCATTTCGTTGCTACTGCCATCGGCCCGGTCTAACGGCTACGTCGACAAGTACGGTGAGGTAGCAGCCCGGCAGACCATAGCTGACGGCATGGCGTATGCCAGTCCCAGGCCCAATCCTGAATCCGCTAAATCAACCAAACCACGGTTGCGCCTCAGCGGCGGCCAATGGGTCAAGGCGGTACGCGCATGAAATCGGGATTCGAGATTGAACTACAACGTCCAGTCGGATTGCGCCGAGGAAGTTCCAAAGTCGTGGTGATTGCCTATGACCTTCAGGGGGCAGAAGTATTTCATGACAAAATAGACCTCAACGAGGAGAAGAATCGGGACAAGATCACCAAGAAAATTGCATCTCTTTCCGGGGATGAATCCGGGGACGTTAACGATCACATCTTAGCCCTGCTTGGGAAGATGTTGCCGCCCAATCCGATAAAGCCTAACCCAACATCCAACGATGGAGACGGACTCCCTTATGAGGAAACTCAAGCGGGAATTCTGTGGAACAAAGAAACGCTCGACGGCATCGTTCCGACTCCGCTGACTACGTTCACGGCCCGAATTTCGGCCCAAGTGGTAGAAGACGATGGAGTTGAGATTCGGCGATTACTGGAGATAGAAGCCACTTCAAGAAACCGAAAATTCAAGTTTCAGGTGCCATCCAACCAGTTCACAGCCATGAACTGGCCCATGGAGCATATAGGGGCAGGAGCTGCTCTTTATCCCGGATTCAGTGTCAAAGACCACGCTCGCGCCGCGATCCAGTTCATGTCAGGTGAACCTCCGGAGCGGACGGTATACACCCACCTAGGGTGGCGTCGGATCAATGAGACCTACTACTACCTTCACGCCGGGGGCGCCATTGGCCCGATGGGATCAGCCGAAGGAATAGAAGTATCCCTCCCACCTGATCTGCAGAGGTACGAGTTGCCTGAGCCTCCGGTGGGTGATGACCTGAAACGGACGATACAGGCCAGCCTAGGCTTGCTGGATGTTGCCGGAGACGCCGTGACCGTGCCAGTGTATTGCGCCCTCTGGCGGGCCGTCCTTGGCAGTTGCGATTCGGGCATCCATCTGGTCGGACATACAGGTGCTGGAAAGACTGAACTGGCCGCGTTGGCGCAACAGCATTACGGGGCCGAGATGCACGCCCGCAGGTTGCCTGGCAGTTGGCTTACCACGGACAACGCGCTGGAAGGGCAAGCATTTGTCATCAAGGACGCACTGTTCGTAGTAGATGATTTTTGCCCTACCGGCAGCCAATACGACATCCAAGCTATGCACAAGAAGGGCGACCGCCTATACAGAGGCCAGGGGAATGCCTCTGGCCGAGGACGGATGCGCTCGGACGGGACCCTAAGACCAACTAAGTCGCCGCGAGGTATGGTGCTCGGCACTGGTGAGGATGTACCAAGAGGGCAATCCCTTAGGGCACGCCTGCTGGTGTTGGAGATACCCCAGAGCGGCAACGGCGCGATTGACTGGGCAAAGCTTAGCCAATGCCAGACAGACGCCAGCGCAGGATTGTACTCCCAGGCGATGGCAGCTTACGTACGATGGCTGTCTCCCCAGTATCAAGACGTTCAATCCGAACTCAAGGCTGAGATTGACCTACTCAGGGACTTGGCGCACCAGAGCAACCAACACAAGCGCACTCCCGGCGTAGTGGCAAATCTGGGTGTTGGCCTAAAGAAGTTTCTGACGTTTGCCCTGGAGTCAGACGTGATCACAAAGATGGAGCTGGATGCACTATGGGAACGATGCTGGGTAGCCCTAGGGGACGCGGCGGCCGCACAGCAAGGCCATCAGGCTAATAGCGACCCCGTAAACCGTTTCTTGGAGCTCCTTAGTGCTTCTATAAGTGGAGGGCGTGCTCACCTAACGGACGTGCACGGTGAAGCCCCCAAATCGGCCGGATCATGGGGCTGGAGAGAGGTCACGTTCGGCACCGGGGAAAATCAGCGCACGGATTGGAAACCACTGGGGGAACACATTGGTTGGATGGACGGCGGCGATGTTTTCCTACAGGGTGATTCTGCGTTTGCGGTGGTTCAGAAGTTGGCAAGGGACTCAGGCGATCAGATTCCGGTCTCGCTCCCTACACTAAAAAGGCGATTACACGAGCGCTGCCTCCTGGCGTCAACGGAGAAGAGCATGTCCGGCGGCCGGGAGGTGGAACGCCTAGACATTCGGAAGACGCTTCAGGGCAGACGTCGAACCGTCATGCATTTTAATTCAGCATCCTGGGCAAGTACCCCTCCAGAACGTGTGCCAAGTGCGCCAAATGCGCCATACCAGGAGCATCCACGCCTGGAAGACGGGGTGTATGGCGCACAAAATGGCGCACATACCGACCGGACCTTG
>CAVOAA010000273.1:0-2892 GCA_963693555.1 Dehalococcoidia bacterium | reverse complement strand
TGCGGCAGGCTCAGAATGAGCGGCTTGATCGCGAGTTTCGGCGCAGTCGTGCCCCCTGACTACCCGCCCAAACCGTGAAACGGGAATATCTGCTGGCGTATCTCCGCAATCGTGTCCTCCAGATACCTTCTGACGTCCACTTTGACGTCGGGCGGGACCTCCGGTTTCAGTTCGTCCCGTAGCCGGCCGGCCCCATGCTCACGCACGAACTCAGGGGGCAACTGGTCCGGCCAGTCAGCTCCCAGCATCACCCCGTAGGCCAGGGTCCACGCCCTCGCCACCGCGTTTACGTCGTAGCCCCCTCCTCCCAACGCCAACCACGGCAGGCCCAACCCGGCCAACTGCCGCACCGCCTCTATGTATCCCTCCGTAGTCACCTGCAGGTGAGTCAGAGGGTCGCTGTGGTAGCTGTCGATGCCCAGTTGGGTCACCAGCACATCCGGCGCAAAGGCCCGGATCAGCGGCGGCACCACCCGGCTAAAGGCGTCGATATAGTCGTCATCGCTGGTGTAGGGGTAGAGCGGCAGATTGACCGAATAGCCCCGGCCAGCCCCTTCGCCCAATTCAGAAACCGAGCCTGTTCCTGGGAACAACCACTGGCCAGACTCGTGGACCGATATCGTCAGGACCCGGTCATCGGCGTAGAAAGCCTCTTGGACGCCGTCACCGTGGTGGGCGTCGATATCCACGTAGGCGATCCGTTTACCTTGGTTCAAGAAGTAATGGATCGCCAGGGCTGGGTCGTTGAACACGCAAAACCCAGAGGCATGGCCGGCCGCGGCATGGTGCAGACCGCCGGAGATGTTGAACGCCGCCGAAACCTCGCCGCTGGCTACCATCTCGGCCGCAAGCAACGAGCCGCCGGTGCTGAGAGCTGCCGCCTCAAACATCTTGGGATAGACCGGGTTGTCGCCCTGCCCGCTGAACCCGAACCGCGCGCCATCTATACCACCAGGTGCGCCGGAGCCCAGCGCTTTGACAGCAGCCACGTATTCCGCAGTGTGCAGCCAGGCCAACTCCGCTTCGGTGGCCGACCTGGGATCGAGCAGGACCGCGTCAGGATGATCGAACGCTCCGTACTCCTGGAGCAATTGGTAGGTATAGCGCAGCCGTACCGGCCGCATCGGATGGTCCGAACGCAGCTCGTGGCGGGAGAGCGAGTCCTCGTAGATGAAAGCAGCGCGGGGCATATCTTTACCGCCTGGTTTGGTTGGTAGGCCAACTCGAATGGTTGTGCTGCCGCCTGAATCGGCTGATTGGCCAACCCGAATACTATAGTAAATGGAGTCTATTAAAGCTGGCTATTCGGGTCAAGGCAGACGTGAACCAGGCCGAAATCAATCAAAATCCGCATCCGGCCTCGCAGGGTGATTAATGCTCTGCCGGGTACCATGACAAGATGGGGTAGTTGTTCGCTGCCCTTGGTTGCGCATCCCCGGTGAAAAGCGTCACGCCGGGACCCTGATCGGCCGCAACCTGTGATTTAGGAGCAATTATCATGGTCAACGGAAACGGAATAGACGAGGGCTTCATAGAGCGCCTCAGACAAGCTGAATCTGCGGAAAGAGAGGTGGACCGCCTGCAGTCGCTGGCTGCGGAGGCCCCTCAGCTACGCCTACAAAAGGCCAAAGTCCAGAAAGAAGAAAAACGCCAACGGGCCAAACAAGAGTCCCTGTCTAAAGCCAAGATTATGGCCCAATCGGCATCGGACAAACAGAACCGCGTCCCCGACCTTCTGGGACAAGCGGCCCGCGCCGTGATCGAGCTATACACTCTGCTGAAAGACATCGACAGCCAACGCTGCCAGGCCATGGAGGAATTGTCCGTCGCCGACCGTGTCGATTATGACATCGAGTTGGAAGAGGGAGAGGAACACGAACGGTCTCTGGACCGGGATACCCGTGGCCTCGCATATGCTTTGGCAGCGCGCCACGGCGACACCCGGATCAAACAGCTGCTGGACGAATTAGACCCAGAGTTCGCCATGCTCCGGGGCTGCAACCTGGACGAACCCCTCTACCGCGACGTGGCCAACTTCGTCTTGCGGCATGCCGTGCCCAAAGAAGCCCCGCCGTCCCAGGTTATAACCCAGGTAGCCCCTGCCGCGACAGCGCCCAGCAACCCGGTGCCGCCGTTCCCGCCGCAACCGACCTATGAGAACCCTCCCAAAGTGTCGGAAGAACCCAGCATCTGATCCAGCGGCCGACCCCAACCGGCAAACCCTGCTATCCAGAACCCTGTAAACCGGAACCCGGTGCTATCCACGGGAGATATTGATATGGCTTCTTTAGACCAGTACGCCGATAAATACCCCAGCATCCGCATGGAACGCCGCAACGGCATCCTGCAGATGACTTTCCACACTGACGGCGGTCCGCTGCAATGGGGCGGCAGCCCTCACGAAGAATTCTCCCGGGTGTTTGTCGACGTGGGCAGTGATCCGGAAAACCGGATCGTGATCATGACCGGCACCGGAGATTCCTTCACCGGCCCCCAAGGTACCGCGGCCAAAACCCCTAAACGATCTCCAAGGGAATGGGACCAGACCTATTGGGAAGGCAAGCGCATCCTAACAAGCCTCATGGACATTGAGGTACCGATGATCAGCGCCATCAACGGGCCGGCGCTGCGTCACTCTGAGATTCCGCTACTCTGCGACATAGTTCTCGCCTCAGACACCGCCGCGTTTCAGGACTCGGGCCACTTCATGAGCGGTCTCGTCCCCGGCGACGGCATGCACATCGTCTATCCACTGCTGCTGGGCGCGAACCGGGGCCGCTATTTCCTGCTCACCGGCCAGCGGATCGAGGCTGAAGAAGCCAAAACGCTAGGCTTGGTGAACGAAGTCATGCCCCAAGCCGACCTGCTGCCCCGCGCCTGGGAGCTGGCCGA
>CAVOAA010000272.1:0-2968 GCA_963693555.1 Dehalococcoidia bacterium | reverse complement strand
TCTTAGCTTCGATGCCTACATCTACCACACCCAACTTGCCGAGATAGCCGACCTGGCCAACGCCTTCCCCGGCGTGACGATAATCTTGAACCACGTCGGCGGCCCTTTGGGCGTCGGCCCCTACGCCGGCAAGCGCGATGAGATATTCGAAGACTGGAAGAAGGGCATGACGGCCGTGGCCGCGTCTCCAAATGTCGTGGTCAAGGTGGGCGGTCTGGTCATGCCGGTCTGCGGGTTCGACTGGCACGAGCGCGCCATGCCCACGACGTCCAGGGAGCTGGCCCAGGCCACCGCGCCATACTATCTGCATTGCATCGAACAGTTTGGCGCCGACCGTTGCATGTTCGAGAGCAACTTCCCGGTGGACAAGATCGCCTGTTCCTACACCGTCCTTTGGAACGCCTTCAAGCGGCTGGCCCATGACTTCAGTGCCAGCGAGCAGGCGGCGTTGTTCCACGACACCGCCACCAGGGTCTACCGGTTGTCGTAAAAGCCGAAGGCCTGGACCAAATTGCCCCTAAACCACCAGCGGCGCTTCTCCTCCGGTGGGGACGTCTACTTCGAAGGCGTTTACGTTCAGGGCCAGCATGGAGTAATAACCCATCATGGTGGTCAGTTCGGTCAAAAGTAGTGCGCCGAAGTGGTCCAACGCAGTCTTGAAGGTGGCCTCGCTCACCCGGTTGGTTGCGAACAACTCGGTGGCGTAGTCGACGACGATCTGCTCCGCTCCTTGCAGCTTGGGCAGGGGCTTTTTGTCCCTGAGTGCGTCGACAAACGCGTCGCTGATTCCCTGCTCCCTGGCCCGGGCGGCGTGGGCGAACCAGATGTACTGGCAGTCCTTGTCCCGCGCGGTCATGATCATGGCCATCTCCTGGATGTTCTGCGGCAGTTCCGACTCCTCCCTGAAGTAGAACACCAGATGGTTGGCCCGCTTCCGCATCTCGGGGCTGTTGATCATCACCGAGCCTGGCCCGTTCTCCATAGCGTTCCTGCTGATCGCCACCTCGCTATCGAATACCTCCCGATACTTCTCGGGCACCTGGTCTCTTGTTACCGTGGGTGTTCGCGCCATTTGGTCCCTCCCTAATCGTTGATGCTCATCTCTGGCTTGGCCGCATGATAGCTAGGAAGGCCTGAGAGGGCAATGTTCGGCCCGTTAGGTATGGTTCAGCAGATATGTCTTAGCGGATATGTATTGCCGGTATAATCGAATAGAATATGGCAAATCATACCCAGCCTGAGGACACACAGTTGAATTTCTCTCACGTTTATTCAAGTAACCCGGTCGACCGCGGCGAGACGGTCCGCCGTGACGACGAATGGCTGGCCGACAAGGCCAATGACTCCACCAGCAAGTTCCTGCCCCTGCGAGATCTCAACATCATGGTGACCGACAACGGCCAGGACGGTCTGGGTTGGCTGGGCGTTGCTGACCTGGAGCGCTTGGGCGTCAAGTCCATGCCCATGTTCCTCGGATTGCTGGACGACATAGCTCACTTTGCCATTGACATATCGGCCCAGGAAAAAGCGGCGGCCGAACTGAGCGAAGGAAATGGATTCAGGTTCGTAGATGCCAGATCAGTCACTGATATTCTCAGCCCGGCAGACTCCGGGATAGTTGCCCAAGCCAGGGCCAACACCAACTGGCACAACACCAATGGCTTCTGCTCGATCTGTGGCGGTGAGACCCTCATGACGCGCGGTGGACAGGTGCGCAAATGCTCCAAGTGCGAAAAGGAGAATTACCCGCGCACCGACCCGGTGATCATCGTGGTCGTCTCAGACGGCGACCGCTGCCTGCTGGGGCAATCCCGCCGCGGCCGGCTGAACCGCACCAACACCTACTCCGCATTGGCCGGGTTTGTGGACCAAGGTGAGTCGATAGAAGAAGCTGTCGCCCGGGAAGTGATGGAAGAAGCCGGCATCCAAGTTGGCCAGGTGCGCTACCACTCGTCCCAGCCGTGGCCGTTCCCGTCGTCACTGATGATCGGCTGTCACGCCGATGCAGCGACTACCGAGATCAACTTCGACGAAGACGAGATGAACGACGTCCGGTGGTTCTCCCGCGATGAGGTTGCATCCGCCCTACAGGGTAAGAACGATGACCTGAATGTCCCTCAACCCATCGCCATCGCCCATCACCTGATCACGGCCTGGATCAACGGCGACTAATTTCCCTGCCAGACCTCGTGGCCCTTTTGGCCGTCTGGCGAGAAGCCCGTGACTCCGTCGCCTCTGCCGGCGATTCCGCCGTCGGGGTGGCCGATCAGGTTGCCGTCGGCGCCCAAGAGGTCGCTGAACTGGTCGCAGCACTGCTTCACCACGTAATACACCGTCACGTACTGCCACTGGTATCTGGTGATCGATCTGGGCGGGAATTCCACATTTTGGGCTCCAGGTCCTCCACCCAATTCGAGAGCCATGTTGGTAGAACGATGTCGGTCGATGGCGACGCTTCAACTGTCACCGAGGCCGTTTCCTTGTGGCCAACCACGTCTGAAACTACCACTGGATGTTTACCGACGGGCACGCCTTCAAACACGAAGTTGATCACCGGTAAGGCGGCTTCAACGCGCGTCGCCTCGTTCCCGTTCATCGTTACTCCCACGTCGATCCCCGCGAAGACATGCAGCGAGACTGTGACTGTGCTCCCATCGGCCACGATATCTTCGATATCCCATTCGCGGTGCGGCATGGGTGTTTGAGTTGCGGGTTGTGGGACTGCTACTGCTGTTGGGACCTGGGTCGTAGCCCCGGGTGTCGCAGGAATCCCTGATGCGCTACCGGAGCAGGCCATGGCTAGAGCGATAACCAGGCAGGTCACGGCAAACATAACCTTGTCCATAGTGATGTCCCAAGGCGGTTGAGTCGTTTCATACCTGTTAGACGAAGCTGTACTTCAATTTGTTCCCACTATGCCGAGGCTTGTTCATCACTGTCATTCTGAGGCGCGAGCCGAAGAATCTCT
>CAVOAA010000271.1:0-3004 GCA_963693555.1 Dehalococcoidia bacterium | reverse complement strand
GCACCGGGACCTGGGTCTGTGGGACGCCGACTTGTTCGACTATGCCAGCGTCTACGGGGCCGACTTCTCCATGGACAAGGCCGCCCGGTTGGAGTACCACCAGACCGCCATGACCCACGCCATGATGTTTACCGGCGTCGACGTGGTGGACGGCGTGCCGCGCCGCTGGCGGGTTGAGAACAGTTGGGACGACAAGGTGGGCAACAAAGGCTTCTTCCTGATGAACGACTCATGGTTCGCCGAATACATGTTCGAGATCGCCGTCCCCAAAGAGTACCTACCGCCGGAGCTGCAGGAGGCCCTGAAGCTAGAACCCATCGTCCTACCCGCTTGGGATCCAATGGGTTCCCTGGCTGATCGTTAGCCCACAACGTCGAAGGCCGCCCTTCAATACTGTCATTCCGAGAAGGCGTCAGCCGACGAGGAATCCCGTTGCTCGGCTCAAACGAGTTCTACCAAAGCAACGAGACCCCTCGCTTCACTCGGGGTGACAGGGCTAGCCGGCAACAGATGCGCAGCAATATAACTTAGGAAAATAAGAATGGTCTTCCAGTCTGAAATTATCGGCCAGTCCATCCCTCGCATCGACGGCCCGGACAAGGTCACCGGCGAGACCCTGTTTACCGCCGATGTCGTCCTGCCCGGCATGCTGACCGGCAAGATACTGCGCAGCCCACACCCGCACGCACGCATCCGGAGCATCGACACCACGGCGGCTTGGGCTGTGCCTGGCGTCAAGGCCATCGTCACCGGCGAAGACGCCCGCGGCTGCCTCCAGGGCAAGGTCCTCCGCGACATGCCCGTCCTCTGCTGGGACCGCGTCCGCTACATAGGAGACCGGGTGGCAGCGGTGGCGGCGGAGACCCCTGAGGCTGCTGAAGAAGCCCTTATTTTGTTAGAGGTCGATTACGAAGTACTGCCAGCGGTCTTCGACCCCATGGAAGCCATGCAGCCCGACGCCCCGGTGATCCACGACGACGTGGCAGCCTACGAGGGCGCGCCCACCGAGTTCTTAGCGCCCGACCTGCACAACGGCCAGACCCGGCTCTTCTGGGAGAAGGGCGACTTGGAAAAAGGCTTCGCTGAAGCAGACGTGGTCTTAGAGCATTCTTTCTCCATCCCCAGCCGGCACCAGGGCTACATCGAGCCCTACGCCAGCGTGATAGCCATCGACGATGACGGCCGCATCCAGGCCTGGTGCTCGAGCAAGGCCCCCTTCCGGGCAAGACGGCAGATGGCCGTGGCGCTCGGGCTGGATGAAGAGACGATCAGGGTCAATGTGACATCTATCGGAGGAGACTTTGGCGGCAAGGGCGACACCCGCGACCTACCCATCGCCTACCTGCTGGCCAAGATGGCTGACAGGCCGGTCAAGATCGTCATGAGTTCCGTGGAGGAATACACGGCCAGCAACCCCACCCACCCTACCTTTATAACCATCAGGTCCGGCGTGAAACGCGACGGCCAGATAACCGCCCGTGAAGTCCGGACTGTCCACGCCAGCGGCGCTTACGGGGCCATGAAGCCCAGGGCCTATCTGTCGACACACCATTACGTCGGCGGCGCTTACCGGATACCCAACACGGTGTTCGAGTTCCTGCAGGTGTACACCAACACGGTTCCTGGCGGCTATTTCAGGGCGCCCGGCGCCCACCAGTACACCTTCGCCCTGGAGTGCCACACCGATCTGCTGGCCCAGGAACTTGGCATCGACCCCGCCGAGTTCAGACGGAAGAACATACTGCTGGCCGGCGAAGAAGACGGACTGGGGCGTCCCATAGATTTTTTGAATATCACCGAGGTTATGAACGCTGCTCTGGATGCCGCCGGGTGGGACAAACCTCAAAATTTACCTGGGCACGGACGCGGCGTAGCATTGTTTGGCCGCCAGATCGGAGGCGGGGTCGCCGGGGCCGTGCTGACCGCTGAGGCGGATGGCTCGTTCTCGGTTATCAGTCCCACTGTGGACATTGGCACCGGCACCCACACCATCGAGAAACAGATGGTGGCCAGCGAGATGGGCGTGTCCGTCGACCAGGTCCGGGTGCGGGTGGGTGACACCGACAGCGTCCCCTACGACGAGGGGCCGAGGGCCAGCCGGGTGACCTACACAGAGGGCCAGGCGGTCATGAAAGCCTGCGCCGAGATCAAGCAGGCCATCGCCGACGGCGTGGCTCTGCCCCACACGGTCACCGTTGAACACACCGCCGAGGAACGAGACGACATAACCTACTTCGGCGCCCAGGTGGCCGAGGTCCAGGTGGACAGCGAGACCGGCCAGGTGAAGGTGCTGCGTTTGACCACGGCCCATGACGTCGGCACCATCATCAACCCTCTGGCGCACCAGGGTCAGATCGACGGCGGGGTCATCACCGGGTTCGGGTTGGGCGTCACCGAAGAATTCATCACCGACGACGGCCAGGTCGTGAACGGTAATATGGCGGACTACAAACTCCCGACCATGGCCGATATCCCGCATCTGGAGACCGTGCTGATCCAGACCGGCGGCGGCACCGGCCCCTACGAGGCCAAGGCCATCGGCGAGCTGGCCAACAACGCCACCGCAGCCGCGATCGCCAATGCCGTAGCCGACGCCGTTGGCTGCCGTATATTCGAACTCCCCATAACCGCCGACCGCGTCTACAAAGCCCTCCAAAACGGCTGAGGGATTTTTGCCGCGTGCCGTTGATTTCAAGGCGTAGGCGCGGGTTTTCAACCCGCTAACGCCTGCAAAATCCAACTCTCTGGCTAAAGGGTGGCTCATCCTGATATCCAACCGTTTGACGCGCCGCCCACCACCAACCCCTGTCATTCCGAGGAGCGCCGAAGGCCGACGAGGAATCTCGTTGCTCGACTCAAACGTTTTTTACCAAAGCAATGAGGCGTGTTGGCAACCAGCAAAAGTGGGACACTTTCGTTAAGGAGAGATCAGGTGGAAATGGCCGTGTTCTGGGACTCCCGGAGCAGGTGGTTGTAGCGTTTGCGTTGAGCTAAGGTCTGAGCT
>CAVOAA010000270.1:0-3021 GCA_963693555.1 Dehalococcoidia bacterium | reverse complement strand
TGGGCCAGATGCGACCCTATAAAACCGGCGCCGCCGGTGATTAAAACATTCATATTAGGACTGCTCTTCAGAGAGTGCTGGCTTGTTCCTGGCGGCCCCGGTGCTCACGGCCAGCAGTCCCTGCAGGTTGCCGAAAGAACGCATGACCAATGTCGGTTGCCGGCTCAGCACGCCTTTGGTGAAATTAAGTACCATTCTTCCCACGCAGGCCCATAGGCAGCGGGCCAATGAGAGGTCTGGATTGTTGTTTACGAAGTAGACCCAGTTGATGATCTGGCGCTCGCCCAGCTTCCTCTGGGCGCGTACCGGGGCGGGCGGGTCCACGTGAGTGCAGTGGGCGCCGGCGACCATGGCCAGCTTGTACTTCTTATTGACCTGATGGCTGAAATGAACGTCCTCAAACACGCCGCTACCGGGATACCATTCGATGAACTTGAATTGGTCGAAGACCTCTTTCCGCCAGACGGTATATCCCCCGCCCAGCCATCGGCACGACGTGGTGTTGGTGATGTTCCAGAGAGGGGTGCTGAACCCCGAACTGAGCACCTGCCCAAATTCCTCGTCATTTACGAAGAACAGGCGTTTCAGAGCGGTCTTGGTCCAGACGTGGGGCCCATAGATGAAATCGGGCATGTCGAATGACGCGCCGCCCAGGTCGGCCGGTGAAGTGTCCCAGTGGCCCATCATGGTATCCATGGCGCCATCATGGAGCATTATGTCGTCGTCCAGAATCGCGACGAGATCGATGTCCTGGCGCACTGCAGCCACGCCGGCGTTCTTCTGCCGGGTCAGCCCTGGCGGGCGGACGGTAACATAATCAACGTTAAGCTCCGGGAACTCATCAATCACCGAGGCCACCGGGTTATCACTGCCGTCCACCACGATGATCTGTTCCGGCGTGAAGCTCTGGTCTCGCAGGTTGGATAGCAATCGGCGCAGCTGGTCCGGGCGGTCTTTGGTCGCCGTTACCACCGCCATCCGGTGCTTCCAGGTGCGCGGTTTAGGCGTTTTGATGTCGGATTGTTCAGTCATATCTAGGAGATAAATGTGTCCAGGGCATCGGCGGTAACGGGGCGCAGGTAGCCACGGACGTAATCCCCGCCAGTCTCCTGCAACCGGGCATACCGATCATCCGGGATCGCATCGATATCCCGCAGGGCTTCCAGTAGTGAAGGGCCATCGTGGGCGGTCCATTTGAATTCTTTCAGGCCGGTCATCGGGTCTGTGTCGAGAAACTCGCCCAGGTTTAGTTGGACTGCCGGAATACCTCGGGAGATGCCTTCCATAGCCACCGTCGATGATGCGTAGAGCACCACGTCGGCCCAGTCCAGGTCCTCGGTCAATGAACCGTTGCTGACCGAAAAGAAACCGGTGTCCGAGAGCGGTGTGATCGCCAAAGCGGACTCCAACGGGATGATCGGATGCGCCCGAACTCTCACGCTGAATTCAGACCGGCCGGCGAAGGCGTGCTCCAAAAGCAGCATGGTATCGATGTATTCCTGCAGGCTCGTCGCCAGGGGCACAAAGATATTTTTCAACGGGTTCGGCCTGGGTCTTGACTCGATCTCGGCTGATACCTGTTGCCGTAATGCACAGGCAGACTTGAAGATGCCACTTGGGTAATTACCCTCTTCTTCCAGCCACGATTTCACGACCTCGCCAGTCGTCAGGATCGTATCCGGAAGCGGCAGCACTTCGTTCTCGTTATCGCCCATGATGAAATTCGTGTGGCTCCTGGTGACCGACGTGTGTTGGTAGCCGACCAGGTCAGCCTGAGGCGATACGCTGCGAATACCCATGACCAGCATCTTTTCCCACGACCGGTTCTCGTATGGATAGAGACACCGGGCTATACCCAAGGTCCTGGCCAGGTTCTGCGCGGAGCGGTGCAGTCTGAGGTTCAGCATCACGTCGCCGGAATGGACCGCTTCGTTTACCGACCGTTCCACCAAGCATCTGATGTCGATCCCGTCGATCTCCACCGGCCCGTTGAGGCGCATCGGCCGCAGGGCCAATCTGATGGCGGCCCAGGTGCTTGCCACCAGGTCTTTCAACGTCAAGAAAGATTCAACCGGGTATATCGCCAGCGGATGGTCCCCTGATTTGACCTTTTTCAATTGCGCCCAGGGTTGTTCAGCGGGAATTCCGAACACCAATGCCTTGCGTCCGGACTGGCTTATATGGTCGGCCAAAGGGCCAAAGTAGGCGTCGCGAAAACCGGTGTCGCCATTGAATGCCCCCGGATGGAGCAGGGTGGACACAACCACCCAATCTTCGCTGGACGCTGATTTCTGCTTGAACCGCGGACTAGCAAGGAGCAGGGCAAATGTCCTCAAAAATGCCTTTAGCGGACCAGCGGGGGTGTGTAATTTGACCAGTGTCCGTAGTGGGTTGGGCCCTGCCACCAAGTCCAGGCATTCGATGCTTTGTTTTCGGCAATGGCCCTTTACTTGCGCGGTCAGGTCTTGGCTGTCGGTGATGACGACCAACGTGTCATCCATGTCACCGACAAGGCTAACGATCAGTAGGAACGACGATGTGTCGCGGCACAGCGTTGTGGTCAACGGATTCTTGTTGGTGAACGGCATCGACCACCAATTCAAGGAATGGTTCTGGATGTTCAGGTCTCCCAGAAAGGTGATGTATTTCTCCCGGAACGATTCTGAACGCTCGCGGAATAGCGTGCCCTTTGGTAGTTCTTCCGCGCCTGGCCACGCGGCCAGGAAATCGCGCACCGTCTGTCCTTCTCTGGTCTGGAGCAGGCCGAGATAGCGCACAGTCCCTTGCCGATTCCTAAGCGCCCGTTCCAACGGGCCGACTCGGTTGCAAAGGATTACTGAGCTCACAGACCCTTGGCGACCAGGTCGTGCACATGGACCATGCCAACCACCTTGGAAGTGGACCGGTCCAGCACTGGCAGTACCAGGAACGGCCGCTCCCGATTTTCCATGATCTTGAGGGCATTGATGGCCTTTTCATCGGAGAATATGAACGTGGGATCGTGGTTCATGATTTCCCGGT
>CAVOAA010000269.1:0-3038 GCA_963693555.1 Dehalococcoidia bacterium | reverse complement strand
CGGGGCCACGCTCCGCAACCAGTAAAACACGCCGACTGGGAATACTATTGGGCGGATCAGGTACCAGTACCATCCGCGCAGCAAGAAGATAATCTTGATCTGCACCACGCTTGCGACATCGCTCAGTAGTTTGACGCTGCGAGGCGGAAGGTCCAGGGAAAAGATTTCATTTTCGGGGACGTTATTCGCCACTTCTATAAATCTCCCCTGGCTCGTCGGTCAGTGCCATATATACGTCCTCAAGGGTCGTCCGCGTCAGTACATAGTCTTCGATGCCCCGGTCGCGGGCCGTGTCCACCAGTTCCTGGTCGGTGCTGCCGTAGATACTCTCGGTTTTTCCAACGGAGCCATTGGCGGCGTAGGAAATCTTGAAGCCGTAGCTATTGGCGGCGCGAAGATTATCAAGAGTGTCCAGGGCGAGCATACGGCCGTTCTGGATGATGCCGATACGGTCACAGAGGACCTCTGCTTCTTCCATGTTATGAGTGGTCAGTAGGACTGTGGCGCCCCATTCCCTATAACTACTCAACAATGACCAGAGGTTGCGCCGAGACTCGGGGTCCAGACCTGAGGTTGGCTCGTCGAGGACCAACAATGGAGGTCTGGCCAGGGCCGCGACACCAACAAGCAGTCTCCGCTCAAGCCCGCCAGACAGTTTTGAGATAGCAGTGTCGGCGTATTCGCTGAGTCTCAATTCCTCGATCAATTCTTCCGTTCGTTCCCGGCCCTTTTCGGCGGGCAAGCCACGGAACTTGGCGAATATCTTCAGGTGTTGCCGGACCGTTAGATAGTCATAGAGGGCAGATTGCTGTGGCAGGACCCCGATCAGTGCCTTGACGTTGAATGGGTCCTTATTGACGTCATAACCGAATACAGATATCTCACCTGAGGTGGAAGATAGCTCAGTGGTGATCTGCCGGATCAACGTGGTTTTGCCGGCACCGTTCGGTCCGAGAATCCCGAGTATCTCACCTGGATTGGCAGAGAACGAAATATCCATATTCGCCCACGTGCCATCACGATAGCGCTTGTTGATTCCCTCGATGACCAACGGCAATCGTCCTGAAATGGGGGCTATCCTCTGTCTCTTGCCGAAACGAACCAACTTTGCTCTTAACTCCTTTTCTGGCGCCGATCAGATCAATCGCTGTAGCGCGCCTGCGTAGCTGTGGTCTACCCGATTTTACAGCAGATAATTTTCGCGTACTTCGCGTACTTCATTGAATTATTCCGAGAATTATTCCGAGAATCATCCAGAGAGTTATTCCGAATTTCTGTCGGCCGACCATAGACCGGCCCTCGGTTTACTCCGGCCAATCATGTATAGCACTCTCAAATGTACCCCGCCTATCGGCGGAGAAGCAACGTACATTTTATCGCCGGTCTTGGAGCTGGCCTGGTCATCTTTTGTCCGCAACGGGGGCAACATACACAGAGACTTTGGCTACGATTCGGGGTTATGTTCACAGTCGGTCCCTGTGTATGATGAGTAGGTTGGCATCGCCGATCTGAGGCGGAAAACCGACTCGCCAATGACCCAAAAGCGTCTAGGCCCTATAACCAGGGCCGCTCAAAAGATAACGTGACATCACCGGCGTCAACAGCGACAACAACCGACTCAGTTTCCACAACAGCCGCATCGTGGTTGCCTTGGATAAGAAGGTCACTCGAGGGCCTGTGGCTAACTGCAGCTTTCCTGGTCCCGCTCATTTTCTTGAACCAGGAGTATTCCCTATCTGAAGCCCAGATCGCCTACGTGGAAGTACCGAAAATCGCACTGTTGCGGACGCTTGCCGGGGCGATCGCCATTGTTTGGTCGATCGAATGGGCGATCACCAGCCGGGCGTTTGAAGGGTCATTTTCGTCCCATACTTTCGCCTCTATCACCAGTAAGCTACAGCCTTCTACGGCGTGGTCGGGCTTCAAGAATTGGCTGACGACGCACCCTTCGCGCTGGCTGGTTTTAGCCGCCTGTCTATTCTTCGGGTCTACTTTAGTCAGCACCATATTGTCTGGCTCACCGGTCAATAGCATTTGGGGGGAGATACCGGGCCAGGACGGATACCCTGCCTACACCGTCTTTTCATACGGCCTTATCTTTGCCGCTATCGCGACCCATCTGAAAAGCCGAGGGCAATTGACCCGGTTGCTGGGTGCCGTGATCCTGATGGGCGCATTGGCCGGCACATATGCCATCTTTCAGCATTTTGGGAACGACTTCCTTGGCACTCTTGAGTTAACCGGCGGCGGTGCCTCCAGAGTCACCGTATTCATGGGCAACACGATCTTCGCCGGGGCCGTATTGTCCATGACGGTCCCCGCTACGCTGATGGCTTCCACTTTGAATTTCCACAATGAAAATTGGGGGGATTGGGGTCCGCTGGCAAGATTAAACCAACTGGGCCGGGATACGCTCGTCACGTTCCTCTGGGCTGCGGTTTTGGCCTCTCAGTTGCTTGGACTGATGTTTACCTTCAGTCGAGGCCCGTGGGCTGGGACCGTGCTGGCGTTGGCGGTATTCATCGGACTTGTTGCTGTCTCGCTGGGCTGGCGTATCTTGGTCAGAACGGGCCTGGTTCTCGGGCTCGCTGTTGTGCTTTCGGTCGCTTTTCTACATCTCAAGGGAAGCGTATCGATCATCGATGTTGGTCCTTGGCTTGGTTATGTAATCGCGATGATAGGTGCGGCCGGAACCTATGCCACCTTATTCATTATCAGTCGATTCAACCGAGCGATCATCTTCATCGCGGTGGCCGGAATTGCGGTCGCAGTCATCGGGGCTGCGGTAATCGCGCCGGCTGCCCTGTCGGGACGCGGCGCAGCCACCTCGACGGACTCCGCTGCAGGTACAAATTCAGAATCGAGCCAAGCGATCGAACGAATCACGTCGATCAAATCTGATGTCCTGGGGGGGTTCGTCGGCGGCCGCGGGACTCACTGGAAAGTTTCATGGGAGCTGATCAGCGAAAGGCCGTGGTTCGAGTTCGACAACCTTCACCTATCTTGGCTGCGTCCGTTGATAGGCTATGGGCCGGACC
>CAVOAA010000268.1:0-3093 GCA_963693555.1 Dehalococcoidia bacterium | reverse complement strand
TCCTGGACCTGACGGGCGGAGTGGTAGGTGGAGTAGTAATGCTTGATCCAGGCCGTCGCCTCTTCCGCTGAGTGGGCGATCTTGTACAACGACAGGTCTTCCGGGGATATCAGCTTCCTGGCCAGAAGCTGGTCTCTGATAAACCGGTCCCAGGTCGTCCAATAGTCGTCTCCCGGAATCTCCATCAGCACCAATGGCATGGGCTGCGCCTTTCCCGTTTGGAGCAGGGTCAAGACCTCGAAACCTTCATCCATCGTGCCGAAGCCACCGGGGAACAGCGCGCAGGCGTCAGCTTCCATGACAAAGAATAATTTCCGGGTGAAGAAGAACCGGAACGAGATCGACTTGGGATCGTCCTGCATGACCGTGGTCGGCGTCTCGAATGGGAGAAGTATGTTCACCCCAAAGCTGTTCTCTTCCCCAGCCCCGTCGATCCCGGCCTTCATGATTCCCGATGCCGCGCCGGTGATGGCCATGAAACCCTGCTCGGTCATCAGGTGACCGAAATCGGATGCCATTTGGTAATGAGGGTCTCCCTCCGGGACACGGGCCGACCCGAAGATGGACACCTTTCTGACGCTGCGGTAGGGCTTGAACACACGGGCGGCATAGCGGAACTCGTCCATCGTCCGGCTGATTACCTTCAGGTCCAAGATATCCAATTCGTCTTTCTTAGTCTTCAGGGCGTTCAGCAAGATCTCGCGGTATAACCACTGCCGCAGGTCCCTACCTTCGAACTCCGTTACAGCTTTGGCTTCACGCAGGATTTCTTCATTGGTGTCTAGTATCATCGCAACCTTATGCTTCACCCAAGTCGTGTTGGGTCTATCGTCTTCAATCAATCATATCAATGCCGCGAACATCGGCATAACCGATTTGATTCGAGATAGGCAGCGAAGGATTCCAATCACAGAGAAGTAGCCGGGGACGAAAATCAATCCAACGTAGGCGCGGGTTTTTAACCCGCCCGGGAATGCCTACGCGTCATTCCTGCGAAGGCAGGAATCCAGGCAAACACGCCTGGCGGTCATTGGATGGCTTGTTAAGAGCGGACGCCCTCACCTCCGACTACGTCGAGAGTCTCGATTTTATCGGACCTAACCTTCTCCCATGACTGGGAGAGGGAATTGTTACCTTGACCCGAGACTAGACGTGCACCAGAGATTACCCTTTAAACAGATCGAGGGCGTTCTGGCGAGTGATGCGGTCCTGGTCGACCTGGTCCAAGCCGATGTGGGCCACGGCGTCCATCAGGCCGCCGCTCATGGCCGCCCAGACCCAGTCTGAGCCCAGGAGTATGTGCTCTGGCCCCGCCAGGTCCAGCAGCAGTTTCAGCGAGCGTGGGTTGATGGTGACGGTGTCGTAGTAGAGCATGGACATGTAATCTTCCGGCCCGTCTTTTTTCAGGTCGGTCACTTTTTCCATACCCCGCCGGTAGGCCACGTCCACCCGGCCGATCAGATAGGGCAGCGAGCCGCCGCCGTGGCAGAGCATCAGCTTTAGCTTGGGATGCCGGTCCAGCAGCCCTGAGTGAATCAGCTTGGCGGCCAGAATAGTCGTGTCCAAGGTCCGGCCCATGCTGAAGGCCATGTAGCTCGGCCCCACCTGCGGCCATTTGCTGTGGGACGCCCCATGCAGCATCACCGGCACGTCCAACGCCTCTGCAGCGGCCCAGAAGGGTTCCAGACCGGGGTCGGCCACGTCTACGTCAGCCGGGTCGCTGGGCAGCATGACGCCGAGCATTCCCAGCGTTTTCACGGCGTACTCCAGCTCCTTGGCTGCCCGTTCGCCGTCCTGCATCGGCACAGCGGCAATGGTCCGAAAGGCCGCTCCGCTGTCCTTGGCGGTCTGCACCATATGCTCGTTCAGCAACCGCACCCAGTCGGCCTCTTTGTCGGGGGCCATGGTGTAACCCTGGATATCCAGCCAGGCGGCCATATACTGGGAGCCCACGCCGTTCTCCCGCATCCAGTCAGACCGGGCCACAGTATCGGACAGGCTGCCCCCCGCCGCCCGAAGAGTCGGTAGACCGGGAAAGGTCAGGGCGTAACCGGAGTCGGTCTCTTCGACTTCTACACCGAACGCTTTGGACGACTTCTGAGCTTCTTTCAGGAAGCTGGTGGGCGCTATATGGGCGTGGACGTCGATGAATCCCTGAGGTGTTTCCTGGGCCATGGCTCCTCCAATCTTGCTGATGCGCGGACTGGTTCTGCCAGGCTGGTTTCAAATCCTGGTTTCGAATCAGTGTTGAGTGCCTGAGGATATATTCGGGTGACACCGCCGTCAAGGTTTCGAATAATCTGTATAATTAGCGAAAATTTCCCCGTGCTAGAACTCCAGCCGTAAAAGGTAACGATAGAGAGGAACCCCGATGCCCCAGCGTAAAGACGGCGGAGACGCCATCCTGGAAGCCCTTCGCAAGCTCGACGTCGACTACATCATCTCCTCACCAGGCTCCGAGTGGCCTTCGGTGTGGGAGGCATTGGCCAGGCAGGCCATCAATGAAGAACCCGGCCCCAAATACATCAACACCTGGCACGAGACCCTCGCCGTGGCCATGGCCCAGGGCTACACGCGTATGACCGGCCGAATGCAGGCGGTTTTGCTCCACGCCGGTGTTGGCGTGCTCCAGGGCTCGATGGGCATCCACGGCGCGTTCCAGGGCGAGATTCCCATGTTGGTGGCTTCGGGAGAGACCTCCACCTACGGCGAGGCTGACGGCTTCGACCCCGGCCCCCAGTGGCTGCGCAACCTGAGCATCGTGGGCGGCCCCAACCGGCTGGTCGAATCCATAACCAAATGGAGCAGCCGGGTAACCAGCGCCGAGGTCATCTACGAGACCTTCAGCCGGGCCGGAGAGATGGCCCAGCGCACCCCCAAAGGCCCGACATTCCTGAACGTCCCCATGGAAACGATGCTGGAAGAATGGACGCCGCCCACCAAGTTCAAGAACAAGCCGGTGGCCTCAAAGACCCGGCCCGAGTCCTCGGACGTTGAGGCGATCGCCGACCTGTTGATCCAGAGTAAGAGCCCGGTCATCTTAGCCGACTCCTCCGGAAAGAGCCTGGAGGGCTTCAAGGCCCTGGTCGACCT
>CAVOAA010000267.1:0-3103 GCA_963693555.1 Dehalococcoidia bacterium | reverse complement strand
TGCATGTACAACCAGTGCAGCAGATCTATAAACACCCAGTTCTCGGCCAACTGGACTCCGTCGCGTCGGTAGATATCCACGACCCGCATGTCGGCGGCAACGTCCGATCCAGGAAGGCCTAGGAACCCGCCAGTTGGAGTGTTGGTGAGGTTGGACCATCCGAAGAAGCCCGCATAGTTGCCCTCTGCGAACCGGGCGACATGCCCATGGAAAATCTTGCTGGCCAGGTTGGCGCGGAATGGAAACTGGTGCTGCTGCTGGTACCGATCGATCGTGTAGGTGGCGCCGATACCAGCGGGACCGAACCAGAGCATGTCTTTGTGCCAGGTACTCGCCAGCGCCTCTCGCGGCATTCGGTCATCTCCAGCCTCGTTGCCGGCAAGGTTCGCCACGTCGAGGTCGTCGATCATCTTGTCGACGAGCGCCATTGTCCTGGTGCTTTCGTCGGGATCTTGGGCCTCAAGTAGAACTCCGTCGTGTGTGAGTGGCCCTGGATGCAAGTGAGACGCCCCGGTCTGAGGTGGCAATGGGTCCTGGCCGGCTTGTTGCATCACGCTGATCACGTCGAGGAACAGCGTCGTCTCGGCGATCTGATTGTCCTCCACCCGGTGGAACTCTGCGTACCGCAGGTAACACATCTTTTGGGTCGGCGGAATCGCTAACCATGGCCGGTCGAACAAGCCCAGCAGGTGGCCCATCTGACAAACCCAAACCTCCCGCCCGTCACCGACGGTGTTGGCGCCAGCAAAAAAGACGTCGGGTCGTCGTTGGAGGGGTGAGAATGCCTGGCGAAGCGGAACCCAGAATGTCTTCGCCACTGCGTCGACACCCGACTGCTCGTAGAAGGGGTGGATGCCTCGCCAGGAGTAGTCATCGGTGGTGTGCTTTCGGAGCACGTCCGCGAGTTGGTCGGCAGGAGCAGCATCGAAAACGTCGTAGTACTCGAGCACCACTTGCTTCGCGTCCTGCAGTTCCGCTGTCATCCCTTCACCGCCCCGGCCCCCAGGCCTTTCACCAGGTGCTTCTGGAAGATGATGATCATGATCACGATCGGCAACGTGATGGACACTGCTGCGGCCGCTCCCTCTGTAACTGTGGTTGCACTGTCGCCGCCGGTGAGCGCGGATATGGCGACGGGCAGGGTCCAATTGGTGACTGCGAGTACCCGGACGAAGAGGAACTCGTTGTAGGCCAACAGCAGGGTGAACAGTGAGGTGGCGATGATGCCAGGCCACATCATGGGCACCACCACCATGCGGAATGCCTGCAGGCGAGTAGCTCCATCAATCATGGCTGCTTCTTCGATCTCCCTGGGGATCTCCATGAAGAAGCTGCGCAGCATCCAGATTGTGAAGGGCTGGTTCACCGCCACGAGGGCCAACACGATTACCAGCCGCGAGTCGAGGATGCCGAGCTCTTTGGCGACGTAGAAATAGGGCAGAACGAATGCCGTTCGGGGCAGGGCCCGGAACCCGAGTGCGACGATCAGGATGACTGCACCCGACAAGCCGGAGTAGCGGGCTAGGCCGTAGCCAGCGAGCATTCCGATGGATATAGAGATGATCACGGTAAGCACGGTCACGAAGATCGAGTTGACGAAATAATCAAACTCCCGGTTCATGTCGAAGGTCTTCGGGAACAGATTGAGCGCTATCCAGAGGGAGCCCAGCACTGCAAGCGTCAAGGGCCACGTAGTTTCACACCGCTTCCGGATGAACAAGATCACAGCAATAGCCACACCAAGAGCGAGAAAGAAGAGCCCGACGGCCCACATGTTCTGGTCTTCGTCGACAAACCAGAACTTGCGGTAGGCGTCGGCAGTAACGTCAAATCCCCAGAGGGTGGGCGTCCTTTTGATGGTGTCGCGGGTGAATTTGATCGATGTCTGTGCCGCCCAATAGAAGGGCACCGACGAGACGATGATTACCGCCAGGAGCGTGCCGTGGATGCCGGCCGTCTTGGAGTAACTGCGCAGTTGTTTCATCGCTCTGCGATCTGCTCTTTGTAAGACTTGCGCAGAAACGGGATTAGGACCACGAAGATGCCAACAATTGTGATTACAGCGACCGCGCTCCCCTTACCGATGCGACCAAATTGGCCTCTGAGAGCTACATCGAAGTTGTAGACCATCACTGTATATGCCGACTTCCCCACGCTCTGGCCGAACACGAAGGCGTTATCAAAGGCGCGGTAGGAGTCCATGATGCTGATCAGCAACACAAAGATGATCAGCGACCTCAGATGCGGGATCATCACGAATCGCTGCTTGGCCCAGAAGCCGGCGCCATCGATTTCCGCTGCCTCCAGCCGTTCGCCAGGCAACGTCTGCATGCCAGCAAACAAGGCAATCACCGCGAATGGCGTGGTCGACCAGATGCCGTGGATGATCAGGATCCATTTGACATTGCCGCTCGTGATCACGAACGGATCGTCGGTGAGCACTTCCCACAGCCACGCGATTAGGCCGCCCCGGTCGAAGAGGTCACGCACCATCAGCGTTCCGACCACCGGCGTAACGATGAAAGGCAGCAGCAGTAAAGCCATGTACATCTTGCGACCGCGAATAACCCGGTCAAGCAGGCTGGCGATTCCGAAGCCCAACGCCAGGTGTATCGGGACGACGGCGACCACGAACAGTGTCGTGAGCTGGACAGCGTCCCAGAAATAAGGGTCCGACAGGACGTCGGTGTAGTTTGAAAACCCGACCCACTCCCGGTGGGACAGGTCGCGCAAAAAGATGCGATTGAATGACAACACGATGGTGGTGACGAGCGGAAACACCATCAGCATGGCCATGACGAGCACGCTGGGAATTGTGAAACCGGCGAAGGTCTTCCTGTCTATGGTTTCCCTCCTCCACTGACGGAGCCCCACCCAGGGCCGACGCAGAGTTGCGTCGGCCCTGGGTGGGATGATTACCCCTTAGTTGGTCAGCCTGTAGCGGCTACTGCGTCACCAGGCGTCAAGTCCACCTCAGCCGCCGGACAAGAAGCCGGCGTCGGTGGCTTCTTGGATGTAGGTGGCCTCGGCACTGGCCAACGCCTGGGCCGGATCGGCACCACTGGCGGTGATCTCCAGCAACGCGCTCCCCAACACGCCCTGG
>CAVOAA010000266.1:0-3120 GCA_963693555.1 Dehalococcoidia bacterium | reverse complement strand
ATTTCCCGCTATCTCCGGAAGATTCTCCGGACTAATTAACCAAACCGCTGTGATAGTTGATGAGGGTGTCTTAAAGGTTTAGATACCGGCAAAATCTTCTTGACAGCTGTTCGTAACAACCGCAATCCAGGCGTGATGAAATATGCAAAATCATACCCAGACCCTATAGAGCCCCGCCGGATACTAGCCCAAACCTAGGAAAGAGTCAACATCGTTTCTCGTTGGATTCCTTACCAAGTTATCTTAATTCTTACAGCCCAACCAAAACCTAAGCCTGAATCCGGCTTCCTCTAAAACGACAAACTAATGAAACTACGATTTGCGACCTAGTAGTTCCGGTAGTTAGAATATCTACAAGGCAGATGCCCGGTTGTTAAGCATTTTTTATGTTGACAATCCCTAATAGAGCGACCCACAATCAATGTGGCCAGTGTTTCGGCAGGCCAAATTGCCATCAGCAGGAGCAAATCCATGTCCACTAGTTCCTTGAATTGGACAGAAGGAACGACCCAGATAGCTGGCGTTGATCTCCACATCGTCAAGGGCGGCAACGGAGACCCTCTATTGGTGCTTCACGACGAAATGGGACAGACGGTACGTCTCCGGTACGCGGAAGAGTTGGCCCAGAGTTTCACCCTCCACATGCCTGCCCATCCAGGGTTTGGCATCACTGACCGGCTGGATTGGATTATGACCATGCGGGACCTAGCCAGTTGGTATCTACGGGCCCTAGAGGAACTGGGGCTCGAACGAATAAACGTACTGGGGTTCTCACTGGGCGGTTGGCTAGCAGCCGAGATGGCCTGCCAGTCACCCCAAGCGTTCAAGAAGATGGCCTTGGTCGCACCGGCAGGCATCCGGCCTCCCAAGGGCGATATTCTTGACATGTTCCTTATCGTGGCCAAAGAGTACCTGCAAGAGGGTTTCTTAGATTCCCATTCAACTCCAGAATTCCCTACGATCTGCCCTGAGGAAGTCAGCCCCGAGCAGGTGGAGCTGTGGGAGAACGCCCGGGAAGAAGCTGCCCGGCTTACCTGGCGTCCTTATATGTATCATCCAGCATTGCCCCATCTGTTGGGACGATTGAAAGACCTGCCCACACTCTTGGTATGGGGCGAGCAGGACGCAGTGGTACCGGTCAGCGCTGGCGAGGCGTACCAACAGGCGATCAAGGGCGCTCAATTGGAGATACTTTCTGGATGCGGACACCACCCGGAATTGGAAAAGACCAACGAATTCGTGAATCTGGTCCATAATTTCTTTTCCTAATCCCGATGTCCCGCCGGTTCGATTAGAGATGCTGCCCCTGCTTTGGAAACCGGGTTTGTCCTCCGGAGTGACGCAATGCGTGTCTGCCACCCTATAGATACTAATGGCAAACTCCTAGGTGATTAGCTCTCAGTCAATACTCGATGCTATAATGCCGGACGAGCTGACGCTAACGTCTCCATACCACCCGGCCAACCCAAGATCAACCGTCTATCAAAGGAACAGTTCTATGTTTATCGGCTACTTCACTGAACGGCCTTACCAAGACCCCGAATCTGGATTCTTCGGTGCCACAGGCGCGCCCATAAAGGACCTTACCCTCACCAATGGCGTCTATAGCCCCGAAATAGGGGCCAGCCTTTATAACCGATACCTGGATGAAAAGGTCTATGCGGAGGAGATGGGGTTCGACGGCCTCATGCTGAACGAGCATCACAGCACTCCGTTCTGCATGGGCGGCGCGATGAACGTTGAAGCTTCCATATTGGCTCGCATCACAAAAAAAGCGAAGATCGTCCTCATGGGCAATATCCTGCCAATATGGGATGACCCGTTATGGCTCGTAGAACAGCTTTCCATGATTGACCTGATTTCCCACGGGCGTCTGGTCTCCGGTTGGGTCCGGGGCACCGGCCGTGAGAGTGTGGCCCACAATGCACCGCCTCCCTATAACTGGGAGCGGTTCAAAGAGGCTCATGAGTTCATCATCAAGGCTTGGACCACCCCAGGCCCCTTCCGCTGGGAGGGCAAACACTATCAATATCGCCACGTAAATCCCTGGGTCAGCCCGTACCAAAAGCCGCATCCCCAGGTTTGGCTCCCCGGCGTCGTTAGCCGTGACTCACTGATGTGGGCCGCTGAACAGCGCATCCCATACGTCATGCTCTCAACGGAACTGGAGCCCACCAAGAAGGCGTTCCAGTTGTATCACGACACCGCAGCAGAACAGGGCTATGAGTCCGGCCCCCAGAATCTCGGCTATCTCTGGAAGGTCCACGTGGACGAGACCGAAGAATTGGCCGAACAGACCGCCCGTAAGTACATCCAGGGTCCCAGCAATCCATTCCTGGCTGGTAACGAAGGCACCACCAACCCGGCGCTCCTCGCACTGCCGGGATTGAGCTCTCGCCACAGGGTTCTGCCCACCCAGGCAGTGTCCACCACGGCCCGCGGCGGAGCGGGCGGAGTTCTGGGGCGTCCCTACGAACAACAGATTAAGGACTACACCATCATTACTGGCACACCCAAGACTGTGATTCCCAAGATTCGTCACGTCTTGGAGTACCTCCGACCCGGCAGCGTATTCTTCTGGGACGGCGACGGCGCCATGACCCACGACGACGCCATGCGCAGCCTGAGACTCATGGGCGAAGAGGTGATTCCCGCCGTCCATGAGATCGCCAAAGACCTGGAACTACCCGGCTCCTTCGAGGTGGACACGGCAACCGGCAAGCCATATGAGGCGACACCGAGTGCCACGGCCAATGAGGAAGGCGGACACGGCCAGGACTAGCACCGTACTGGCACGATTTACCGGCCGGTGCATAATTAGGTCGCTATGAACGATTCTGACTCGGACACCGACCTCAACGTCGAAGTTATTGTCATAGTCGGCGGATCTGCTGGCAGTGCCGCGGCCACCATGGTGGCACGTAAAGGCTGGCAGGTAACGGTCTTGAAGTGGAACCGGCCCTCCAGGGAGAACGTTGGGGAGTCGTTGTTGCTGGCAACGACCCGGTGCTGAAAGAGTTTGGAGCGCTGCCCGCCGTGGAACCCAGAGGCTCCCTACCCAAGTACGCGGGGCCACCTTGGTCTGGGGCAGCGGCACCAACCCCTGTAGTTAGTACTTCA
>CAVOAA010000265.1:0-3137 GCA_963693555.1 Dehalococcoidia bacterium | reverse complement strand
GGGGAGACGGTGGATTTTTGGGACGAAGACACCAGGGCTCGCATCCAAAACGCCCTTTCATCGGAGGGACTGCCTTGGACCGTCAAATATTTTGAAGGATTTTTGCGCCAGGCAATTGAAGGTCGAGAATATTCGAAATTCGTTTTCAGCCGCAACCTAAGTTCCGCCCTAGACGAACTCGTCCGGTTCGGCAAAACGGCGGGGATAGACCGCGGCCGGGTCTCCCACATCGGAATCCAGTGGCTGTTGGCACTCCACACCGGGATGCCGGTGACCGGCGGCGACTCATCGCTGATAGAGCAGGCCAAGAAAGGTGAGGAATGGCACCGGGTGGCCCAGGCGTTGGAGCTTCCTCCCCTGCTGGTCCGAGTAGGAGATATATTCGCCTATGAGCGCCACCTAAATCAGCCCAACTTTGTGACCAGCGGCCGAGTGGTAGCCGAGGCCATCGACCTGGCCAACCAACCGGTGGATAATCCTGATCTAAGGGGCCTCATCGTGCTCATACCTCAGGCGGACCCTGGATTCGACTGGTTATTCGGGCACGGAATCGCCGGCCTTATAACCATGTATGGGGGAGCCAATTCACACATGACAATACGCGCAGCCGAGTTTGGCCTGCCGGCGGCGATAGGGGTTGGGCAAGCCTTGTACGACCAGCTTTCCGGCGCCAGACTGATAGAGTTGGATTGCACCGCCAACTGGGTCCGGGCACTGCGATGAAGCGCATCGGCCTGACCCAACGCGTGGATGTGGCGCTCGGTTACGGAGAACGAAGGGACGCCCTCGACCAGAATTGGGCAGGTCTATTACTGGCGCTGGGGTATTGCCCGGTACCACTGGCCAACAAGGTCCAGGACATTGAGGGGTACTTGGCAGCTCTGTCTCTGGACGGAGTGGTCCTGACCGGTGGTAATGATTTGGGTGAAGTCGAAGGAGGCAGCGATGTTGCACCTGAGCGGGACCGGTTCGAACATCGGCTGCTTGATCTATTTGCGGCGGAGCGATTACCGGTACTCGGCGTTTGCCGGGGCCTTCAACTGATGAATGTCCACTACGGCGGGGCGCTGAAGCAAGTGGACGGTCATATCGCCCAGCGTCACCTCACGGCACTGGACCCAGCGTTCTTCTTGGATTGCCCTGACTCTATCTCGGTGAACAGCTTCCACAATTTCGCCATCGAGCACTTAGGGCAGAGCGGCCGCTTAAAGGCAATTGCTTGGGCGGAGGACGGCACTATTGAGGCCGCAGCCCATGAAGCACTGCCACAATTCGGGGTAATGTGGCACCCGGAGCGGGAGGGGGCCCTGGCCAAACATGACCTGTTGTTGATTCGCGCCGCTTTCGGCGATGTGCAGCCGTGAGGGCCATTATTCTGGCCGCAGGCCAGGGGACTCGCCTGGCGCCAATCACCAATGACCGGCCCAAGTGTCTCGTGGAGTTGGGCGGCTCCAGTCTCCTAGACCATCAGGTCGCCACCCTCCAATCCCCAGATATCACCGATATCACGGTCATCGCGGGCTACCGCGCTGAATCGATAACCGCGCGAGGGTTCCGATTGGTCGTTAACCCGGATTTCGCGTCGTCCAATATGGTTCATACCCTTTTCTGCGCCGTCGATTTGTTTGCAGGTGACGCCGACCTACTAATCTCTTACGGCGATATTGTCTACGAGCCCAGGGTGCTCAGAGCGCTTCTCGCCTCCGATGCTCCCATGTCGGTGGTTGTGGATCGGGAATGGCGACGATACTGGGAATTACGCATGGATGATCCGCTCTCTGACGCCGAGACCATGAAAATCGACAGCGACGGATTGATCACCGAATTAGGGAAAAAACCTAGCGGCTATGAGGATATTCAGGGCCAATATATCGGCCTGATCAAAGTGCGGCGAGACTGGGCGATTAGCCTACGCCAGCTTTACGAAGCCATGGACCCGGACAGCACCTTCGACGGAAAGACCCGCAAGCAAATGTACATGACCAGTCTCATCCAGCACGCCATCGACAATGGGTGGCCGGTCGAATCTGTCTTCATCGCCAACGGATGGCTTGAAGTGGACACTTACGCCGAACTTGAACTGTACCGCCAGATGGAAGCGAATGGCACTTTGGCCGATTTTTTCCGTTTTTAAGACCGTACCCGATGCCCTTGATCGAAGTTGTCCGTCAAGCCAGGGGCTGAACCCAGAGGCAAGTTACACCCCTGAAACTTTCAGTAAATCAACGAGAATTCCTCAAATTCACCAGGGTAATCCGATATGAAGGATGGTCCTGCAAATTCAAGAATCGCTCGTTACCACCTTTTATGGGAGTTGACTGCCATCGGTCGATTGGTTCAAATCCCAAAGCCGCGAGCCAAGTAAGAACGGATTCTATCTGTTGGGAAGATCCGGAGGCGTTGAAGAAGGCGTGATGGACATATGTGACGTCGGCATGTGATGAGATAGCCTGCTTCATCAAGAGACCGTAGTCCGCATCGCTCCTGAGCAACGTGTTCCAGACCTTTGTCTCGGAAGCAAGCGCAAGGTTGTTGTCGAACCTGTATCTCGCTAGTTCCAGCCCCGTGGGATCGTCGACGTAAAACGCCAGGGAGTTGGAGTTGCTCAGTATTAGGGTCCCAGGGTAGTTGGACTCCACGTGATCAGCCGCCTGCTCGACATCGTCCAGCCATCGGTAGGTGAACCATCCCGAGGTGGATGTAATGTTGGCGAATGATCCTCCGAAACCAACCAGGGCAAGAATTCCGGCAACAATCACTACGTTCCTGATCATTCTCCGGTCACGGTCTTTGAGAGCTGCCGCGACTGAAATTCCAATGCCTGTGGAAAGGAATACCGTCACCAGCAATAATCGCTCGATCTCAATGGCATCTACCAAAAGAAGCGAAAAGAAAACTACTCCTCCGACCAATAATGGTGTCCTGGACATTGACCAGTGTTTCAAAGCTAGTAAGAGGCTGACAATGAACGCGGCCAGAAATGGCAGGCTGATCCAAAATGTGGTCGGAAGCGAAAAATCCCCGGCCCACACTACGTAAGAGCTGGATGCGATATGATCGAAGGTGAGACGGTACCCAGCCGTCTCTCGTAGCTGCCCAAGGAATGTTGGCAGCCAAGGTAGATAGAGAATCACTGC
>CAVOAA010000264.1:0-3163 GCA_963693555.1 Dehalococcoidia bacterium | reverse complement strand
GATAGCAACATACGCCGATTCAACGAGGACGAAGTCTCCCTCCTGACTGCCTTTGCCGATCAGGCGTCCCTCGCCCTGGAGAAGGCCCGTTTCCTGAGCGAGTCAGAAGCCCGGGAACAACGGGCCATCCAACTCTATGAAGTGACTACCCAGCTTGCCTCCAATCATGACCTGGACAGCGTGCTGAACCTGATTACACAGCAGGCAGTCGAACTTATGGGAGCCAAATCAGGCGGCATACTCCGGTACGACGCTGACCGCGGTGGCCTGGTCTTTTCCACGATGCACAACTTTAACCCGGAAATGAAAGATCTTCTGGTCAGGCCGGGCGAGGGAAATGCCGGACGCGCCTACGAGGAGCGTCGCGTGATCTGGACCAATGACCTCATGCAAGAGGTGACGTATTCTGATCCGAACTCTGTCAAGATCGTTGCCGAGCAGGCCGCCGAGATGGCGGTGGTAAGGGTTGTGGCGGCGCCCATCGTGATACAGGATGAGGTGTACGGGGTACTTGATACGGTATTTGACCAACCCGGAGAATTTACTGACGAAGATATCAACCTGATTCAGAACCTGGCCGACAGCGCCGCCGTGGCCATCAACAATGCCCGGTTCATCGAAGAGACCGAGCAGGCGCGGGACGAAGCCGAGAACCGAGAACGGGAGGCCACCCAACTCCAGGAAGTGACGGCCCAATTGGCCTCCAGCACTGATATGGACAGTGTTTTGGAGTTGATCGTCGTCAAGGCGGTTGAGATGCTGGCGTGCGGAGCTT
Source organism: Dehalococcoidia bacterium (assembly GCA_963693555.1). Lineage (GTDB taxonomy): Bacteria > Chloroflexota > Dehalococcoidia > Lucifugimonadales > UBA3495 > UBA9611. Next base: position 2,388 of record CAVOAA010000264.1, on the reverse strand, counting down.
CGGCAATCTTTGAGTACGACCCGGTTGAAAACGTACTGTCGATCGCAAAGACTCACAATTTCCCATTGGAACTAGAGAATTCTGTTCAGATGAAGCCCGGAGAAGGCGCTACGGGGCAAGCATTCCAGGAAAAACGGCCAGTGTGGACAAGTGACCGTGACTCGGACCCGGCCATCGTTAAACCAGACCAGGAGACCGATTCTGCGATACGCGACGGCGGGATCCGCGCCGCTGTCGCCACGCCAATCATCATCCGAGGCCAGGCATACGGAACGCTTAACATCTTATTCTTCGAACCCCACGACTTTGCAGATGACGAGATTCAACTCGTCCAAACTCTGGCCGACAGCGCAGCCGTGGCCATCGGAAACGCCCGGTTCATAGAGGAGACCCAGCAGGCGCGTGACGAAGCCACCCAGCTACGCGAGATCACGGACCAGCTTGCCTCCGCGACGGATATGGATGCCGTGCTGCAACTGATTATTACCAAGGCGCAAGAGCTACTCGGTAGCCGTGGATCGTCGATTCAACGGTTCGATGAAGCCAGTGGATTATTGCTGCCCGCAATATCGAATTATGAAAATTCTGAACTTAGGACCGGGTACTCCGCCACTCCGGGTGAAGGAATTACCGGTGTCGCTTTCCAGGAGCGACGGCCTGTCTGGAACAGAGATATATCAGCCGACGAAAACATCACCCGGTCCAACCCCGAAGTGACCCGTCTGCTTAGCGACGCGGGGGTTATCGGAGTCCTTACTGTGCCGATCATCGTTCGGGATGAGGCTTACGGGGCATTGAATGTCTTCTTTGGGGAACCCCACGATTTCCGCGATGGTGAGATTCAACTCCTTCAGTCCCTGGCCGACAGCGCCGCCGTGGCCATCGGCAATGCCCGGTTCATCGAGGAGACCGAGCAGGCACGGGAATCGGCCGAAGAAGCCAACCGGACCAAGAGCCAATTCCTGGCCAACATGAGCCACGAACTACGTACGCCGTTGAACGCCATCATCGGCTACAGCGAGATGCTCCAGGAAGAAGCCCAGGACCTGGGCAACCAAGAATTCGAAGATGACCTCGAGCGTATCAACGGCGCCGGCAAACACCTTCTGGGCCTGATCAACGATGTCTTGGACATCTCAAAGATCGAAGCCGGCGGCATGGAGATCTATCTGGAGACATTCGCCATCGGGCCGATGATCCGAGACGTGGTCACGACCATCCAGCCCCTGGTGAACAAGAACTCCAACACGCTGGAGATAGTCTGTCCGGACTCGGTTGGAAATATCCACGCCGATATCACCAAGGTGCGCCAAGGGCTCTTCAACCTGCTCAGCAACGCCAGCAAGTTCACTGATCAAGGGTCGATCACATTGACGGTCAGCCGCGAGGGGTCAGAAGGGCAGGAATGGATCGACTTCGCCGTGGCCGATAATGGCATCGGCATGAATGAAGAACAGATGGGACGCCTCTTTGAAGCCTTTTCCCAGGCTGAGGCATCAACAACCAGACGGTTTGGCGGCACCGGCTTGGGGCTGGCCATCACCCGGCATTTCTGCGAGATGATGGGCGGATCGGTCATCGTCACCAGCGAAATCGGGCAAGGGTCGACCTTCATTATGAAGCTGCCGGCGGTGGCGTTGGAGCCCGACGAAACGGCAGACCCTGATGCAGAGGCTCCAAACGCTGAGACCCCGGCGCCGTCCCCTGCCGCCAACACGGTGTTGGTGGTGGACGATGACGCCAGCGTGCACGACCTGATGCAGCGGTCTCTGGCCGGTCAGGGTTTCAAACTGGTGCGGGCCATGGGCGGCCAGGACGGCCTGCGTCTGGCCAAAGAACTGCTACCTGCGGTGATTACCCTGGACGTCATGATGCCGGGCATGGACGGCTGGGCAGTACTCTCCGCTCTGAAAGCCGACCCGGACCTGGCCGACATCCCCGTGATTATGGTTACGATCATCGACCAAAAGAACATGGGTTACGCCCTGGGGGCCGCCGAGTACCTGACCAAGCCCATCGACCGGGCGCGGCTGCTGTCAGTCTTGAACAAATATAGGCAGGAAGTGAACGTCGGGCCGGTGTTGGTGGTGGATGACGCCAAGTCGGTGCGGGTGATGGTGCGCCGCATGCTGGAGAAAGAGGGTTGGGAGGTTGCCGAGGCCGAAAACGGCCGGGCAGCCCTGGACATCTTGGATGAGATTGAGCCGAGCCTGGTCTTGCTGGACCTGATGATGCCGGAGATGGACGGGTTCGAGTTCATAGAAGAATTGCGCCGCAGCGGCCGGTGGTCCAAGCTGCCGGTGGTGGTGATCACCGCCAAGGACATCACCGCAGAAGACCGTCAGCGCCTGAGCGGGTATGTTGAAAAGATCATACAGAAAGGGTCAT
>CAVOAA010000263.1:0-3207 GCA_963693555.1 Dehalococcoidia bacterium | reverse complement strand
GCCCCGCCGGTCACAATAGCAACCTTATCTTCCAGCCTACCGGTCATATTCAAGCTCCGTAGGTGTGCCTGGTTGGCGCCGATTGTAGCGCAGGTCTGGGCGTAGCCGATACTAACGCTTCATCGGGCTTCGTGATTGTCTCGCATTTGATGGGGGGGTACAAGCAATCGGAGCATGAGCCAGGGAGACCCCCGCTGTGCCCAGGCGCTTGCGGGACGGAGTGATGCTAACGACGGTACAGCCACCGGCCTGGTTCCCGCTCCCTGGCTCCATGATTATGGAGCTACCCCGGCAGTTCCTCCAACTCGATGAGCAAGAATTCACAGTTTGACTGGCCCAAAACTCTATTCTTGTGCCCGGTCCCCTTCACGTCACCTTGGAGCGACACATCTCCCGGTCCAAAATTGCGAATCTCGCCGTCTGTGACTGTAATCTCAACTTGACCCCGCAAGTAAGCTACTAAATATCTCACCGGTGCTGGATGAAAATCATCGGAGTAACCCGAAGGCAGGTAGGCCATGCGGACGTTATTGGCCTGCCTGGTCTCGGTGACTCCCATTACTATTTTAGGTGCAAGCTCAATCTGCTGGTATTCGTCCTCTACATCAACAAAATGAGTCTCACCGTCCGAGTCGGAGAAGATTCGGGTGTACTGCACTGGAACCTCATTAGCAATGGCGTTTTGCCAGGGAGAACCCTGCTGCACCAGACATGACAGGACGTGGGGGTCTAACGACGGTCACGCGAACGACGGTCTGGACCGCTCCCTGGCGCGAGTATTATAGCCGCCTGCACCATCGCAACTAACCTTCGACTTTTTCCAAATTGAACTCCAGCATCTCTATCGTTGAGATTTGTTCTTCCCCAATCGGTTGGTCGAATACGACGTCCAATAGTGGACGCGGATGACGGCGCGAGCAGGCTATGGCTGGAGGGGAATCCGGTCGCCTGGGCAGCGATGAATCACGGCGTTGGCGACGCATAGTTCCCGCAACCGGTACATCTCCGCGGAGTTCGGCTCTTCGCGAAGGCGGAGGAACGATGCGTGGCTCGGATACCAGACCGCCAGGATCTCATCCACCCCGTCATGCTCGCAGCCCACGGGTTGGCCCACCACCGGCGTGCGCCAGAGGACTTTGCCGCCAACTCGCCCGGCCGATTGCTCTATCTGGGCCATATAGGTCTGGTATTCATCGCCGTCCGGATAACCGGCTGCTGCCGTGTAGCGGTTGAGATTTAGCATCATGACCGGAGCATCATGACCGCCTTCAGCGGTGGCAGTGATTGCCTCGATCTCCGATGGAACTCTGGTGATGTGGTTGTTCATGATTGGCTCGTCTCCCTTGAATCGTCTCCGTTGAATCGTTTCCGTTGAATCGTCTCGATCAAATCGTGGCCATTGGCATCGGCCATTATACCCACTGCTCCACTTGCCTCAAAACGGGGCAGCAGTTATCATTTTATGCGCTGTAGCGCGCTCTTGGTATTGCGCGCCTGCGCACACCTGAAATTTCCAGCAAGGAGCGTCTTTAGACGTGACTGCCGATAACCTCAAGACCGGCCTTTACGACACCCATGTTTCCCTGGGCGGACGCATGGTGGAATTCGGCGGCTGGGACATGCCTGTACAGTACCCGGAAGGCATCCTGGCCGAGGTTAAGGCCATCCGCACCGCCACCGGGGTGTTCGACGTCTCTCACATGGGCCGTCTGTATCTATCAGGCCCCAAAGCCTCTGAATTTCTTGACTGGGTGCTCACCGGCTCAGCCTCCACTCTGCGTGTGGGCCGCGCGCGGTACTGCTTGATCTGCAACGAGAAGGGCGGCGTGATCGACGACACCATCTTCTACCGCCTTGCTGAAGACCGCTACCTGCTCATACCCAACGCCGGCAACCGCCCGGCAGTTGTCGCCTGGTTCCAGCGCTGGATCGACGAAAGATTCTCTCCAGGCTGCACCATGGAAGACGTCACTACCACAACCGGCCTGATCGCCTTCCAGGGCCCTGGCACGCCTGAGTTGATCGATAAGATAGCCAATGACCAACTTTCGGCCATGCGGGCCTTCTCCTGGGCTGAGAGCGCCATCCAAGGGTCTCCAATATTCGTGGGCCGGACCGGCTACACCGGGGAAGACGGGTTCGAGATGCTGGTCCAAGGCAATGACCTGGTCAAGGTCTGGACCGCCCTCACCGACGCCGGCGCCGCCCCCTGCGGCCTGGGCGCGAGGGACGTTTTGAGGCTGGAAGCCGGACTGCCGCTACACGGCCATGAGATCGACGAAGAGACCTCGCCCATCGAGGCTGGGTTGGACCGGTTCGTTCGCGCTGATGCCGAGTACGTAGCCTCGGATATACTCCAGGCCCAAATGAACAACGGCGTCCAGCGAAAGCTGGTGGGTTTCACGCTACCAGGACGCAGCGCCCCGAGGGCCGGATACAGCCTGCTGGACCAGGGCGAGACCATCGGTACCGTGACCAGCGGAAGCTATTCGCCAACCCTTGACACCAGCATCGGCATGGGCTACGTTTTGGAGCGTTATGTCGAGCCCGGCACAGTGCTGGACCTGGATATTAGAGGCCGGATGGTAACGGTGACCGTTACGGCGCTCCCCTTCTACACCCGACCCAGGAGGACCTAGTAAAAGTGAGTAGTCCCGACGACCGCAAATACACCAAGGAACACGAATGGATCATGATTGACGACGCCGCTACCAACAGCGCCGTGGCCGGAATCACCCATTACGCTCAAGACCAACTGGGAGACATCGTCTACTTCGAACTCCCCAAGGTCGGCGACAATATCACACACCTGGCGAAGATGGGCGAGGTTGAATCTGTAAAAGCCGTCTCTGACCTGTTCTCACCGATAGACGGCGTGGTAACTGAGGTCAACGAGAAGCTATTGGACCACCCCGAGTTGGTCAATGAAGACCCATTTGGCGAAGGCTGGCTCATCAAGGCCACCGTGGCCAACGCAGCAGCCATCGACGAGCTGATGTCAGCCACAGACTACGACGCCTTCACCGCTGCATCCTAATGACCGCTACCCGGCCCGATACGACAGGGCACTTCCAGTCACATTACATCCCCAATACAACCGACGAGCAGGCCGAGATGCTGGCGTCGCTGGGCATCGATTCCATCGACCGGCTCTTCGCTGATATTCCGGATGAGTTCCGCAATCCCGTTCTAGACCTGCCTGCCCCT
>CAVOAA010000262.1:0-3233 GCA_963693555.1 Dehalococcoidia bacterium | reverse complement strand
GCGTGACGACAGCTCGATAAAGGGCGTGGTGATCTCCCTCAACAGCCCGGGCGGCGGGGCCGCGCCCAGCGAAGAACTGTTCTTCGAGATGGTCAGACTACGGGAGAAGAAGCCCGTCGTGGTAATCATGGAGGACCTGGTCGCCAGCGGCGGTTTCATGATGTCCATGGGCGCCAACTATGCCATGGCGAAGCCCTCCAGTTTCGTGGGCGGAGTGGGCGTGATCCTCTCGCCCCTGCCGCCGGTTGTCCCCTTTGAACCGTCAGACCGGGAAGGAGTGACCGGGCCCTTTAAATTAAACGGCGGGTCGCGCCGGCACTTCGTGACCATGACCGAGCAGTTGCGCCAAGCTTTCGCCAGCATCGTGATAACCGAACGAGGCGACAAACTCAGGACGACCAAGAACGAGATACTAGAAGGTAACCTGTATACGGGCGTCGAAGCGATGCAGGTCGGCCTGATCGATGGACTAGGCGGGCAGACCGACGCTATCCGCAAAGCCGCGTCACTGGCGGGTGTCGCCAATTATGAACTGGTGGACGTGAACACCGAGGTCTCGCGGGTCTTCAACGAGAAATTGGAACGGATGAACGGGCCGGTACGGTTCGAACCGAATCTCTCTGGCGAGTTCAGCGCCTCAGATATATTTGCCTTGCTGAACGGACAGAGCACCGGTGCGCCCACAGAAGCATCGACGCTCCTCAAGGGATTGATCACCGAGGACTCGGACGCCCTGCTCACTCTGCCTCCGACCGGCGGTATCGGCGCGGACCCCGCCAAGGCGCTGCCGGACTTTCCCCTCAGCATAGCCGGGCCCAAGGCCTATTACCTGTACGTTGGCTCCTCTGAGTAATACATTGAGCGCCATCGGCCGGTTCGCTTTCGGCAGCAACCTCAGGAGGGTGCTGACTATCCCCCTGTTGTTTGCCGCCGTCTACTTTCTGGTTGCGCTCTTCACCTACTATCGTGGCACCTACGACGCGCCGGCGACCCCTGACCTCCTGTTCGAGGAGATCACCACTCCTATTTCGGCCCACACCATCTTCACGGAACAACCCGAGATCAGGTCCGGGGTGATGGTTGTCGACGGCGCACACGATAACGAATTCGACACGGCTGAACTAGTTTCCCTGCTTTCGAGTATGGCCAACCGGGGAATAACCGTGGATTTCATGGGCGTGGCCACCGGCTTCGGCAGCTTCCGGCGCATGACTTCGCTCGAACGTCTGGAGGCCCTGGAAAGCAAACTGCGCCAGGCCGGAAGTCTGGTGGTCATTGCCCCCAGAGAGCCCTACACCAAACAGGAACGCGGCCTCGTCAGGCGGTTCGTGGATAAGGGCGGCCGTCTGCGTTTGATCGGCGACCCGACCCGCACCCAGCAGATAAACAGCTTGGCCGAGGAGTTTGGTCTGTCGTTCCAGCCGGGGTTTCTCTACAACCAGACGGACTATGACCTGAACCACCGCAATATATTCGTCCAGGACTTTTTCCCCGATCCGGTGACCGAGGGGCTGACCCAGGTGGCCTTCTACACCGTCGGGGCCATCCGGTCGTCGGGCCCAGCCCTGGCATACACGGACGGGAACACCTTCTCGACGCTGGTTGAAGGGATAGAACCCTTCTACCCGCTGGTAAAGTCGACCCGAGGGAATGTGCTGGCCGTGGGCGACCTGACGTTCATGGTGCCGCCCCAAAACTCGATCCTGGACAATAACACCGGCTGATCGCGAATATCGCCGAGTTCCTGGCCTCCAGCGGCCGGGACTTTGAGCTGGCCGATTTCCCGTATTTCCTCGACGGCTCGGCTGACATCATATTGGGCCGCCCGTCTCTCTTGGAGTTGGGTGCCGGTCTGCGGAGAAACCTGTCGACCTTCCAGATCGACGCGCAGGTCAAGAATAGCGAAGAACCCGGCAAAGACCTGGTGTTCCTGGGTCTCTTCGACGACGCCGTGCAGGTGGAGAGGTATCTCGGCCTGGCGGGGATACAGGTGGGCGAGACTATTCGCACGCCGTTCACACCGGACCTACAACCCGAAGGCAGCGCCCTGATCTCGTTACAATCCCAGGACGACCGCCACATCCTGATCGTGCTGGCGGATAGGATAGATACGCTCGCGGACATAGCTGGCCGACTTGAATCCGGGGAGTTCCGCGACGTGATCGTTTCCGATTTGCTTGGCGCGATCACGGCGAACTAAAAATATGACAGCTAGAGTAGGACGACATGAGATTTAGATTGGGTCTGACCGCTCCTGTAGCCATGGCTGCATTTCTGGTAGCCCTTGTGGCGTGCGGCGACGATTCAACCCTGCCGGCTGGCGGTGGTCTAAACACACCCGACATACAGGCAACTGTCACCGCCCTGGCGCAATCTCAGGCCCAGGCTCTGACAGCCACTCCCGTCCCGGAGTTGGCGCGCCAAGACCTGCTGGCATTTGCGGCGGGTCACCGGTCTACGGCCGGCCAATGGAACGACTTCCACCAGGGTATGGACCAATGGCGCGAGGGGCTGGCCGCCTGCGTGCCGTCATCGGTGGAATCGGCGTTGGACGGCTTCACGGGTAGCGCCATCGGCATCACCCAGACCGCTCGGGGCCTGGACCGCCTGCTTGGCCTCGAAACCATGACCGCCCGACTCACACTAGCGGCCGAGAAAGAAGCGGCGGCATTTGAGACCTTCAGTAGTAACTGGACCCCCGATATTGGTCTGTCGGGTAGCTCCGACTTGTTCCAGTCATTGACGTTAGCCCGGTCCGCAGCCGACATGGAGCGCGGTATCGTGGCCCGGTCACTTTTGGCGATGCAAAACAGCACGGACGACGCCGCCCGTAATCTGATCGAGGTCTTCTCATCCCAGATGGCGACATTGGACCAGGACTGGGACGCGTTCCATCAGAATTATGATTCCTTCCGTGCCGCGCAGCTCAAGACGGTAGATCAGGACGATAAAACTCCCAGCTCTATCGGCGGGTTGCTGTCCCAATTCGGGCTAATAGTGGACCGGGTAAGGACTCTGCCGGACACCGACGTAACGCGAGAGATCGCCCAACGCCTGGCGAGTGCGGCCGACGGCGAACAATTGCTCCTCCGCAGGATACTTGGGTCTATTGGCGGAAATGGCTCGTTGACTGAGTCAGTCGCGGTGTTGCCTCAGGACCTGGTGATCGCGGAGACGGTCAACGGTGACGGCTCAATCAACGGAAATGGCGATGCCGACGCCTCGTCGTTGAC
>CAVOAA010000261.1:0-3262 GCA_963693555.1 Dehalococcoidia bacterium | reverse complement strand
TGGGCTATCTCATCATCCCCCGACTCTTTCGCCAGTTCGATGACGCGTTCTTGAATGGCGATGTACTCCTGACGGACAAGTTCCAGATTCCGGAACGTCTCCGCCAGCCAGGGCACTAGGGCGTTGGCTTCATCCAATGTGAATTGGTCGTTTTCCATTTCTCTTCCCGTGTTTAGTGCTACTTTAGACCATGCTCCGCTGGCGGCAAAGACGCGCCGTCTGCCGGGTTGGGGCAGTCTGGGGCAAGCCCATTTGCGTTGGGTAATGGCGTACAATGTCAGCCACCCCGAAACAACTTCCAGTAAACAACCTCCAGTAAACAACCTCACCGGCACAATTTCCCACCAAGGCAGACTTTAGAATTGAACCAAACGGATTTAAACCAGACGCAGACCGACAAAAATTGCTTTCAAATCGGTGACCTGGCATTGCTCATAGACCGCAAGGCCCGGCGCTACATGATCACCCTGGCCGAAGATGAGACCTACCATTGCCACCTGGGGCGCCTGTATCACAACGACATCATCGGAAGCAGCATCGGCGGCTGGTACCGGACCGACAAGGGCCACATTCTGCTGGGAGTGCATCCCACCATGGGCGATTTCGTGCGCCAGATGCCCCGCGGCCCGCAGATAATCTACCCCAAAGACCTGGGCAATATCATCAACTTCGCCGATATATTCCCCGGCGCAACAGTGATCGAAGGTGGCCTGGGATCAGGCGCATTGACTTCCGCTCTGCTCAGGGCGGTCGGCAGCACCGGCAAGGTCATCAACTACGAGATCGATGAGTCGGTCTTGCCCAAGGCGATGCGTAACATCGAACGAATAACCCCCGACTCCTCCAACCTGGAGGTCAAGATCCGCGACATCTACCAGGGCATCGACGAAAGCAACGTCGACCGCGTCGTCCTGGATGTCCCCGAGCCTTGGCAGGCGATACCCGGCATCGGCGACGCGCTGGTCATGGGCGGGATACTGCTCAGCTTCGTCCCGACCATCCTGCAGGTCCAGAAATTGGTCCTGGGTCTGGAAGAAGACGGCCGGTTCCAGATGATCGAATCATTGGAGACCATGCTACGCACCTGGCACATCACGGAACGGAGCGTGCGTCCGGACCACCGAATGATCGCCCACAGCGGCTTCCTGACCACTGCCGTCCGCTGCGAACCCAAGCCCGGCGGCCGGGCACAACCGCAGAACGAGACTCAGTCAGAATCGCCTGATGATGATTTGCCCGAAGATGCAGACGGCGAAGAGCTAGAGGGTAGCGAGGAGTAGGTCACTCTAGGGCGGAGTCCCAGCGTCTGGGAACGGCCAAAAAGCCTCAAATTCAGTCTCGCCTCCGGAGAATCTGCCGTTCGGCAATGAAAGGTGCTGGCCGGTCAACAACGGGGCCGGTAAACCTTCCGCGAGCGCCGCAGCCTCAGGCGATGGTTCCAGCCCCCACAGCCTTTTGCTCCCCATACCTTTCCCCTGGATGAGCACCTTGAAATCACCCAGTCCGCCTGGCCGGGCCAGGTCCATTATTCCGGCACGGTTGGCCTGCATCTGTCTGGGGCTGAGACTCTGACTGCTTAGCCGTTGCCGCAGGATTCCCAGGTTCAGGTTGGACAGAAATTCTCGCTGCGTGACCAAACCAAGCGTCTCAAGACCACCTTTCTCTCCGGCCCGTGCGGTTGATGTGAAATCGACCTGGGCGGTGACGTCCTGGCGGCCGATCATGGTCAGTGGGGCATCAGTCTGGAGGTGTTGGTGGTAGGTGACTAGGGTGCCTCTGGGCCGGGCTTCCGGGTCGTACAGGTCCGGGGCAGTGCGGCCGTAGTCGATGGTCAGGACGTAGCCGCGTTCTAAAGCCCCTGTGACCTCGTGAGTCCACCGCTCCAACTCCAGGTTGATCTCAGCGGTCTGACCCTCGGCCAGCGTGATTCCGAGGTCATCCAGACGGCCGGCCAGGCGGGTGTCCGACGGCTCCCCGAGCACTTCCACCAAGTCCTCGCCTTCGACACTCACGAAGACCTCTTGTAGACCGCCGGCGGTCATTGTCACCTGGTGGACGGGGAAGGCGTCCAGGTATTCGTTGGATAAGATGCAGCCGTGAATCCCTTGGAATGGCAGCCCGTCCGCCATCACGCGGCCTGTTCCGGGAATTCCTTTTTCGATGGGATCAGGCGTTCGGCGGTCCAGACAGACGTAGCGCAGGGCCGCAGCGAATTCCTGAGGGAGTTCTTTGGCGTAAGCCGTGACGTCTCGGCACAAAAGACCGTTTCCCGCGCCCAGTTCCAGTACCGTGAAGGGCGACGGACTGTCCATCTCCCGCCACATCTGAAATAGCTGGACCGCTAGGAGGGCCCCAAAGGCCGGGTGCACTGCTGGGCTGGTGTAGTAATCGCCTTGGGCTCCGACAGGCTCCCGGCCCGTGTAATAGCCGCCGTGGGGCCAATACAGGGCAACCGACATGTACTCGGCGAAGGTTATCTTGCCGAGTTCGCCTATACGACGCCTGGCTTCAGATTCTGCACTCATAAAATACAAGAGCCGTTGCCTGCAGGGCCAAAACAAAAGGGGCCGTAAAGGCCCCTTTCGCTAAGTACTTGCCAGGTGCAGCCGGATTAAGACCGCTGGTCGATGGACGTGTATTCCAGGTCCATCTCTCCGATGTATTCGGTGAGGGGGCGGAGCAGCATGTTATCGGTGTATTGCTCCACGCACTGTAGCGTCCACCCTGGGATGCGTCCCAACGCAAAGATGGAGATGAACAGGTCGTCGGGTATACCCAATAGGTAGTAGATCGAACCGGCGAAGAAGTCCACGTTCACGCAGATACCCTTGGCCCGGTACGGCTGCATGGTCTCTTCTTCCAGGTGCTGCAGGATCTGGAACCACTCCGGGTGGCCGCGCTTCTCGCCCAAGACCTTAGAGCGGTCGCGCAGGTGCCTGGCCCGGGGGTCTTCCGCACGGTAGACCCTGTGACCGAAGCCCATGATGCGTCCGCCATTATCCAGCAGGTTGCTGGCGTATTCGGCGGCGTTCTCTGGGTTGCCGATGTCGTGGGCCATCTTCATGACCTCTTCGGCGGCACCACCGTGGGCGGGGCCTTTCAAGGTCCCGACGCCGGTGACGACGGCAGAGTGCAGGTCAGAGACAGTGGAGGCGGTCACCCTAGCGGCGAAGGCCGACGCGTTGGGGCCGTGCTCCGCATGGAGGATGAAGTCCACGTCTAGAAGGTCGGTGGTCTCCTGATCGGGCAGCTGGTCAAAGAG
>CAVOAA010000260.1:0-3271 GCA_963693555.1 Dehalococcoidia bacterium | reverse complement strand
CGCTGGACAGTTTTCGATTCGAATCTATTTTACGAAAGATGTAGCAGTTGAATTATCGGGTACTTTGAATCGGTAATGCAAGGCCGTCTATAAGGATTTGGCCAAAAGATTTCAGCATTTTATCGAATTAACAGATGCGAATTCGTCGCGCTTTGAATGCCATCCATCGAGACCGCATACATCTGAGCCCATGACAACTTGGAACCGAAGTGGCAGCACAAAAACGCCTTCTGAAAACAGAATTACCGAAAGCGGGTTTTGCGGCTAAGCATTTTGGCCCCGCTCAGGGACGGGTCGCCGATAATCAGTCCAGCGAAACAGGCAGGCTTTTCACCGATCGGAAGGTCAGGCTTTCCTGGTATTCCGGCTCCAGGGTCTTCGCTTGCAGGCCCGGGTAACGTTCGGCCAGAGCGCTAAACACCTCTTGCCCCTCGACCCTGGCGATGGTTGCTCCCAGGCAGTGGTGGACGCCGGCCCCGAACGCCACGTGGGAGTTGGGCCAGCGGGTGATGTCCATCGAGTCAGGGTTCTCGAACTTGTTTGGGTCCCGGTTGGCCGCGGAGACGAACCAGCGGATGCGGTCGTTCTTCTTGATCAACTTGCCCCGGACCATCACGTCTTCGGTCGCGATACGGGCGATGGACTTTACCGGCGGGTCGTAGCGCAGGGCTTCTTCGGTGGCCCGGACCATCTGTCCTTGAGTGTCGGCCTTGAGCAGGTCCCACTGATCACGGTTGTTCATCAAGGCCAGTGCGCCGTTGCAGATCAGGTTGATGGTGGTCTCATGGCCGGCGACCAATAATAGCGAAGTGTTGACCAGCACCTGTTCGCGGGTGAACACGCCGGACTTCTCACCGCTGGCCAGCACCGATATAAAGTCGTCTTTGGGGTTCACGATCCGTTCTTCCACCATCGGGTTCACGTAATCGAGCATCCCCTGCAAGCCCTCGGCCACAATGCGCATCCGGTCGGGTTCTCCCCGCCCGGCGTGCAACAATTTCTCGGCCAGCATTCTGATGTGCGGCCGCTCGGCCTCGGGCACGCCCATCATTTCGGCGATCACCAGGACCGGCAGCGGCACGGCCAGGTCCCGCATAAGGTCTACGTCGCCAGTCTCTTCGGCGGCGTCCAGAAGATCCTTGATGGCCGATCTCACCAACGGCCGCCATTCTTCCATGGACTTTGGGGTGAAATAGGAGTGCACGACTTTCCGCATCGCCAGGTGTTCCGGCTGGTCGAATTGGATCAGCTGGTTCCCGCGGAAGTTCTTCATGAAGTCGTAGAGGTCTTGGTCTGACTCGGCGATGGCCGGGTAGGCTGGGCGCGGGTCATTCAGCCAAACCGAGTTGGAGAACTGCTCGTGGTTCCGGGCGAGCCAGACCAGGTCGTCGTGCCTGGTGATCACCCAGAGTTCGTAGAGCTCGTTCCAATGGACCGGGTCTTCATCCCTGATCTGACCGTAATACCGGTAGGGGTCTTGGATGACGTCTGGGGCGAACATGTCGTCGTTGATCGTAGCTACCATAACTCCATATATCATACGCGAATCGAGACTGACTGGAAATTCTCGTTGGTCGATTCGCCGGCTCAGCACTGCATGAATTTGCACCGTCAACAATTGCTAGGCCAAATAACCCGCCTTATAATCGAGTTATGGCACAAGATTCACGGTCAGAAACAGACTCTCAGACCCACCTGCAGATGTGGCGGGGATTCCTCGAGGCCCACTCCACGGTGGTGAAATACCTGGAACGCCAGATGCACCAACAACACGACCTGCCGTTGGCCTGGTGGGACGTGCTGCTGCAGCTTGCTGAAGGGCCCGATGGCAAGCTGCGCATGGGTGAGTTGGCGGAGACTGTGCTGCTGACCAGAAGCGGCATCACCCGCCTGGTTGACCGCATGATTGACGCAGGGCTGGTGCTCAGGGAACCCTGTCCGGGCGACCGGCGCGGCTATTTCGCCGTCATCACCCAGCAAGGCCTGGATACCATAGAAAAAGTCGGCCCCGACCATTCCAACGACGCCTGGGATGTCTTCTTGGGGCACATCAGCGATGAAGAAGCCGCCGTGCTGAGGAACGTCTTCACCAGAGTATTGGCCGCTGGCAAGTAGCTGATGGCGAGTAGCGGCCCCGGAGCCCAGAAATAAGAAAACCCCTGTTCTCTGGCTGGAGAACAGGGGTTTTTGCATAGGCGATCCTTATGGGGGTTAGGCTTCGTCCAGAACGGTGTCAATGACATCCGCTGAGAATGCCGCCACTTCCACGCCCAATTGTCGGCTCAGAGCGTCGCAGATAGCGCCGCCCAGCGCTTTCATCTCGCGTTTGTTGAGCTTCGGCAGGGGGTCCAAGGCCTGGGCTAGGTCCACCCGGAATCGTTTCGGGTACTTGGGGCTGTTGGTGCCGAGACAGCGAAAGCGGATCGTGGTCGCCGCCGTCGTTGAGAATTGGTTCTCCATACAGGCAGTGCGGCCATCGTCGGTCCACCACCAAAAAACCGTCGTCACGATCGGTTCAGGCGTGAAGGGCTGCCGGTCGCGGCTCCGGCGCTTGACGCCCGGTTCCGCGACGATGGATTCAGTTGCTGCTACGAGACCGTCTACGGGGGTCTGTACGGTCAAAGTCATGGTTCCTCAGCCGGGGGAAATGAAAATAATGAAGAGATACACCACCCGACGTTGTCATGTTAGGCGGTGAAGAATTACCAGAGAATTACGGAAGTCTTAGGCGCGTGCCAGCAGGACCACACCAGAGATCAGCAGCATGGCGGTGATTATCCTGGGGAATATCCGTTCTGGCACCCGGTTGAGGATGATCTTGCCCACGTAGGCCGAACCGGCGGCGATCGCGCCCAGGCCCACTCCCATCAAGACCACACGCATGGTTAAGAGGTCATTGCTGCCAAAGATGATCAGCTTGGGAATCTGGATGATTCCCATACCCAACGCGGATGTTCCGATGTAGGCGCTGGCGGACAGCCCGTACGCCAGATAGAAGACGGCGGCAAATGGCCCCGGTATCCCCAGAAAGGCCGAGCCGAAACCGGTGGCCGAACCCAGGGGAACGAACCCCCAGAGCCGCATCTTGAAATTGCGGCCTATGGGTAGTTTGGTGTAGACCACGAAAAGGAGCATCATCACGCCCAGGATACGCACCAGCACTTGGGTGTCTATGGAGACGAAGAACAGAGCTCCGAGGACGGAAAAAGGCAGCCCGCCAATCACAAAATTGCGGACCACCGGCCAATTGAGCGCGTCCCGGTGCAACGCA
>CAVOAA010000259.1:0-3272 GCA_963693555.1 Dehalococcoidia bacterium | reverse complement strand
TCCAGCGTGAGTTGGGCGGCATGGCAGCCAAGAACCGGCCCCTGGGCAGCGGCCCCTCTTTCCTGGGCGCAGGCTCCTACGACCACTTTATCCCCGCGCTTATTAAACCGTTGATAACTCGCGGTGAGTTCATCACCGCCTACACTCCCTACCAGGCCGAGGCCAGCCAGGGCACCCTTCAGGTGATCTACGAGTTCCAGACCCTGATTTGCAACCTCTACGGCATGGAGGTGGCCAACGCCGGCATGTATGACGGCGCCACCAGCCTGGCCGAAGCGGCTTTGATGGCCTGCCGAGTGACCAAACGAGAGAAAGTTGCGGTGGCCGACACTGTCTCCCCCGCCTATTCCGCCGTGATCCACACCTATTGCCAGTCCCAGGATATCGCTGTTGAGACGGTGTCTCCAAACAACCCGACGTTGGACGGCGAGACGGCCTGTCTGGTGCTGCAGTACCCGAATTATTACGGCAACATCGAAGACATGCAGGGCCTGGTAGACGCTGCCCACGCCCAAGGCGCGCTGGCAGTGGTCTCAACCGACCCTACAGCCATGGGCATGTTCCAAACGCCGGGCCATTACGGCGCCGACATAGTCACCGGCGACGGGCAGCCCTTGGGCATACCTTCCAGCTTCGGCGGACCCTACGTCGGCCTGTTCGCCACCAAACAGGAATACATCCGCCAGATGCCGAGCCGCCTTTCCGGCCGCACGGTGGACAAGAACGGCAAGACTGGCTACGTGCTCACCCTCCAGACCAGGGAGCAGCACATCCGCCGGGAGCGGGCCACATCTAACATCTGCACCAACGAAGCCCTCTACGCCCTGGCGGCCACCATCTATCTGGCGGCCATGGGTAAACAAGGTATGCGCCAGATAGCCGAGCTCTGCTACCACAAGGCTCATTACGCAGCCTCCCAGATAAACGCTCTGCCGGGCTATTCATTGACCTCCAACGACCCATTCTTCCAGGAGTTCGTGGTGCAGTGCCCAGCGCCGCCGACCGAGATCAACCGTAAGTTGATGGAGAAGAACATCCTGGGCGGGCTGGACGTGAGTGAACGGACACCCAACGGCATGTTGCTCTGCGTTACGGAGATAAATTCCCGAGAAGACATCGACGCCTTGATTGCGGCGCTTTCGGAGTTCAAATAATGCAGCAAGGCGGAAACAGAAAGACTGAGAAATTACTACTGCAACGGAGTGTGCCGGGCCGTGTTGGCGTGGTGCTGCCGGACTTGGACGTCCCTGCCCAACCCATGCCCGACCAAGCGATGCTGCGAGACGAATTGCTGCTGCCAGAGGTGTCGGAACCTGAAGTAGTCCAGTATTTCACTGGGCTTAGCCAACTGAACTTCTCCATCGACACCCATTTCTACCCCTTGGGCAGTTGCACTATGAAGTACAACCCCAAGATCAATGATGAAGTTGCCTTCCAGCCCGGGTTCGCGGGCATCCACCCCATGCAGCCGGTCGAGCAGTCCCAGGGAGCCCTGGAATTGCTCCATAAACTGCAGGGGTTCTTGGGCGAGATCACCGGCCTACCAGCAGTGGGACTTTCCACACTGGCCGGTGCCCACGGCGAACTGGGCGGTATGCTGATGATCCGGGCGCACCATCTGGCCAACGGCGACATCGGCCGGACCAAGGTGGCCATCCCCGACAGCGCCCACGGCACCAACCCCGCCTCGGCAGCCATGGCCGGTTTCGAGGTCGTGGAGCTTGCTTCAGACAAAGACGGCAACGTCGACCTGGACGCCCTGCACGCGGTTGCCGGTCCCGACCTGGCCGGGGTGATGATCACTCTGCCCAGCACTCTAGGCCTGTTCGACACCAACATCGTCGAGGTCTGCCGAATCGTCCACGAGGCTGGCGGGTTGGTCTACGGCGACGGCGCCAACATGAACGCCCTCCTGGGCCGGGTGAAGCTGGGGGACCTGGGCTTCGACGTGGCCCACCTGAACCTGCACAAGACTTTTAGCACGCCCCACGGCGGGGGTGGTCCTGGGGCTGGACCGGTATGCGCCACCGATCAGCTGGCCCCTTATCTGTCGGCCCCTATCGTCACCGAAAAAAGCGGGGTTTATGACTTGGCGGCGCCTGAGAAGAGCATTGGAAAGCTGAGTGGATTCCACGGTAACTTCGGCGTTCTGGTGCGGGCGTACACCTACATCCGGACCCTGGGCGGCGCAGGTGTCTTATCCATCAGCGGGAACGCGGTGTTGAACGCCAACTACATGATGAATGCCCTGCGCGGCGTCTATCACCTACCCTATGACCGTACCTGCATGCACGAGGCGGTGTTCTCGGCCGACCTGCAGAAAGAACGGGGTTCCAGCGGCTTAGAGATCGCCAAACGGCTACTGGACTACGGCTTCCACGCCCCAACCATGTACTTCCCGCTCATCGTTCACGAGGCGTTGATGATCGAGCCGACCGAGTCCGAGACCAAAGAGACCATCGACCTCTTCGTCCAGGCCCTGATCGACATCGACCGCGAGGTCACGGAGAACACCGAGCTGGTGAACAACGCGCCCCACACGACTCCGGTGGCCAGGCTGGACGAGGCCCGAGCGGCCCGCCAACCCGACCTACGCTGGCAACCAGAAGCCGCCGACTAAGGCTCCACAGCGGTTCGACGCTCCGTAACCGTTCGTCCTGAGCTCCGACCAAAGTCGAGAGTCTCGATACAATCGGACCCGTCGAAGGGCCGATCAACTAGCGGTGATTGCTTTTATCTCCGCTCAGGGCTGATTAGCGCGTGGTAGTTGCTCCTATCCCCGCTCATGGTGAGCCCCGTCGAACCACCCGTTGTAGTTCTAGGCGTTCTTCTCCGCATCCAAAACAGCCTTCAGCACGTCCTCATCCACACGCACTTCCACCCCGGAACGCTCTTCCTGTAGCAGCATTGCCACGCGAGAATCACGCCCACCCCAGCCTCGGTTGATGGCCTCGGTCATCTCCATCAACGCCAGGTTGGCCAGGCGCATGGGGACATCGAATTCACGCCCCACTGAGACGGCCAGGTCGACATCTTTCCGGGCCAGGTTCAGGGCGAAGTCGGGCGGATCGAATTTGCCGGGCAGCAGGTGCTCGGCCAGTCCCTCGAAGGGTCCACGCCGTCCGGTTGCGCCCTTGCGGACCGCCTCAAACAACGCCAGGGGTTCCACCCCGGCTTTGACGCCCATCGTAAACACTTCGGCAACCGCCGCCTGGATGACGTACCCGGCGCAGTTGTGCACCAATTTAGCTATTGCGCCACTGCCGATGGGG
>CAVOAA010000258.1:0-3312 GCA_963693555.1 Dehalococcoidia bacterium | reverse complement strand
GTTGCTTATTGATTCGTAAAACTACATTAGAAAACGGAGGAATCCATGAAGAAGAATGATCGCGTAAAAAGTGATACGGGCGGCATTTCCCGCCGCACCTTCAACAAGGGTGTGTTGTCCACGGCGGGGCTTGGACTCGCCTACGGGACCGGCATCGCTCCGGCTTTCGGCCGGGGCAACCGTGAACTGATCTACGGCATGTGGGGGGGCGACGTCGGCAACCTAAGCCCCACCATCCGCTCTGACGTTAAGGCCGGTATTCTGATCTACAACTTATTCGATGGTTTGGTCCGGCCCAACTACGCTAAGGGAACCATCGAACCATGGGTGGCCGAGGCATGGTCCAATCCCGATCCCCTGACTTGGCGTATCAAGATCCGCGAGGGGGTCATGTGGCACGGGAACTATGGCGAAGTTACTGCCTCAGACTTGGCCTACACCTGGCAGGTCCACTTGGACACCAAGAGTTGGCAGGTACGCACCTCCTTCTCCCAGGTCGATAGTTTCAAGGTTGTGAGCAAGTACGTACTCGAGGTGAAACTGACTCAGCCCTTGGGTGCCTTCCCCGGGATTGCAATGGGCTACGGTGGCCAAATCGTCCCGGAAAACGCTCACCGGGAGATGGGCAACGACAATTTCAGCCTCGCACCGGTAGGCAACGGTCCCTACATGCTGGAATCAGTTCTCGGCTCGGAGGTGATCCTCAAAAAGAACCCCAACTACTGGCGGTCCGGCTTGCCTCACATGGAGCGGATCGTTTGCCGGTCGTTCCCCGACGCCAGCGTCCGGCTACAGTCCCTGCTCAAGGGTGAGATCGATTTTCTCACCCATCCCGACGCCAAGGATGTGGTCGGAGCGTCACAGAACACGGACTTCGTCACCCACAGAACGGCGGGGTGGACTTGGGACTACCAGCACTTCAATTTATCCGCCAACGAGGGCATGGCCTACCATAACAAGATCATCCGCCAGGCAATCTCCTACGCCATCGATCGTCAGGCCATCGTGGACGAGATCTACCATGGGCAGGCGACGGTCACCGACAACGCTATTCCGCCGGGCTTCCTGGGGCACCGTAAATCGATGCTCAAATATCCCAAGAACGGCGATCTCGAGAAGGCTCGCGAACTGATTGCCAAGGCCGGCCTCCAGGGCTACGAGGTCGAGGTCATAACGAGCGACAAGGACTGGCTACGCAAGGAACTGGAACTGGTCGCTGCCATGGTCAGTCAAGTCGGCATCAACTACAAGATCCGCAACCTGGATATCGGTAGCTTTAACAACCTGTGGATCAAGAACCTGCCCAAGTTCCAGCAATCCCTCGAGGATATCACCATCGTCGCGCCCGACCCCCATGCGACGGTGTACTGGTTCCTGCACAGCGAAGGCTCGGTGTCTTCGGGCTACAACAATCCGAAGATGGACACGGCGCTGGACAAGGCCATGGCGACCACCGACCCGGCGGGCCGGGCGAAGCTCTATCATGAAGTAGTCGACATGACTTTGGACGATTGCTCGATGATTTACCACCTGAACGCCAACTATACGCGTATGCATAACAAGAAACTGGAAGGCTTCAACCCATCTCCGCAAGAATATATCGAGATGATGGATACCATCCGTTGGAAGGCATAGTCACTCAGTGGTCAATGTGTCGGGCGCCGGTTCCCCGGCGCCCGTTCGACTCTTATTTAGTTGAACAGGCCGGTCCAGGTATGGGAACCCTTACCTGTAATTTTTAGTTGACAGGCTGGTCTAGTCATGGGAACCCTTACCTATCTTTTGCGCCGGATACTACAAATTCCGGTGGTCTTGGTGGTCACCACACTGACCATCTTCATTGTCGTGCGGGCAACGCCCGGCGATCCGGTCGAACTCGTGCTTGGCATGCAAACCTCGCCGGACGCGGTAGAGGCGTTGCGCGTAAAATTTCACCTAGACAAGCCGTTATACCAGCAGTACCTGATCTGGCTGTGGGACGTGCTCCACGGCGACTTGGGAAGCTCCGTCCGCCTCAATCGACCGGTGACCCAGATGTTGGGAGAGCGGCTCTGGGTCAGTCTGCAATTGGCCACGGCAGCCATGCTATTCGCCCTGATTGTTTCCATTCCATTGGGAATCGTCGCCGCCATTCGGCGTAATACCTGGGTGGACTACGTCGCCACCGGCTATACGGTGCTTGGCTTCTCCATTCCCAATTTTGCCCTGGCTCTGATCCTGATCTACGTCTTCTCGGTCACTCTAGATTGGCTTCCCATTACCGGCATCGGGTCGTCGACCACCCGAGGAGGCGGCGTGTGGAAGTTTATTTCGCCGTTTATCTTGCCGGCAATTGCGCTGGGGACTGTGCAGACTGCCTATTTGGGGCGGCTCTTGCGCTCCAGCATGATCGACGTGTTGAGCCAGGACTACATCCGGACGGCCCGAGCTAAGGGACTCAAGCCGCTCGTGGTGATCACCATCCATGCCCTCAAGAACGCCATGATTCCCTTCGTTACCATGGTGGCCATCCATTTCGGCTACTTGATCGGTATCCAAATCACCATCGAATACATCTTCGCCATTCCGGGAATGGGACTCGCCGTCCTCACCGCCGTCGTCAACCGGGACTTCCCGGTGATCCAGGGTTTCACCCTGGTGATTGCAGTCTTTTTTCTGTTGGTCAATATGATCGCCGACATGCTCTATACCTTGCTCGATCCGCGCATTCGCTATTGAAATGGCTGAACCCCAATCCCTGAAACTCCCCGCCGATGCGGGGACGCAACTGGTTTACAGGAGCGGTGTCTATCTGGCGAGCCAGCAGTTCATGCGCAATTACGCCGCCCTGGTCGGGTTCGTGATTCTATTTTTGTTTTGCTTGGCCGCCGTCCTGGCGGAGTGGTTGTCGCCTTACGATCCGACCTTGCTGAAGCTGTCCGTAAAGTTGCAGCCGCCAAGCCTCTCCCATTGGATGGGCACGGACTTTTTCGGCCGCGACATCTTTACCCGTGTCATCTGGGGCGGCCGGGTATCGCTCCTGGTGGCCTTAATGGTGGTCTTCTATTCCGTGATGGTGGGGGTTCCCATCGGCCTACTTTCGGGCTTCATCGGCGGCAAGCTAGACAACGTCCTGATGCGGGTCATGGACGCTTTTCTGACATTTCCACCGCTGCTTCTTGCGGTCGCCATCGTCGGCCTTATGGGCCCGGACTTGAAAAACGTGGTGATCGCGCTTGCCATCGTACAAGTGCCGGTGTTCGCCCGGATCGTCCGCAGCAGCACACTCTCGGCGCGCGAGGAGGTCTATATTGTCGCCGCACGGGCCCTCGG
>CAVOAA010000257.1:0-3324 GCA_963693555.1 Dehalococcoidia bacterium | reverse complement strand
ATGAAGTGTTAGGCCAATGTCTGATCGTGGGCTTGGCAGAGATGAAGTGTTAGGGAGGTAGATAGATGTTTCCGATAGACCTGTCCGGTAAAAAAGGAATCGTGTTCGGGGTGGCAAACGACCGGAGCATCGCCTGGGGCATCACTCAGGCCCTTTCACAAGCCGGGGCGCGCATCGCCCTCACCTACCAGGGAGACCGCCTTAAAGAGCGCGTGGAAGGCCTGGCGGCCACCATGGAAGGCTCTCTCACCCTCCCCTGCGACGCCACCGACGACGAACAGATCGCTCAGGTGTTCCAGACGTTGAAAGAAGAGTTCGGGGATATCTCTTTCCTGGTGCACAGCATCGCGTTCGCCAATAAAGAGGACCTGGAAGGCCGGTTCGTGGACACCGGACGAGACGGCTTTCGCTTGGCTCTCGAAGTAAGCTCCTATTCTCTGCTAGCCCTGGTTCGCCACGCCACACCGCTCATGACCGACGGCGGCAGTGTGCTTGCCATGACATTTGACGCCTCGCAGCGGGTCTATCCCGGCTATAACGTGATGGGTACGGCGAAGGCGGCCTTGGAACACAGCGTCCGCCAACTGGCCTACGAGTTCGGGGATCAGAACATCAGGGTCAACGCGATTTCGGCCGGACCCCTGCAAACCCTGGCGGCTAGAGGTATCAGCGGGTTCAGAGACATGCACCACAACGCTGCCGAAAAAGCCCCTCTGAAGCGCAACATCACGGTGGACGAGGTAGCCAAAACGGCCTTGTTCCTTTGTAGCGACCTCTCCAGTGGCATCACCGGCACGATCATCCCGGTGGACGCCGGATACCACATCATGGCCGTCTAACCGGCCAGAGTAGAACCCAGTCGCCGTCTAAATAAAAAGGACTCACATTCGTGTGAGTCCTTTTTCTATTCTGATCGGTCTTAGCTGGGAATTAGCCGGGAGAAGAGCTGGGGTCCAATCCCTGAAGGTGGCGGCGGTCGTCTTCTGCCAGTTTAGGTCGGCCAAGCTCCGCATAAGCTTCTGCGCGTCTCTGCCAGGCCTCGGCGTAGTTCGGGTCCAGGGCAATCGCCTTGGTGAACTGGTCGATTGCTTCCTGGAACTTCCCGGCGTCGAACCGCTCGATCCCTCGAGAGACCATCACTGCGGCAGTCGGAGCTACTCCAATGTCAAAGGTGCCCCAGGGAACGTGCTCTTTCTCGGGTTCTGGTTCTGGCGTCTCTGGTGCGGCTATCGGCTCAGCGTCCTGCGCCAGTACGGAATCTGGGGTAATCTCAGCAACAGGTGCGTCTGCAGTCGTGGGAGACTCAGTCTCGGCAGGTGTTTCAACGGTAGCCGACTCCGTTGGTTCGGTCGTTTCAGTTGGTTGAGCAACGCCGGTGGAAGGCACGGTCGTCTGAGCCTGGGGCCGGGCCGGGAAGGGTTGGCCTTCGTCAGGCAGTTCAGGTGAATACGATTCGCTCAGGTCCCAACCGCAACCGGTGCAGAAATGCTGACCATCGGTGTGCGACTTGGCGCATCGGGCACAGGCCAAACGGTCTGTTGGCACGGCAGGTGCGTCGCTGGGGAGTTTGATGAACAAGAGCACCAGGGCTGGAAGCACACCGAATAGGTGCCAGGGGAGCAGGCCCAGAATCAAGGCGGCTCCGCCCCATGCCCAGGCGTTACGCTCTTTGGTCATGGCCAGACGGGCGGTCCAGACAGCTAGCAGGAATACCACTAGGTATTGAAATATTTCAGCCAAGTTCTACGTCCTCGATAAGACCCGCAGCGCTCCGATTTATGCCCTTAAGGGTTCCCCGGACGCCTGCGGGAAAGGCGAGTGTCCTAACATTGAATATACACCCGTAAGAGTCGCTCGGCAACGCCAGCCGCCAGGCTGAATCAGGCGAGATCACACACGCCGGTTGTGGAGCAATCCAGCAGCGCCCAGGCTCCGTACCAGGGAGGGTTTTGGTGGTTGATATTTCCAATCTAGATTCCATAGCAAGTAAATATCGCCAAAAATTGACAGGGTAAAATTCGTGCTGCTAAAATTGGGCGCGTCCCGGTCCGGCAATGTAAACCACGCCTATTACGTGCCTGACGGATCGAGTTAACATAATTGCTGGTTCGCTACATATTCATCGGTTATTACTACGATAAAAGCCAGTAATTCGGATTAGATTTAACAAGTAGTAGAAGTGACTAGATACCGGGCGCGGCCCAACATGGGCATCGGCCGGTCATTCCCGGTAATTCTCGGTAATTCTCGGTCATTCAGTGAGGGAGGTGCGGCGTGTCGGTGGCAGAAAAGAGAACTACTCTTCAGCAATATGTAACGTCCGAGTGGCAAGACAAGGGTCAACATGAGGGCCTAGGGGCCGTCATCATGGCCATCGCCAACGGTTCGGTCCGCGTCCAACAACAGGTCCAGCAGGCCGCCTTGGCCGACGCGCTGGGCACGACCGGCGAGACAAACGTCCAGGGTGAGATCGTCCAGCGCTTGGACGCCGCCAGCTCCGACATCTTCGTGGAAACACTCTCTCAGTCAGGCCACGTGGCCGCGATCGGCTGCGAAGAGATCGGACGGCCGGTGATTGTCGAAGGCGAGGTCGCCGACGGCTATATCGTCCTGATGGACCCCTTGGACGGCTCATCCAATATCGACGTCGCCGTTAGTATCGGCTCGATATTCGGGATCTGGCAGAAGAGTCCCGGCGAGACTGTGAATGATGATTCCCTGCTCAAGCCCGGTAATCAACAGGTTGCCGCTGCGTACGTGGTCTACGGCTCAAGCACCGTATTGGTGCTGGCCACCAAGGACAATGTCTGCGGGTTCACCCTCGATAGTGCGTCAGGGTCATTTGCGGTGACCCACCCCAACATCAGGATCCCTGCTGATTGCCCGTATTACAGCACCAACGAGGGCAACAATAAAGTCTTGGACGAGCCTACTCGGAAAGCGATTGGCCTGCTCCGAGAAAAATACTCCCAACGGTACGTGGGTTCTCTGGTGGCCGATTTCCACCGAAACCTTCTGAAGGGCGGGATCTTCGCCTACCCCGCCGATTCCAGCCGCAAAGACGGGCGCCTCAGGCTGATGTATGAAGGGAATCCATTGGGTTTCGTGGCCGAGCAGGCAGGCGGGGCGGCTTCGACCGGATACGAACGAATATTGGACATAATTCCGAAGGAGCTGCACCAGCGGACTCCTTTGATCTTGGGCAACAAGGACGTTGTCGAGGAGACTGTGTCGGTGATTAGTGGTGGCTAAGAGCCTTGCTTGCCACCAGACATAACCAGGATAATAGGGGAATGAGAGGTGATTCATGGATAAGCAGCGTTT
>CAVOAA010000256.1:0-3328 GCA_963693555.1 Dehalococcoidia bacterium | reverse complement strand
GGGCGGCGGACATCTTGCGGCACGTCGGTCTGGAAGAAGAGCGGTACCGGCCCATCGGTCAGTACTCCACCGGCATGAAGCAGCGGGTCAAACTGGCCCAGTCGTTGGCCCACGACCCCGTGGTGGTGTTGCTGGACGAACCCACGGCCGGACTCGACCCTGGCGGCCGCGAAGACATGCTGCGGCTGATACGGCGCACCGGCCACGAGTTCGGCATCAGCATCATTCTCTCTTCCCACCTGATGGGCGATGTTGAGAGCACTTGCGACCGGATAATCGTGCTGGAAAGCGGACATGTTACCGAACAGGGTGCGGTGGCCCAATTCACCCGCGAGACCGAGACGGTCTTGATTGACGTGGACGGCAACCGTGACGAACTGGTCGCTGCCCTAGCCGGCCGGGGAATAACTGCGACGGTGGATGGGATATCCCTGGCTGTTGAGCTGAATGACGATGCCCAGTACGACGCCATCCGTGACGCCCTGGTGGAATCGAATGCACGCTTGCGCCGTATGGCCCCACGCCGGCACCAACTGACCGACATCTTCCGGAGCGATGAGTCATGACGCAGCGGACGGGCGAGCTCTTCGACCTGGGTTACCAGCACTACGACGGACCGCGAGAAGGCCGCGCTAGGGCCAGAAAAGCTGTGTTCTTCGACGGGTTCCGAACGACTCTGGGTCTGGGCCGCGGCGCGGGCGCAAAGGTGCTGCCCATGCTGCTGTTCGGCGCAGCCATGGCCCCGGCGATAATCCTGGCGTTGGTCGCATCCCTGTCAGATGGTCAGTTAGACCTACCCGGCCACCCAGAGTATTACTCTATCGTCTCCGTTGTCCTGCTGATTTTCGCCGCGATCATCGCCCCTGAACTGCTGTGCCCGGACCGGCGCAACGGCGTGATCAGTCTCTATCTGGTGCGGCCGCTGAGCATCACCGACTACGTGGCAGCGCGGTGGCTGGCCTTCTTTGCAATCACCCTGCTGTTGGTCTATTCAGGACAGATGGTGCTGCTGGCCGGGCTGGTCCTGTCGGCATCCGACCCACTCGATTACATCAAAGACAATTGGCTGGACATACCCCGCATACTTTCCGCTGGGTTCCTGCTGGCGGCTTTCATCACCACTCTGCCCCTAGCGGTGTCGGCTTTCACCGACCGCCGGGCCTTGGCTGCGGCCTTCGTGATCGGGATTTTTGTGATCTCTACCGCAGCGTCCGGGATTCTAACGGGGTGTGATGAAGGAGGGGGCCATCGGGGCGGAGGTGAGTGCGAGCCGATCACCGGAGACGCTGGGAAATGGCTGAGCATGGTGGACATCAGCCGTGCGCCCACCTACGTCAATAACATGATTTTCGATGCTGATAGCGGAGACCCACGCGACCGCTTGAACGCCGAGCTTCCGCCGATCGTGCCGATCGCCTGGTACATCCTCTTAACGGGTGGACTTGGAGCTGCTCTCTGGCTCCGGTATCGGAGGTTATCGGTATGAGTGAATCGCGAACCCCGAGCATCGAAGTACGGAACGTCTCTAAGTGGTTCGGCAGCGTAGTGGCCGTGAATGACGTCAGCTTCCAGGTCCAGCCTGGCATCACGGGATTGCTTGGCCCCAACGGCGCCGGGAAATCTACCATCTTGCACATGATCACCGGGAAGTCATCCGCGTCAGAGGGCGAGGTGACGGTTTTAGGTCAGCAGGCGCGAGACAATCCGGAACTCTACCGCAGCGTCGGGGTTATGTCCGAACACGAGGCGGTCTACGCTTTTTACACTGGCCGGGAGTTCGTCGAGTTTGCCGCCAGATTGCACAGTCTTGACCCCACCGATGAGGCGGTCGACAGGGCCATCGGTTTGGTCGGTCTGGAAGACGCCCAACAGCGAAAGCTGGGCACTTACTCAAGGGGCATGAAACAGCGCATGAGACTGGCAGCGGCTTTGGTGCATGACCCTCAGGTATTGATCCTGGACGAGCCTCTAAACGGTACCGATCCACGACAACGGCTGGAATTTCACGACGCAATGACCAAGCTGGCCGAGCAGGGCAAGACCATCTTGATCTCGTCGCACATCCTGGAAGAAGTCGAGACGCTGGCCTCGACCATCCTGTTGATGGTCAGCGGTAAGTTGGTGGCGGCGGGAGATTTCAGGGCGATACGGGAGAAACTGGACGAACAGGCTTACAAAGTCCGTGTGGTTACAGACTCGCCCCGCCGGATGGCTGCCGCGCTGGTAGGAGTCGACGACATAGATTCTGTGAGCATCGGCGGCGAGGGTGAATTAACCGTCCTCAGCCGAAATGTTGGCACGCTACAGCGTTCCATTCCCCGCCTGGCCCAAGAGAATGGCATACGTCTGATGCGGGTGGAGCCCCTGGATGATTCGCTGGAGAGCATCTTCAGCTATGTGGTGGACCGTTAGATGGGTACGATATTCGGACTGTCGATACGTCAGTTAACCGGGAAGTGGCGCATCCTATTAATCTTGTTCCTAGCCGCATTGCCGGTGGGTCTGGCGGTGATCGTCAATCTCACTGTCTCTGGCGACGCAACATTCAACGAGGATTTCACCAATATCCTGCTGGACGGCATGCTGGTGGCCGGAATACTGCCCATCGTGACCATGGCCCTGGCAACGTCGGCCTTCGGTAACGAACTGGAAGACAAAACATTGGGTTACCTGGTGTTGATGCCGGTGGCCAGATGGCGAATCGTGCTGCCTAAAGTGCTGGCTTCATTGGTCATCTGCGGCCCGTTACTGGTCGTGAGCGGAGTCGTCGCTACGCTGCTCGGTTTCGACGGAGAGATCAGGCCCGCCATCGCTGTTGCTGTGTCATTGACTGCCGGAGTTTTCGCCTACGCCACCATCTTCACCTGGGCGGGATTAATCACGACGAGAGCGCTGCCCTTCGCACTGGTCTACGTGCTGCTCTGGGAAGGGGTGACCAGCTCATTCATCCGGGGCGTGGACTACCTGAGCGTGCGCGGTTACACCCTGGCAATAATGAGCGGACTGGACGAGTCCAGCTTCCCTGCACTGGAAGACCGAGTCATCGAATTGCCGGCGGCCATCGGCGGCGCGGTGGTCGTAACCGTGTTATTTTTGTTGTTGGGCGTCCGTCGATTACGCCGGATGGACGTGCCCTGAACGCCAAATACCCGGAGTTCTAACCCAGCATGAAGATCACCGATGTCACCAGCGAAGTATTTGAATGGGAGCGGCCCGGCATCTGGAACGGCGGCCACTTCTACGGCCCTGGACGCCTGCACAAGGTCAGCGTCCACACCGACGAGGGAATCACCGGCTATGGCTGGAACGGTGGCACTGCGGCGGAGCG
>CAVOAA010000255.1:0-3360 GCA_963693555.1 Dehalococcoidia bacterium | reverse complement strand
TCAATCCCAGGCCCAAGTGGGAAATCGAGCGCGAGACCCCCGGCACTGCGGTCATCAACGCTGATCGAGGACTTGGCATTATCCTGGGGACCCGTGCGATGGATATTGCCATCAAAAAAGCGAAGACGGTCGGCGTCGGCATAGTCACGATGAACAACGGCGCTCATCTGGGAGCCGTTGGGCACTTTTCGATGCATGCCGCAAAGCAGGACATGGTCGGGATGTGCGCCACCTCAGCCGGTTCGGGGGTTCTGCCGACCTTCTCCGCGGAGGAGAGGTTCGGCACCAATCCCATATCAATCGCCGCGCTGGGAAGAAACGAAGCTCCGTTTCTCTATGACGCCGCGTCTTCGCAGATCGCAGGAAACAAGTTCACTTTGGCAACCAGGGTGGGCTCGGACCTGTTGTCTGGCTGGATCGCCGACGAAGAAGGCACCCCTATTATGAATGAGACGCCCGTACCTGAAGGTGGTTGGTATGGCCGTCTTCTTCCCCTGGGCGGAACCAGGGAGAACGGCTCTCACAAGGGATACGGAATGATAATGATGGTCGAGGTGCTCGGCGCGTTGCTGTCCGGTTCCGTCCCAGGCATGTTCGACTCAGAGAAGTTCGAGAGCGGATATAAGCACTACTTCGCGGCGTACGACATTGCCGCGTTCACCGACGTCGACGAGTTCAAGGACAACATGGACGGTATGCTCAAGATGCTGAGAGAGAGCAAGCCCGCTCCTGGTCATGAGAGGGTGATGTATCCCGGACTTGCCGAGCACGAAGACGAACAGGACCGCCGGGCCAATGGCATCCCTCTGCACACGGAGGTCTTGGAGTGGTTCGACAGTATTTCGAGCGAGCTTGGCGTTCCAGCCTTGAAGAAAATGTAGCTCGACCTGGCGCAAATCTAGCTTGCATGTATCACCTGCCGCAATCAGGCAAGGAGCCGTGCATACCAATGATCCGCATATACGGAATCCGTGAGAAGCTCGGTCCGATCAGGGACAAACTTTCCGACGCAATCAACGAGTGCATGGTTGAAGCGTTGTCGTATCCCGACAACAAGCAAGCCCACAGGTTCATCCCACTTGAGCGCGAAGACTTCTACTATCCCGAGGGTCGGAGCGACGCGTACACCGTGATCGAGATCGGCATGATGGAAGGTCGGTCCGTCGAGGCGAAAAAGCGGCTGATCAAGCTCCTATTCCAGCGGATTGAGTCGGTGGTTGGCGTCGACCCCATCAACGTCGAAATCACGATCTCGGAGAGCCCAGCGAGCAATTGGGGTTTCCGAGGTATGACCGGCGACGAGGCGAGCCTGGACTACAGGGTTGACGTTTAGCGATTACCCGTGTTCCTGACGTTGTTTCCGTGGGTGGGAGGTTTCCGTGATCTGTCCTAGCTGTGGCCACCAGAACCCAACTACGGCCCGCTACTGCAGGAACGAGATGCCGATTGACGACGACAACCTGGAGGACGCCTGCCCCGAATGCGGAAGTATAGTTCCAGAGAACGCTAAGTACTGTAGCTCCTGCGGCCACGTACTGAAGGCCCAGTCCAAGTCCATCAGTGGGATTCCCTAGAGAAGTCTTGGCGAGCTGATAAGCGAAACATTCTCCGTTTACCGCAAGAGCTTCTGGCAATTCGCCTTGATCGGGATGGTACCGCAGGTTGCATTCAGCGTGGCCCCTCCGTTCATAGGTGAGCTAAATGTAGTAGGAGATCTACTCGTTGCTATCGCCGTTCTCATCGGCGTTGTACTCGCATTTTTGGCCAACGGCGCGTTAGTTTGTGCAGTGGCCCAGCAGTATGCAGGTGGAACCGTTGACGTTGTGAAGTGCTACCGCTGGGCATGGCGCCGTGGATTCAGCATGCTAGGTGTCACCGTCCTCGTCTTGCTTGTAGGTACTGGCTCGATGTTGTTGGCGGTAATTCTAGTCGGCATCCCGTTGTTCTTTTGGCTTTTGGTCATCTGGTTCTTTGCGATCGACGCTGTGATCATTGAAGGCAAGGGACCCATCGGTGCCCTCAATAGGAGCAAGGCTCTCGTCAAGGGAAGCTGGTGGCGGGTTTTTGGCATTGGTATCGTCTTTACGCTGTTGATGCTTGGGATAACAATCGTCGGCGGAATTGCCTTTAGTATCATCTTGTCGATTACCCCATTCCTTAGCGGGATAAGCTTCATTGTGTTTTCCGTGCTGGTGATTCCTATAGCTATCGGGCGAACCCTGGTGTATATCGACCTTCGTGTAAGGAAAGAAGATTTTGGCCTGGAGCAATTAGCGGTGGAATCTTCGCCCTGGGGTTGATCGGCGTCGGGATGCTCAAGCTCTTGGTGTTGGCCACGATCTATTTCCAACAGAACTTTCGAGCACTTGGGGCCCGAATGGGAATGCTATCGCTGATTCTGCGATACCGTGGCACCGCCAGAATCCAGAGGATCAGCCCAGGTCCATGATCGGCTCGACCCTGGCTGGTACCGTCCTGCCGATGCTCACCACCGCGCCTATCGCCGGCTTGATCTGCAAGATGAAGTCATCGTAGTCGGTCAGCCCGTACGTGCTAACGTCTATAGATAGTTCGAAAATCTCCCCCGCCTCTAGCAGGTTGTCGGCGTCAGCACTGCCAAGCTTGGTAAGCGTGTAGTTCGTAATATCGGTTTCAACGCTATCCGGGTCCAGGTAGACGACCACGGTCCTGCCACCAGTCAGGTCAACTGGATACCCACTTGCGGCGCTGGACATGGTGATCTTGACGTTGGAAATTTCGTAGTAGGTATAGTCCGCCGTGATTGATACAGACGATGCTGGCGCGGTAGTAAATGTCACCAGGCCCGTGTCGTATTCCACATCGTAATCTGCACCAAAGGTCTGGGTGATACCGTCGACCAGGACGGCGTGGGAGCCGGGAATAAGCGGGGAGTTACTCATCGAGAAGGTGGTGGTCGACCCGTCGCCGGTGCCGATGGGCTGGGAAGTGGTCGTGTTTAGCGCGGCCGTCCCTTTGATTCCGCGGATATGGAGGGCTCCGATTGCGCCGTGGAGCCCTGCTTCGACCGTTTCTTCGGCCTTTTCACTTGCAAAGAGACCGGTGGAGAGGGATGCAAAGGCAAAAACTGAGGCCACGACCACGAATGCGATCAGCACTATGGCGGTCTCTAGGCCTGTGATGCCTCGCTCATTCCCAATAATGCGCTGCCGACATACCCTGTCAATAATAGCGGTCACCTCAAGATAACTGCCACCTCTGCGCCTGAGGTGGATCGATTTGTTGCTTCCGGGAGACTGAGTACCAGATCGGAAACTATCTGTGTGATGGACTCTATTATCGAAGAGAGTGATGGGGAATCCCATCACCCGGTGGGGTGAT
>CAVOAA010000254.1:0-3471 GCA_963693555.1 Dehalococcoidia bacterium | reverse complement strand
TGACCGCCTGGTTGCCCAACTAGACGACCTCAAAGACCAGCGGGCACTCGTCTTGGAAGATATCAAACGGGCCATGGCCGACAAAGACTTCCGTGAGAACGCCCCTCTCGACGCAGCCAAAGACCAGCAGGGTATCGTCGAACTCCGAATCCGTGAGCTGGAAGCCAGCATCAACAATGCCCAGATACTCCCCGAGGGCGCATCATCAAAGGTAGCCCGCTCTTCGGTCGGCGCCAAGGTAACCCTCAAAGACACCAACTCCGGCAAGACCCTCGCCTACACCCTGGTGGACGTCCACGAAGCCGACGTTTCCGAGGGTAAGATTTCCACCACCTCCCCAGTCGGGCAGGCCCTCTTGGACCGCATGGTCGGAGAAGAGGTGACGATCAATGTCCCCAAGGGGACGCTCCGTTACCTGGTGCAGCGAATAACAGCCATAAGCTAACCTGGCCACCCACTCCCTGATAATTAAAAGACCGTCCTTGAACTGAAGGACGGTTTTTCTTTTGCGAATTATGAGCCGGTGCATGACCTTTGAATGACCGGACATAATAATGACAAGCAAAAGGGCGTCCTTCCATGTAATGACGAGGAAGGACGCCCTTTTTAGTATCCAGATGTCCGGTATGCCGTGCTAGCCGAGCCCTTCCATCACTCCGAAGATGTCTACCGGGTTTGGCAGGGTGCCGGGTTCGTACTCCTCACGGAAACGAATCACACCCCCTTTGTCGATGATGATCACGGCGCGCTTGCTGGCCCCGCGCTCTTCATTGTAAAGATCGTATGCCATGCTGGCTTTACCTTTGGGGTGGAAGTCGGACAGCTCCGGGTAGGGAAGCCCGCCCAATGCCGTGCTCCATGCCTTGTGGGATGGAACTGTATCGCAACTGATGCCCAAGACCTGGGCATTGTTATCCTCGAACCGCTTGTACTCCGTGCGGAACGAGGTTGCTTGGGCCGTTCAACCAGCGGTGAAATCGAACACATGGAACGAAAGGACAACGATCTTCTTGCCCTTATAATCGCTAAGGGAAACGTCCCCATCTACAGACGGAAGTTTAAATTCCGGGGCCACATCGCCAACTTGTGCCGGCATATTCCCTCCTTATCAGAAATCAAGATTTGAGCGCGACTGGAATCACACCCATGAGCGCGCCAAGTATACAGCACAATTCGGCGTGAAACACCTATCCCGCCCGACAAAATCTCATGGTTGGCGCACAACTGCGTGATATACTTGCCCGCGTTGCCTCCAGTGAGATTTTGTTGGTCCACTGGTTCGGCTTTTGAGTGAGGTGTACGTGCAGGCGGTGTTCAAAAGCGGGGTATATCTGCCCGAGTTGGATCTCTGGCTGGACTCGACTAGAAAGCGCGAGTTAAGTCTGATTTCCCACGCCCACTCCGACCATACCGGCCGCCACGACCGACCCGTGCTAACCCCCAATACGGCTATGTTGTTGGGCGATTATCTGCAGAAGTCAGACCCCATCCTCCTCGATTACCACCAGCCCTTAGACACCCCGGCTTATACCATGACGCTGCACCCCGCAGGCCATTGTCTCGGCTCGGCCCAAGCGCTAATCGAGTCTAAATCGACCGGCGAGAGGCTGCTCTACACCGGTGATATCAAGAGCCGGCCAAGTCCTACTAACGAGCCCCTGGAAGCCGTTCCCTGCGACACGCTGGTCATCGAGGCCACCTACGGCCGGCCCGAATACGTGTTCCCGCCGGAGGACCAGGTCTTGGAGACCGCGTTCAAGACGTTGCGGATGTGGTTGTCCCGAGGCCAACACCCGGTGATTCAGGGTTGGCGGCTGGGCAAGTCTCAGGAACTGCTCCACCATCTATTGGGAGCGGGGTTCGATGTCCTGATCGAAGAAAGTATCTATCTCGGTACGCAGGTCTACCTGGACGCCGGCGTCACATTCCCCGGCAAGGTGATGATGTTTGAAGGCGAGTGGCCCGAGGGTTGGGTGCTGCTCTTCCCGCCGGGAAAGCGGCGCGAGGTACTGAAACAGTTCAGGGGAAAACGGACCCTCGAGATGACCGGCTGGGCGACATCAGGCTCCATGCCCTGGGGCCGTGGCGCCGATGCCAGCCTGCCCTACAGCGACCACCCAGATTTCAACGAACTGGTGGAGTACGTCCAGGCCGTCTCTCCCAAACAGGTCTACACGGTGAACGGCTTCCCCGACCTGGCCGCCAAACTTCGGGAGATGGGCTACCCGGCTGTCCACCTAGCCAGTCGAGGTCAGAAACAAGACACCGGCTTCCAGATGAAGCTGGTATAGATCTTTCAGTCGCCTACCAGATCAGCGCAGTAGGGCGGCTAACAAGATTGCTGCCGCGCCGATGGGCAAGAGCCGGCCAAGGTATATGATCCAGCCATTCGGGAGCCTGGAGTTCATCGCTGCCAAAAGGTCCGCTTTGGGGATGATCCAAGCGATCAGCGCTGCCCCCAATATGCCCGCGACGATCACCACTCCCGAACCGGCGATCTGGTCCATCAGGTCCAAGAATGGTTTTCCGTTCACCTCCAGACCTGTGGATGTGAAGCTGAGGGCGGACGGGATCCCCAACAGCGTAACCACCGCCACACCGATCGACGCCGCAGCCCATCTGGGCAATTTGAATTCGTCTCGGATGGGCGCCAGCACCACCGCCAGCCCGCCGGTGCAGGAAGTGAAGGCGGCCAGGAACAGGAGGACGAAGAAGACTACGCTGATGGCCCTGCCGCCGTTAAGCTCTCCAAACACAGCGGGGAAGGCGGTGAACGATAGTTGGCTGCCGGTTTCCGGGACTATCCCGAAGGTGAAAACGATCGGGAAGACCATCAGACCGGCCATGATCGAGACGAAAGAATTGGTGGCGACGATGGCGATTGACGACCCGACTATATTCACTCCCTTGGGCGTGTAGCTGCCGTAAGTGATGAGCAGGGCCAGGCCGATGCTCAATGAATAGAAGGCCTGACCCGCTGCCATACGCCATGTTTGGAGGCGAAAGAATATGTCCGAGTCGAAGCTGAAGTAGAAATCGTTTGCCTGTCCCGCTCCATCCAGAGTCTGGGAGTAGATAGCCATGCCGCCCACTCCAACCACCAGCAGCGGCAGCATGATCCGGCTGATCTTTTCGATGTGCTCTATCCCGTTCCACATAACCGCCAGAACCAGCGCGGCGACAATCAGAAAATACCAGATAGATGAGTATCCAGCGGTGAATTCCTCAAAAGGCCCCAGGCTGCCCCGTATGGCGTCAACGGTGTAGCCAAGGGTCCATCCTGTGACTACGAAGTAGTAACTCATGATGGTGACGGTCAGGGCGACAAGAAGCCAACCGACCCACGGCCCCATGTCCGGTTGATGTGCCGGAATGTCCCCACAGGCCCTCGCTCAGTAAGATTGCCCGCGCTGGACTCTAAGATCATGATCGGAAGGCCGATGGCCAGGATGCAGATTGCGTAGGCAACTA
>CAVOAA010000253.1:0-3524 GCA_963693555.1 Dehalococcoidia bacterium | reverse complement strand
TGAGCGCCAGCACAGCATGTGGGACGAAGTCGGCATCGACGTCCGCAGCGCCTCCATGGGCGACCCCATGAGCCATTGCACGCCGGCAAAGGTTGAAGAGAGCGTCTACCGTGTGAAAGAGATGTGGCCGGAGATCAACCACATCCGCCTGCACCTGCACAACGGCCGCAACATGGCCATCGCGTCTGCCTACGCCGCCATGAGGGTGCTAGGCCCTGATGACACGCTGGAAATCGACGGCACCATCGGCGGTTTCGGAGGTTGCCCCTACTGCGGCAACGGCCGCGCCACCGGCATGGCGCCTACCGAAGATATCCTGCATATGATGGACGACATGGGCATCCCCACCGGAGTCGACATCGACAAACTGATCGAATGTGTTTGGGCTGCCGAGCGGATCATGGGACGTGAGCTTTATGGTCACGTTTCCAAAGCAGGCCCCCGCCCCAAGTCTATCGAATCGCTCTACGACATCGACATGCCTTTCGTGGAGACCACGGAATCGGCCAAGCATTTCAAGAAGGGACCAGAGATGTACGAAGGCGGCATCTATCCGTACAGCGAACCGATCACCAGTCCCTACCGGGACCGGGTAGACGCCGGCGGACCCGCCTACGACGACGCCAACGGCGACTTCCCCTGGAAGCAGGACTGGTTCCCCGCCAAAGACTAACAAGTTCTGTGTTACCAAGCGTATCGAAAGCGGCCACCCATACCGGGTGGCCGCTTTTTTGCGCCTATTGAGTTGTGCTGCGGTGGAAAGTCGCCCCCATCCTAACCTTCCCCCGTTGCCACGGGAGAAGGGACATATGATTGGGAAAAACGTCATACCCTCTCCCACGCATGGGAGAGGGTTAGGTCCGGCGAAGCCGAGACTCTCGACATAGTCGGAGGTGAGGGCCACCGCTATCCCGAAACTAGCTCCGGATAGCACAAACCCTGTAGCCCGCAACCACTTTGAGTGCTACCATATCGCCACTCTCAGTCACAGTTACTTCTATTAGAAAATCAAAGGAGGCCCTATCATGGCCACGATCAACCCCACCGACCCTAACAAGATTCGTCTGACAGGCGAGAACTCTTTCATCCGTCTGACCGACGCCGCAGGAGAGAGTGAAACTACCAGGGCCAGTCACTGGCGGGTGTTGTGGTCTCCGGGCGGAACCGGGCACGTCCTTTTCTTGCAGAGCGACCTCACGGATGACCAGGTGCGCATCTACTCGGATAATATCGCCCTGGCCCGTTGGCTTCAGGACGAGATCGAAAGCCTGCTTTACCCGGACTTCGCCGACCAGAACATGCAGGTCGTTGAAGCTGAGTTCGCCAAGAAGGGTGACCCCAACACCTTCTGGACCGAGACTGTGATCAGCGATGAAGACGAGATCGCCCTGACATGGCACGACTTCATGGAGCCATATATGTTGGTGGTACCCGCTGGCAGCGCTTCCGGCCGCCCTCACGGCGTCTATAGCTGCTTCATCCCGGCCAGAAAGGCCCAGCTCACCATTAACGGCGAAATGGCCCAGGGCAATGTGGTCACGGACCGTCGCGGCGACAAAGACAGCAGCTCCGCCTGCCTGGCCTGGTCCGAAACCTGGGTCCGCCCCTAGGCCTCGAAGAGGCGTTTTGTTCGGACTGGTTGCGTTGCTTTGGTAGGGGTTGGTTGATGCGGGTGCTTGGGATCAAAATTTTCTGATGATGGAGTCATCATGCGCATTGGTTTGTTGAGTGGAGCCAGGGGAGCGACTATAGAGCTCCCGGCGATGATTCAGGAAATCGTTCAGGCGGAAGAGGACGGGTTCGATAGTTTCTGGATACCGCAGGTCTCAGCCGGGCCGGGGTTTGACGCGCTCACCGTCCTATCCTTGGCGGCGTCACGGACGAGTAGGATCGCCGTGGGCACCGCTGTTGTCCCGATCTTTACCATCCACCCCTATACCTTGGCGAAACACGCCTTGACCTCCCAGATAGCAGCCGAGGGCCGGTTGACCTTGGGAGTTGGATTGTCACACCGTCCTCCTGTCGAAGATGCGATGGGTCTTTCCTACGATCAACCGGCCAGGCATATGGAAGAATACCTGAACGTACTTAGGCCATTGCTGGACGATGGCAAAGTAGATTTCCAAGGCCAGTTCTACAATGTGAAAGCACAGGCTACGGTCCCTGGGGCGCTTCCTGTTCCTGTGATCGTTGCGGCGCTGGCGCCCATGATGCTGAGGATAGCCGGGGAACAGGCAGACGGCACATTCACCTGGATGGCCGG
Organism: Dehalococcoidia bacterium; assembly: GCA_963693555.1. Classification (GTDB taxonomy): domain Bacteria; phylum Chloroflexota; class Dehalococcoidia; order Lucifugimonadales; family UBA3495; genus UBA9611. The sequence goes on along the minus strand of CAVOAA010000253.1, from coordinate 1,261 downwards.
GCCGAAGACCATTGAATCCCACGTTGCGCCTCGCATCAGCCGGGCAGCGGAGTCCGCAGACCGACCAGCGCCGAGAATCTGTGTCGGCATGCCGCTGGCAGTGACGGATGACTCCAACGAGGGACGAGATCAAGCTGCCAAGACCTACGAGAGATACGGTCAGCTCGTCAACTATCGAAGGATGTTGGACATCGAGGGAGTCGAGGGCCCTTCGGAAGCCGCTCTGATTGGCAATGAGGATGACGTCGCCGAGCAACTACGGGCCTACGCCGCCGCTGGAGCGACCGATTTCCTGGCTTCGGTTTTTCCGGTTGGTAAAGACGAAGACGCTTCACTGGACAGGACCCACGATCTCTTGAAGAGCCTGGTGGGGAAACTGTAACTCCTACAGTCCCTTAATCGTCGTCCTTTAATTCTCGTCAGATTTCTCTTTCGGCATCAGACCGCGCCGTTTTTCCTTAAGTGACCAACCGCACCGCCTCTATCTCCCACTGGGTACATCCGGATAAACTGCTGCGCTGACCGACAGGGCCACCGTCTTTTCTTGAAGCTCGGCTATTCGTTCCGACTACCGCCTCACTACCATCTTCCGCCACAGCATCTGCTCACCTCTACGCCTATCGGACACATAGTTCAGCAAGCTATGCAGTCTCTAATAGGCTCGGCTGAGCACGGCATAGTGAATCTTCACTATGCCGCCCACTAACCCCCAATATTTTCGGTTTGCAGAAATGATGAACATCCGTCATGTGCCGCTATACCGGCTAGACATACGATGTTGGCAACAAGAAACAGTGCAAACGGAGAACAACATGACAACAACAACAAACATCCAGATGAACAGCAGCACACTAAACCAGAACACCAACAACATGACGGAGGAAGGAACGATGGATCACGCAAACAACAACATCAATATGGTAGCCCGGATGACCAGCGCTTTCCGGATGGGCAGCGTTTCCAAAGTGATCGCCGCCGCCGCCGTCGGCCTGGCATTGACCATCAGTATCGGGATGTCCGGCACGGCGAACGCCGACGTTCCTTCAGTAACGAATATCGGCAGCTACCTTGGCTCCGAAGTGAACGACGACTTCTCCCTGGTCTACGGGACGCCGGATTCCCCCGCCAAGATCATCAAGCTCGCCGCCTCCAACAACATGACCAACGACGACTTCTCCTTGGTCTACGGGACGCCGGATTCCCCCGCCAAGATCATCAAGCTCGCCGCCTCCAGCAACATGACCAACGACGACTTCTCCTT
>CAVOAA010000252.1:0-3581 GCA_963693555.1 Dehalococcoidia bacterium | reverse complement strand
TGGCATCTATGTTGGAACACAATGGACTACGGTGGGGCTATGTTTTTCTGAAGGCCTCTTCATACTTGGGACAGGAAGAGTTCAGAGAACTTATGGTCCAGGCTGTGGAGATGTTCCTGGCCGGAGAGACGGAACGGAACGTCAAGAGTTCCGAGTATGAAGGCCGTCTCTACACCGAGCAGCGCTACGAGCTCATCGGCACGATGGGCGGCCAGCGCTTCGACGCCGACCTCGAGACCTCCCGCGGCAAGGACAACGCATCGTTCCTGGTCAACGAACAGACCAAGGGCGCCGGAGCAGCCATCTCGCTTAATTAGCTCAGACCTAACGAAAATTCGGCCCTGGCGCGTTCCGTTGACTCAAATCCCTGCCTAATCTACACTCCAGACCTCTTCTAAATCAGACGCTTCGTGAGGGAAACATGACCAGCATCAGCGAATTCCTGATGTCCAAAGAGATCGACCGCGTGCCATCCTCCACTGTCCCGTTGAACGCCGAGGAGGAGATCCGATTCGAAGGACTCGCCGAGGAAGCGGTCATGATTGACGTTCACCAACACCCCTTCGTGCTGCCCGAGGCTATGGACCGGTTCATCGACTTTCTGCGCACCAACCGGTATCACTGGGGTTTCGAAGCTGTCGAATATGGCGGCTGGTCCACGGTAACCACTTCCAACGTCTTCGGTGCGCTACAGAACGCCACCGAGATGTCTTTCGTCGAATACGAGGACGTTGCCGCCGAAGTGGGAATGATGCTGGCCGACGTTTCTGCCGCCAAAAACGTGGTGCGGGTTGGCAACGCCGACGATATTCTCGCCGCCAAGCAGACGGGAAAGATCGGCTTCATGCCGACGCTGGAACACCTACCCATCGGCAACCGCCTGGAGCGTGTCGACCAACTGCATTCCATGGGCGTGCGGCTGGCGGGCATCACCTACAACCGCAAGAACTACATCGGCGACGGCATGAACGAGCGCAACCCTGGCGGCCTCAGCGAATTCGGTATCGAAGTCATCCACCGCATGAACGACATCGGCATGGCCGTCGACCTGTCCCATGCCTCCACACCCACGGCGATGGACGCCATTGAGTTCTCCAAAACGCCCGTGGTCTTCAGCCACAACGCCTCCTACACCCTGCGCCCCAACCGACGCACCAGGAAGGACGAAGAGCTCAAGGCCTGTGCCGCCAAGGGCGGTCTGGTCTGCATCACCGCCGTTCCCAACTCACTCAGCGACGACCCGGAGCAGGACATCGAGTGCGTCCTTGACCATTACGACTACATGGTCAACCTGATTGGGGTCGACCACGTTGGCATCGGCACCGACACCGTCATCGGCGACCATGTGACCTTTCAGCACTACATGCTGGGCCGTGCTCTCGACGAAATGCCGGCCCCATACCTGAACGGCCTGGAATCCCCAGCCGACGGCAAGAACATCATCCGGGGTCTGATACGCCGTGGTTACTCGGACACCGACGTCAAGAAGATCGTCGGCGGCAACGCCTTGGACTTTTTCCGCCGAGTGATGGCTTAGATGGCAGAACCATTCGAGACCACCGTGGTGGGCAGTATGCCCAAGCCACCCTGGCTTTACCGGGCGGCAGCCTTGGACGCTAAGGACTCGGACCACCACGGCGCGGGCGCAGACTGGCTGCTCTCGGGCCAGGAGTTGGAGGAGGCACAGAACGACGCTGTCCGTCTGGCTATCTATGACCAAGAGACCGCCGGCGTGCGCATCATCAGCGACGGCGAACAACGCCGGAAGTCGTATCTGACCCACGTCACGTCCCAACTGGCCGGGTTCGATTACGAGACCTTGGCCGAGAAGTGGATACGCGACGGACGCCGCAAGGCCCTGGTTGGACGCTGCACCGGGCCGGTTGAATGGCTGAACCCCATCGTCGTCAACGACCTTAGGTTCCTGCTGACCAACACGACCTCACCCGTAAAAGTCACACTGCCTGGCCCGATGACCGTGGTGGACTCCACCTACGACGATTTTTACGGCGATGAACGGGCCTTTGCCCTAGCGGTGGCCGACGCCATTAACCGGGAGGCCAAAGCTCTGGACGCCCTGGGGCCGGCCGTGATTCAGTTCGATGAGCCCGTTTTCAGCCGCTACCCCGACAAGGTAGCCGAATGGGGCATCGAGGCTCTGGACCGCTGCGCCGACGGTCTGCGCGCCCAAACGGCGGTGCACATCTGCTACAGCTATGCCATGCCCGGCGTGGAGCGTCCAATCAGGCCCAGCTATCCCCAGATATTGGCCGAACTGGAGCATTCTCAGATCGACCAACTAGCGCTGGAGTTTCAAGCGCCTGATCTGGACCCAGCATTGCTGGAACTGTGCCCGTCCAAGACCGTGCTATTCGGCTGTATCGACAACGCCGACCCGAAGACCGAGAACGCTGAACAGATCGCCCTGCGGCTGTTGGCCGCTGCCGAGCACCACGACCCTGAAAAGATTCAGGCAGCACCCGACTGCGGACTGACACTTTTGACCCAGAGCGTGGCCAGAGACAAGTTATCAGCCCTGTTCCGGGGAGCACAGATAGCCCTCGACCAACTCAGCGGTCATAGCGGAGGACACCATCATGGCCACGACCACTAAATTCGAGCACATCGCCTTGGAAAGAAAGGACCACCTAGCGGTGATCACGCTGCAACGGCCGGATAGGCTGAACGCCATCAACCGGCAGATGGCCCAGGAACTGCATGACGTGCTCGACCTGCTGGCCGGGGAGTTTCCGGCCATACGGGTAGTTGTCATAACCGGTGCAGGCCGTGGGTTCTGCTCCGGTTATGACGTCGGTGACATGCCGGCCCGCATGGCCGAGGGTGGCGACAGAGGCCCGAACTCGCCAGACGAGGGGCCATCCATAACCATGCGCCTGGCGCCCCATCTGCGAGACATTCCCCAACCGGTCATCGCCGCAGTCAACGGCGTTGCCGCCGGCGCGGGTCTGGGCATCGCATTATCCTGCGACATCCGGCTAGCCTCCGAAGCGGCCCGGTTCTCATCGGTATTCGTCAAACGGTCTTTGGTGCCCGATGCCGGTACTTCCCAGATACTTGGCGCGCTGGCCGGGCCTGGCATCGCTGCCGAGATGTCTCTAACAGGTAAGGTCTACGATTCCCAATGGGCGCTGTCCAAAGGGTTGGTGAATGATGTTGTTCCCGCCGATGAATTGATGGCTGAGGCCGAGTCTCTGGCCCAAGAGATAGCGGCCAACCCGCCGCTGGCCGTGAAGGCGATCAAAACGCTTCAGAACGGCTTCCATCCCGACCTGCACGAGGTAATCGTGACCGAGCACCGGGCCAGCAGCACCCTTCGGGGCACCGCCGACCAGAAAGAAGCGGTGCAGGCGTTCCTAGAAAAACGGACGCCCAAGTTCACAGGAACCTGATCCAGCCCATCCCAAACATCCGACGATTCGTATCTTGATATAACCCGGTTGTCTCTCCGCCGGTTGTCTCTCCGCCGGTTGTCTCTCCGCCGGTTGTCTCTCCGCCGGTTGTCTCTCCGCCGGTTGTCTCTCCGCCGGTTGTCTCTCCGCCGGTTGTCTCTCCGCCGGTTG
>CAVOAA010000251.1:0-3583 GCA_963693555.1 Dehalococcoidia bacterium | reverse complement strand
TCAAGGCCCCCATCTCTGAGAGCATGCGGGCCTCGACGTAAGCTATGGTCTTGCCAGCCAGGGACGACAATTCAGGCGATGCCAAATCAGTAGCGCCCTATACGGCGCACTCGCCCTCGCCCCGTTCCAGCTTGTACTGGACGGTGCGTTCCCAGTCGACGTACAGGTCTGAGCCGGCGGCGGCTTCAGCGGCGGCTTCTTGAGCTTTTTCGGCGACCGCTGTCAGTTCTTCCAGACCAACGCGGTCCAAGAACTGGTTGAACTTCTCGCCTTCGGTGCGGTTGTCCTTGTAGTAGGACACCACTTCCTTCAGCACACCGGGGACGGACTTGGCCGGAATCTTGATCCGGGGAATCCTGGTCCCGATGCGGGAGTCCTGGACGTTGACGTCGCCGTAGTTTCCGCCCAAGAACATCTCGTAGGCGGGAATCTGCTCGCCGTCGGCGCCCTTGGTGGCTGCGCCGTGGAAGCCGATGTTGGCGATGTGGTGGAGGCCGCAACCGTTGGGGCAGCCGCTCATCTTGATGCGGATGTCGTTGACACCCTCATCTTCCACCAGGCCATTCCAGCTTTGGATCTCATCTTTCAGAGCGCCGGCCAGACCCATGGAGGCGGTTATGCCCAGTTTGCAGCTGTCGGTGCCGGGGCACGAGACAACGTTGCTGATCGAATTAGCGTTGGCTTCAGCCAAGCCGATCGCCACCAATGCGTCCCACACGTCGTGGAGCATGTGCTCCGGGATGAAACGCAGTACCAGGTTCTGTTCCTGGCTGGTGCGGGCACGGCCGCCGGTGTGCTTGCGCATGATGTCGGCCAGGGCGTGGAACTGACTGGCGGATATGTTGCCCCGGTCGGGCTTAACGTGAACAGCGTAGTAGCCCTCCTGTTTCTGGGCTTCCACGTTGGTCTTGCGCCATTCGGCGTAGTCGCCACTGCCGTTCCCGTTGGAGCCGTTGCTGGACAATGCAGGAGGGGTCTCCTTCATCAGCTCTTCAACGTTCATCCAAGGCTTGGGGTCGATGGGACCGATCTTCTCAAACTCGGCTTCGACCAGCGTCTTGAACTCCTCGATGCCGATGCGGTCGACCAACACCTTGAGGCGGGCCATCATGCGGTTCTTGCGCAGCATGTCGGCGTTGTTGAAGACGGTGAACAGGGCCAGAGCCAGCCGGAGGAAGTCTTCCTCGGGCAAGAAGTCATAGAGGGGTTTGGCTAGACGGGGCATGATCGATGTGCCGCCAGCGACGAATACCTTGAAACCGCGCTTCTCAACGCCGTCTTCGATTCTGATCTGGGATACGTAGGTCAGGTCTTGGATGGCGGCGGCGACATGGTCGTGGTCGTCGCAGCCGGTGAAAGCACTCTTGAACTTCCTGGGGAAGGCCTGGGTCAGCGGGTGACGAACGGCGAACCGGACGAACGCTGCCAGGTAGGGTGTCGGGTCGAAGACCTCCGACACGCAGACACCTGAAGTCGGCGCACCAACCACGTTCCGAACCACGTTGCCGCAGGCTTCGCGGGTGCTCAGACCGGCCGCACCCAACAGCCTGAGGGCGTCGGGGCATTGGTCCAATGGGACGTGATGGAACTGGAAGTTCTCCCGGGTGGTGATGTGGCCTTTGCCTAGGGGGGCGTACTTCGTGGTGAACTCTCCTAGGGCCTCCATCGCCTCCGTGGTGAGGATGCCGCCGGGAATCTTGACACGAATCATCTGTACGTCGGCCTGGCGTTGGCCGTAAACACCCTGCTTCAAACGGAAGGGTGTGAACTCCGTATTTTCCCTTTCGCCGGCCACGAACGCCGCCGACTCCTCCTCCAACCGCACGATCTCGTCTTCCATGAAGGGAATGATGCTCTGAGAGTTCTTAGAAAGTTCTAAGCTCTCTTCGTAGATGGTCTCCAGGGCTTTGCCTTGTCCGGTCGAGGTATTTCTAGTCAACTTGGTTCATCCTCCGAGTATTTAAGCTCGTATTTGGGGCGAAGATTTTCGGCAATTAAAAAACCCACCCGTTTGACAACGTGGTGGGTTCAAGTGGTTCCTAATGGTGGTTTAACTAACGCAGAAGGCTACCCGATCCCTATGTAATAGGTACAAGGACAACAGGAGGCGCAGGGGATACCGTTCACCTTCAGCATTGCCATAGAGTCTACTCTCGCCCTAAATCGCTGTCAACAGGCACGCACGAAAGGTGGAAATAGCGGGAGATGCGTTGACTGGGATTAAGGCCGCTTCGCGTCGACCGGCTGATTGACACAAGTGAAGTCTATTGATACTATCAATTATATCATTTTAGAATAAATATATGGAGATATAAGATATGAATGATACTATCTTTCAACCAAATTATACCATCACCTCGACGATGGAATATCGTCTAGAAAATATCGAACGTAATCGTTGGTTGATCGAGAACATGCTACTTATGCCAAAACACGAGACATGGCTACATCGTGACGTGCGGGTAAAACGGGTGGCCGGCACCACGAGAATCGAGGGAGCTAGCTTAGATGAGGAGGCAGTCGCCCGTTTGGACAGCAAATCTGTGACTCGGTCAGAAATTGCTGACGAACAAGATAATATCAATGCATTGCAAGCCTATGATTTCATCGATTACCTCAGTGATCAAAAAGACATACCGGTCGACGAACTTGTGATTCGGCAACTCAATCGTTACTTTATCGCCAACGCTGCGGCTCCGTTAACTCCTGGAGTTTATCGTAAAGGTTCTAATACGGTTGGCAATTTCCAACCTCCGGATCAAGGTGATGTTCCGGGATTGATGAGATCGTTTGCTCTGTGGTTGAGAGATGATGACGACGGAATGAATCCGGTGCTGAAAGCAGGAATAGCGCATCTGCATATGGTTGCGATTCATCCGTTTTGGGACGGCAATGGCAGAACCGCTCGGGGCTTGGAAACGCTTATGCTTCAGCGGACCGAATTTGGATTCAAGAAATTGCTAAACACCGAAGTAGGTCTGTTCAATGTCAAGGAGGACTATTTTGATGCTATCAGTCGGTCTCTTGGTGCAAGATTTTCGACCGATTACGATTCCACACAATGGCTCGAATTCGCTACGTCCATTTTGGAAGTCGGATCCGATTTCCTTGTCAAGGAGATGACCGACTGGCGGAGAATGATGGATAGCATGTACGAATTTGGATTAGAAGCGGAATTGCTTACCCGTCAGGTAGACGGATATGTATTTGCAGCTTGGACAGGCCGAATTACTCGAGGTCAATATCTGGAAATTACCGGCGTATCGCCGGTTACCGGTTCCCGGGATCTAGCGGAGTTAGTTCAAAAAGGATTGTTAGTAACTGAGGGCAAGACTAGATCTCGGATCTACCTGCCAACGCCTCAAGCCGACTTAAACCGAAAGGCGGCCGAGGCAGGGCAGCTTCCATTAATAGAGAATGGCAGTTAATGTTTAACGGATCAATCAGGAGACAGAATCGCTATGAAATCAACGGCTGACGTAGTAATCGTAGGCGGCGGCGTGATCGGCGCCAGTATCCTATTCAACCTGGGCAGATTGGGTGTGACCGACACGCTGCTTTTGGAGAAAGATGTGCTCGGGTC
>CAVOAA010000250.1:0-3593 GCA_963693555.1 Dehalococcoidia bacterium | reverse complement strand
CGACGGCCCCTGAGGGGATCGGCATCGGAGAATTCCTGGGGACGATACGCTCTTTCCTGCCTTCCCCGGTCGATGGCAAGCCTGTTGAGATATTCAACGGCGGCGACGTCTCCGAATACAAGACCGACCCTGCCAGCCCGCTGGCTGCCTTCGTTTTCAAGACCACCGCCGACCCGTTCGTCGGTAAGCTCTCGGTCTTCCGGGTCTATCAGGGAACCATCAAGAGCAACTCGGAAGTATGGAATAGTAACCGAGACCAGGCCGAGCGTATCGGGCAGCTGTACCTGCCCAGGGGCAAGTACCAGGAGAATGTTGCTGAAGTCACCGCTGGGGACATCGGCGCCATCGGTAAGCTGAGCGCAACACTGACCGGCGACACGCTTGCCAGCCGGGACAACGCCTTGACGTTCGCAAAGATCAATCAACCGGTGGGCTACTTCCGGATGGCCGTAACTCCCGCCTCCAAGGACGACTTGGACAAGATGTCCATGGCCTTGAGCAGGATCGTGGAAGAGGACCCAACCCTACAGTTCAGCCGTGACGCCAGCACCAGCGAATCGTTGATCACGGGGCTTGGCGATGCTCAGATTGACGTTGCCCTGGAGAAGATCAAACGCAAGTTTGGCGCAGATCTGAAGGTCAAGATGCCCAGGGTGCCCTACCGCGAGACGATCACCAAGATCGCCAACAGCGAATACCGGCACAAGAAGCAGTCGGGAGGCCACGGGCAGTTCGGCCATGTGCTCATCAGGCTGGAGCCACAAGACCGCGACCAAGGTTTCGAGTTCGCCACTGAGATCTCCGGAGGCCGCGTTCCCAAGGAATTCATCCCGTCGGTGGAGAAGGGCGTGACCAAGGCCCTGGACGAAGGCTCACTAGCCGGGTTCCCGCTGGTAGACCTGAAGGCTGTGTTGTACGACGGCAGCTACCATGATGTTGACTCGTCCGGCATGTCCTTTGAGATCGCAAGTATCCAGGCGCTGAAACAGGGACTGGGTGACGCCGGCCCGGTACTGTTGGAGCCGGTGGTCAAACTGTCGATAACCGTACCGGACGCCTACACGGGTGAGGTCATCAGCGATATCAACGTCAAGCGCGGACGCATACTGGGGATGAATCCCGAAGACGGGGTAACCATAATCGAGGCCGAAGTGCAACGCTACGCTCAGGACCTGCGATCTGTGAGCCACGGCCGGGGCACCTACTCGCTGGAATTCGACCACTACGACCAGGTCCCAGCGAACCTGGAACCCAAGGTGATCGAAGACGCCAAACGGGCCAAACAGGAAGAGTCGGTCTAGGCTCCCCCTGGTTATGTCAGCTAAAAAGGCCCCGTTCTTCAGATGAAGAACGGGGCCTTTTCAATTGTCTGGTGGTGCACTTTACTATCCAGAATCGAGCAGGTTAGGCTAACATGTCGTCATGATTGACCCGACCGTCAGAATATCTCTCGCGCTGGATGCCAACAAAGGCGCGTATGCCGTGCTTTTGGGGTCCGGTGTGTCTGCGGCGGCGGGAAGACCGACGGGTTGGCAGATCGTCTCAGACCTCATCACCAAGGTGGCCAGGCTCGAAGGCGAAGAGGTCGGCAGCGATCCGGTCTCCTGATACAAACAGCGCTACGGAGAAGAGCCCGATTACTCAGGATTGCTGAACGCTATCGCCAGTTCTCCAACCGAAAGAAGCCTGCTGTTGCGCAGCTACTTCGAGCCGACCGACGACGAACGCCGGGATGGACTCAAAGTCCCAACAGCAGCGCACAGGACGATGGCGCAGCTGGCCCTCTCCGGTCACGTGCACCTCTTCTTGACCACCAACTTCGACCGGCTGCTGGAGGCGGCGATCAATGACGTGGGCATCGTTCCCCAGGTCTTGAGCACCCCGGACTCCATCGTCGGCGCGGTCCCGTTCGGCCAGACCAGATGCACGATCGTCAAACTCAGCGGCGACTACATGGACACCCGCATCAAGAACACGCCCGAAGAGCTAGAAGCCTACGACCCCAGCGTGAACGCCCTCCTAGACAAGGTCATGGACGAGTACGGGTTCATAGTCAGCGGATGGTCCGCCGAGTGGGACGCCGCACTGCGCGGGGCCTTTGATCGAAGCAATTCAAAACGTTATTCCATGTTCTGGGCCAGCCGTAATCCACCCCGTGAAGATGCAGCCCGCCTGATCGAGGCCCGCGGAGGGGAGTTCGTCCAGATACAGGACCCGGATACCTTCTTCACTGGCATTGGCCAAGGTCTGGCAAGCCTCTCGGCAACTCCTGCCGTAGCCGTGGCCGACCAAGAGTCTGGTCAGGCCTGTCATGGTTGCCAGACCGTCAACCCAGCGGGAGCAAAGTTCTGCTCGTCCTGCGGGAATTCTCTAGCCAACGCTTGCCCTGAGTGCGGCGTCGAGGCTGCTCCTGAGGCCCGGTTCTGCCTGAGCTGTGGCCATCAACTGAGTGGCGAAGCCGTCCAACAAGCAGAGTCAGAGTTGCCAACGGGGCTCATCACTTACCTGTTCACTGACGTACAGGGGAGCACGCCGCTATGGCAGCAGTACCCCCAGGAAATGCGCACCGTGATGTCACGGCACGACTCTATTCTGGCGTCTGCCGTTGAGGGCAACGAGGGGATGGTGGTCAGGCCCCGGGGTGAAGGCGACAGCATATTCGCGGTGTTCCCCAGGGCTTCCGATGCCGTCAACGCCGCATTCTTGGCTCAGCAGGTACTCCAACAAGAAACATGGCCAGATGGCGTCGCGATCAGCGTGCGCATGGCCATGCATACTGGAGAGTCCGAACTGCGTGAGCACGATTACTACGGGGCCACGGTCAATCGCTGCGCCCGCCTCAGGTCCATCGCCCACGGCGGCCAGATTCTCGTCTCGGAAGCTACAGCGCAATTGGTCAAGGACGGCCTCCCCGCCGGTACCAGTTTGAAGGACATGGGCTCCCATCGGCTCAAAGACTTGCAACGTTCGGAGCAGGTGTTCCAGCTGGAGCACCCAAATTTGCCAGCAGACTTCCCGGCACTCAACTCCCTGGATGCGCATCCGAACAACCTTCCCATCCAGATGACTAGCTTCATCGGCCGTGAGAATGAGATAACCGAGGTAACCAGCCTGCTTGCCTCCGCCCGCCTGGTAACACTGCTCGGAACCGGCGGCTCCGGCAAGACCCGGCTGTCCCAGGAGATTGGGGCCTCAATTGTCGATGACTATCCTGACGGGGTCTGGTTCGTGGGCCTAGTAGACCTCATGGACCCCAATATGCTGCGGCCACTTGTCGCTGAGACTTTCAACGTTGGTGAAGACGCACTCGAAGGGTATCTGAAAGAAAAATCCGCCTTGACCATCGTGGATAATTGTGAGCACATGGTCACCGGCGCGACAACATTAGTTCAGTCGCTGCTGTCGTCTCCGGGCGTCAAGGTGATCGCCACTAGTCGTGAGGCGCTCAACCTGGTCGGCGAGCGGGCGTTCCAGGTCCCACCGTTGCCTGTCCCCGTTGGGGAGATTAGCCAAGTGAACATGGCCGAGTGTCCATCTGTGCAACTATTCCTAGAGCGGGCCCAAGGCGTTAATCCGTCATTCGAAATGACGGC
>CAVOAA010000249.1:0-3608 GCA_963693555.1 Dehalococcoidia bacterium | reverse complement strand
TTCGACATGTCCCACTCCTTCTTCACAGCAACAGCTGTGTTTATTTTAGGAGCGGGATCCTCACTTAGCCACCTGTCCGAATTTCCGGGTCCACCTCAGGCATCGGGCGCCGATGAGAATGCCACCCATTTGAAGTCTGGTGAGACGTCGGGATTGATGTTCATCGCCCCGCCATCGCCAGTGTCGGTCAAACGGGACTCCATCTCCCCGTCGGTTGCGCTCCTGGTGTAGATGTCGAAACCGGAACCAGTCTTCTGGCTGATGGCGAAAGAATAACCCCAAGGGCCCATAGCAAATCCCTGGTCGAAGAGCGGGCCATCTTCGGCGGCAGAGTGGGTCACCAGCAAATCACCGAATTCGGCGCTTGACTGACCGGCAAGGGCTCTGGGTTCTGCGGTGCGTAGCGTGATGACGAAATTGTCGGGGTTGTGAGAAGTACGGTTCTTCCACATCGCCTTGGACCCGTCTCTGGAGACACTGAACCCATCGCCGCCCATGCCGCCGGGAATCTCTAGCACCCTGGTGAAGGCGTCGTCGCCATCGTCTTTGGCGTCTCGATTGAAGGGCGCATAGGCAGTGTCGAAGATCATGTATTCGTGGAATGCGATCCTCTCATTGGTTATCAACCACCCACTCTCGCCAACCCAAGTGAGCTCACCGGCGATACCGATATCCTGTGCCGGTCCGAATGCCATTACCCTCTCGCTTGAGCCGTCGGGAGCCACTCCTCCGATATCATACGGCGCTCCCTGCCCGACCTTGCTCACCATGAAAGCGATGGTGTCGTCCCGCGGGTCCCACGCCGGATCAAATTGATCGGCAGAGCTGGAGGTCAACTGGACCGGGTCTCCGCCAAGGAAAGAGGGAATGTGGTCGACAACTTCCTCTTCTTCCTGCGGTTCTTCGGGTGTCGGTGGCACCACCGTGGTGTCCAAAGGCTCGCAAGCCAATGCTATCAGGGCGAGTGCGCCTAGCAGTATGAATAACAGGTAATTTCTCAAGTGGGATATCTCCAAATGATGGTTTCGAACAGCAGTCAAGGTCTACTGGTCTAAATCTAAATTATCGAGGGAGGATCGCTAAATCAAACCGGATCAGTATGATTCAAGTTGGTCGGCATGCGATCTGGGTGATTGCGACTAATAAGAAAAGGCCCCTGAGAGCCAGGGGCCTTTTTCGATGCCTACTAACCAGACTGGCAGCTATTTAGTAGCCACGATGAAAAGCCGTTTGAATGGCAGCACTGTCTTGCCGTCGGCGCTCTTGGGATATGCCTTCGCAACCTTGGCGGCGTACGACACCAGAAACCCTACGCCTTCTTGGTCGCTCAGATTGTCCAATAACGGCCTGAGCATGGTGCCCTTGGTCCACTCCACTACCGGGTCCTCGCCTTCCAGGATGTGCATGTAGGTCGTCTCCCACATGTCGATATGGCTAGAAAGGCGGCTGATCAGGTCGTAGTAAAAAGAAGGAGCGGCTACGGGCTGTTCTCGTTGAAACGGCGCCAGACGCTCGCGCCAAGCCCCCTCCCGGACAGTGTCGGCAATCGACGTGTGACTGGGTGCGCTGAAATTCTCCGGCATCTGGACTGCCAACACCCCGCCAGGCTTAACCGTATCCATCAATCGGGGAAACAGCTGTTCGTGGCCGTCCAGCCAATGTAGGGCCGCGTTGGAATACACGACATCAGCCTGACTTTCCGGTTGCCATTGGTTGAGGTCGGCATGCTGCCAGTTGACCCCGGTCTCAACATCGGTGGTCTTTTCTAGCATGCTGGCCGAAGAGTCCACTCCGGTGACATTGGCGTCAGGCCACCGGTCTTTCAATATGCCGGTGATCGTCCCGGTGCCGCAGCCAAGGTCGTAGACCGTTTCGGGGGAATCAACCTGGATGCGAGCCATTAGGTCTAAGGCCGGTCTCAGGCGTTCGCTGCCATAGCGCAGGTATTGGGCGGGGTTCCAGTCGGTCACGTCGTCTCTCCTGCTGGGCTATTGTCTGAGCAATAATAGCCCAGGTCAGGCAGGAAACGCCACGCCGGAGTTGTGCTGAGAGGAGGCGCGGAGCGGTTTATTTGCCGGCTGCTGTTTTGTGCTGGCTCAGTATGTCCAAAGAGCTTTTGAAGTTGGTAGGTACGAACCAGAGCGTGCTGGATGGGATGATATCGACCACATCTAAGAAACCCGCCACGATGGCCGAGTGAGTCAGTCCGTCTTCGAACCTTGCCTTGGCCTTTTCGGTGTCCAGAGTGGAATTCATCACCTTGGCTGCGACTTCGTCACCAACCTCAACGCTATAGGTTAGGTTCGCCATTCCCATGATGATTCCAGCCGATATGACTGCACCCGCGGCGATGCCCAACGCTCCGCCGGCTAGTTTGTCAGCCCAGCCCATAAACAGCAGGGTAAGGACCTTGCGAATGATCGTCGCCAAGATGGCTGAGACCGTCAGACAGATCGTGATGATTACAGCATAAGAGACCACCGTAGCCACGGCGCCGTCAGAATCGATGCCGGTAAAAATACCGCCGATGTCATCGCCGAGTTGGCCTCCCAGGATGCTGCCCACGAAGATGCCTAAGGCTGTGAAGCCGGCGCGTATCAATCCGATCTTCAGCCCCATGAAGGCACTTAGAGCGATAAGGATTACAAAAACCAGATCTAGCCAGTTCATTTTTCGGTTTCTCCTTTGGATAGACGAAGCCCAGATGGATAGGTGAAGCCCGGATTCCACAGAGCTTACCGGCATTATTCAACATCGCCCGTTTTGTTATAAGTTCCCAGTGGCCCAGGTAGCTGGACTGGATGGTCCATCTTTAAGCGTTGGTAGGGTCGCTGGGCCTGGGCTGCCGAGACCAGAAATGACTTGTCATTGGACTTGGTCCCTCCGGATCGTGATCACCCGGCCGCAGTCCAATACGACGTGAAATCCGTGGCGAAACGTGTCAGGTTCGTCTTCGGTCCGCTGAAAAACCACGCTATCGACCGTGCCGGTTGCACCTTCATACCGGCCGCCTTTTACCCGGACCCGGTCGCCCCGTCTAAGCTGTTGCTTCATACTTAGAACGTAGAGACGTGCCATCCAGCCGGGCAAGGTGAAAGAGTCACTGGACCTTAATCAAGGGCGCGAAAGGTCAGGGGTCCGTTGACCCTTTGAAGACGGTTGTGGGAGAATAGAAGAAGCAAGGGGACGCGCGGGTTCGACAGGGGCGTTCCGTAGCGGATTGCAAGCCGAGGATGCTATCTCCCTCGTAAATCCGGTAGCAAAAACAACTGGCGAACGTGAATTCGCTCTAGTCGCCTAAAGCGGCTTCGTCTGCCCTCCGGTATTCCTGGAGTCGGAGGGGTCAGGCGCCATAAATCCGGGATGCGGACCGCCCCACGCCGGTAACGGCGGCCTAAGAAAAACCGGCTGTCCCTCACGAGGCTCCGTCGGTGGTGCCTCTAAAGGGCGAGGATTGAACCACCGAATAAGCTTGTAGTACATCCGATCTATGGTCTCTTCTGGACGGGGAGTTCAACTCTCCCCCGTCTCCACCAGAAGCACTTAAAAAGGCGTTTCCAGGCTCAATTGAGCCCGGAGCGCCTCTTTTTTTGTTTTCTGGCCCGGGC
>CAVOAA010000248.1:0-3654 GCA_963693555.1 Dehalococcoidia bacterium | reverse complement strand
GAAGGTGTCCACGATACGCTGCAAAATCTGGTCAACTCTGCCGGACCAGAAACCTGACGCCAGCCCGATCGCCGTCCCTAGCGCGGTTCCCAACGCTACCGACCCAAAGCCAACGAGCAAGGACACCCGAGCACCGTAGATGATACGGCTGAGCACGTCACGGCCCAGGGCGTCGGTCCCAAACCAGAACTCGCCGTTTGGCGCCTGCTGACGGATAGGTAGTCCCTTCTCGGTGAGATTGAAGTCTTGGGGGTCGAAAGGGGCAATCAGTGGCGCAAGAAGCGCGGCAAGAATCAGCACCAGCGTCACCACAGCTCCAGCCGTTCCCAAGGGCTTGCTGCGGGCAACTGTCAGCAGCGACCGTCCCCAAGTGCGGCCATGGCTAACCTCAAGAACTTCGGCAGTCTGCGCGCTTCTACGAAAAATATCCACTGATTTCCTCTTAACTGATCCCGCTTAACTAAACCTGATCCGCGGGTCTAACCAAGCGTACGAAAGGTCGACTAGTAGGTTCATAAACACCATGACCGTGGCGAAAAACAGTACTGCCCCCTGGATCATCGTGTAATCCCTGAGGAACACCGCATCCAAGGTCAGGCTACCCACTCCAGGTAGAAGGAAGATAAATTCAACAATCACCGTGCCGCCGATGAGCAGGGAAAACTGCTGCCCGATGATGGTGACCACTGGTATCAGGGCGTTTTTCAACGCGTGGCGCACAATCACCGTCCGTTCTGGCATGCCTTTCGCCCACGCGGTGCGGATGTAGTCCTCCCGCAGCACCTCCAACAAGGAGGAGCGGGTCATACGCATGACGACCGCCGAGAAACGCGACCCGATAATCAAGGCAGGAACGAACAACTGCTGGATGTTTTTCCAAGGATCGATCCAGATGGGTTCAAAGCCCCGAGGCGGGAACCACTGGAAAACGATAGTCATGAACGTGATGGCAACCACCGCCAACCAAAAATCCGGCAGTGAAAGGCCCATGATGGCGAATAACCTACCGCCATAGTCCGCCGCTGTGTCCTGACGTATGGCTGAGATGATTCCGATTGGAATGGCGATAATGAGGCCAACAATCATGGCCATTACGGCCAAATGAAGGGTAAGTGTGACACGCTTGACAAGCTCTCCGGTCACCGATCTATGGCTAATCAGAGACTTGCCAAGGTCGCCCCGTACCGCGCCCCAGATCCAGGTGCCGTATTGGTTAATGAACGGGCGGTCTATGCCCAATTCACGACGGGCATCCTCCAGCGCCTCTGGCGTCAGTGCGGAGTACTCGTCTAACGACATAATCACGGCGTCTCCGGGGAGCATTCTCACCACGGAGAATACTCCGACGGACACAAGAAGGAGAACGAAGAACGCCAGCAAGACCCGCCGTACGGCATAGCGCACCATCAGGCCTCAACCTCCGTTATAGCCAGTTTTCTCCAGGGGAAATACACTTCAATATCTCCATGTCAGGTGATGAAAGACCTATTTATCTGTGTCCAGGGGCGCCAGTGATGAAAGAGCGCCCCCACCTGGTATGGCGGGGGCGCTCTCTTATAGCCTTGTTAGTCCGGTTATCCCCCGAACTTGTCGAAGCTCCGCTCAGGGATGTTGTCGCCGGTCATCCAAGAAGTCTTGGCCTCGTAAGAACAGAACCCTGGGTACCAGCAGTAAGGGTTGCCCCCCCTGACCAGATAAGGCTGCGCGATGGCGTAATGCGGCGGAACCATGACATTAATCCTGTACATCTGATCGCCAAGATATTCGAACAACTCTTTCTGGATGTCGAGCTGCCTAGAATCACCCGCGTTTGCCCATTCATCCAAAAGGCCGTCAACTTTGGAATCCTCCACGTGCGGCCTGTTTATGGTGTCTGGTATCGCGCTGTGATAGTGAGAGTAGACCCAGTCCCACGCTGTTGGACCAGAGCCTGTGTTGACCAAGGTCACCAGCGCGTCACCAAGATCAGCCCCACCCCGGCGTTTGGAAGTCCAGGTACCGCTTTCCAACTGCTGGAGATTGACATCAACTCCAATATCATTCCAGTACTTGGCAACGAGCACGGCGAAGTCACCCAAGGGCAGACCCTGGAGCTCCCCCCATTCCAAATCAATCTTAAGACCACCGGGCACCGCTTCGGCCAAAAGGCGCTTGGCTTCCTCGGGATTGTACTGGTAGGCCGGTCCCAGGTTATCAAGGGTGTATTGGTCGAATTCGGTATAGCCGGCCAGAGCCCAAGGGAAGGCTCCATATACCACACCGTCACTGCGGTTAACTACCTCAAGCACAACCCGGCGGTCGATGGCCATCGATAGAGCCTGGCGTACTCTCTTGTCATTGAAGGGCTCTTTCGCCAGGTTCGGCCAGATGGCGTAGCCGCCCCAGCCGAATGAGGGCACACGGTATACGGAGGTGTCTTCGTTTGTCTTAAGAATCTGTTCCAAGGTATCGATTCTATTCAAGCGCATGATATCCACTTGTCCGGCGCGGAACAGTGCAATCTGAGTGGCCTCGCCGCGGGCGAATATGTAACGCAGGCCATCCAGGTACGGAAGTTGGTTGCCATCTTCGTCTTTCAGATGGTAATTGGGATTTCTTTCAAACAGAACGCCTTCGTTAGGGACAAACTCCTTCACCATGAAGGCCCCGGTGCCAATGGGGTTCTCATGCAAGCCGCCTTCCGCTTCTACAGCCTCTTTAGGGAAGACCACGGGGGTGGTGCCGTTGGTGTGAATCAACGGGAAGCTAGTTAGCGGAATACGCGTGTGGAACTGCACGGTGTTGTTTTCAAGCAAATCAACGGAAGTGACCTCAGCAGCTCCCCACCCAGGCTTTCCTCGCAACATATCATACGAGTATTTAACGTCCTCGGCGGTCATTTCCCGACCGTTTACCGGTGCTATGTCGTGGAACTTTATCCCTTCTCGTATCTTGAAGTTCCATGTCGAAGCGTCCACCATATCCCAGCTTTCAACCAGGTTTTTACGGATGGTCGGCGTGGCCTGTACTTCAGGGTAGTACCATTGAGCTTCCCATTCCAGCAGCTCGTCCCAGACGACGTACCATTCAGAGTCGCGAACGCGAAGCGGATCCATATCCGGTTTAACGCTGGTGGCTACGTGAAGAACTCCGCCATACAATTGCGGCTTGGAGGGGATTGGTGGGGGGTTCGGGAACCTGGCGTCAAGCTCAGCGATGTGAGCAGGAGCCGCGAATGCGTAGGGCGTCGGCGTCGGATCACCGCCGCCCGTGGCTAGTTCTTTCGTCGGTGACGGCGCATCCGTTGGTGCCGCCGTCGGTTCAGGAACCGCAGTCGCTGAAGAACCGCAGGCGACTAACAATGCAAGCATTAATATGGAAATTAATGGAATAATACGCCCTATTTTAATTTGAACTCGTCCAGTCATGGATGCTTCCTCCCCTTATTTCCCGCTATCTCCGGAAGATTCTCCGGACTAATTAACCAAACCGCTGTGATAGTTGATGAGGGTGTCTTAAAGGTTTAGACACCGGCAAAATCTTCTTGACAGCTGTTCGTAACAACCGCAATCCAGGCGTGATGAAATCTGCAAAATCATACCCAGACCCTATAGAGCCCCGGCGGATAGTAGCCCAAACCGAGGAAAGAGTCAATGTCGTTTCTCGTTGGATTCC
>CAVOAA010000247.1:0-3668 GCA_963693555.1 Dehalococcoidia bacterium | reverse complement strand
TCTTTTACGCCCCTCTGACACTGCCCGCGTTGGCTTTCGGAACTGAAACCGGCATCCGGATAACCTACGTTTTCAGCCTATTATTAGCTGGCTCAGGGATGTATCTGCTGGCCCGCATGTTGGGCCCCCGGCCGATCATTGCGGCCTGGGCGGGGTTCATCTTCGCCGTTGGGGGCGGGATCGGAGCGCGTATCCACGCCGGCCACGTCGAAAAAGTGCTGGCCATGCCGCTCATTCCCCTGGTGCTGGCCGGGGCGTTGATGACGGGCAGAGCCGAAACCAACCGAACGACTATCTTCTGGGGAGTTCTAACCGGGCTTATAACTGGGCTTACATTCCTGGCCGGTGGGAGTTACGTACTCCTCTACCTGGTGGTGTCCGTGCCGCTGGTCTTGCTGGTGGTTAAGGCCGGTCAGGGCCTCCGGGATTCCTGGTGGAGTCTGATCCTTTGTCTTTCGGCCTGGGCTGCGGGTCTGTTGCTTGGCACCGCTGGAAAGCTAGTTGCCTCCGCGGCCATACTGCCCGATACCATTCGCCAGATTCACCCGTACGTTGGCGGGCAGGACGCTTACTGGGCAGCCGTACACCTAGCAGTACCCTTCTTCCGGTACACGACCCATCCGTGGGGGTGGTGGGAATACAGCAGTTTCATCGGTCTGATACCGCTCGCATTGGGCGCGTTGGCCGTGTTGGCCGTAGTCGTAGCCGCGCTCCGGTGGAGTCCTTTGTCCGGCCTCGTCACGACGGCGCGCCGTGAGATAACTGCCCTGGCTGCCGTGGTCCTTCTCGCCGCGCTGTGGCTCGCCAACGGGTTCTGGTACTCACCGGTGCACTGGGCCTATGAGGTCCTGCCGAGGCTCGATTCATTCCGGGTGCCGTCTCGTGCGCTGATGGTCGCGGGGCCTGCAAGCCTGGCCCTGGCTGCGGTGGCATTGGAGAGTTCGCTTCGCCTCCCAAGCCGAGAACGTTTGACCCGGTGGGCTGTCCCGGCCGCGATCGTGTTGCTGGTGGCTGGTCTGGTCGGAGTCTGGTCGGTGAACGTCTCGTGGACTGCCACGATCAATCGGGTATACAACGCCGCTCCGGGCCTCGAAAGCCTACAGTCATCAGAGGAGGGCTACATGGTAGCCGGCGTAGTAATGGCGGTAGTGCTCATAGTGTTGGCCGCGATCGTGGTCCGGTGGAGCGCGTCTGGCCAGTCAAGGCCGGGCCTCGTGATCGCTGCCGCCGTTTCGATATTGGCCATCACTGGGTTGGCCGACGTGGCGCACGCAACGAAAGACCTACCGACAGCCGGTGATGTCCCGGCGGTCGCGCCGGTACTCAGGGTGCTCGACCTGATCCAAGAACAGGACCAAGGACCATTCTTGATGGACATCGGCAAGTTCGGATTCACCGATACCACGGCCGTCCGGTTGGCTCTGGCGGAGCGCGGGATTCCTGTAGCGAAGTCGGTGGCCCCGCCGCTGAGTCCAAAATTCGAAGCGGAGCATCAACTGATCGGCGACGCCGAGAGGATCCGCTATTTCATCGGGACCGACGAGCATCAGCCTCTTTCTGAAGGTACTTGGAGGACATTCATCGAAGACGGCAGCATCCTTTCTTGGATCAACGATGACGCGCAGGGCGATTCCTGGTTGGTGAACGGTTCCAACGTGACGCCACTGGATGTTCTGTCTTATTCACCGGGCCGGTTCACCGTGGAGGCAGATGGCGCAGCCGGGTCCGTATTGGTTGTTCCGGCCAACGCCTTTGACGGCTGGAAGGTCTCGATCGACGGCGGTCAGGAAATCTCAGCCATCAATTTCGATGGCTACGCCTCGGTCCAGACATCGCCGGGCCGGCATACCTATGAATTTGTCTACCGCGCCCCGGTACTCCCGCTGATCATCGTACTGTCCATCTTGCCCTGGCTAGCCTTGCTGGGCATCGGGGTCTGGGCAGCGGCATCGTTGGTCCGCAAGCCCGGCGGCCTGAGTATGGCCCCATGATGATTTTCGGAGCGCTTTTATCCACCCACCAGCACTTAAAGGTCGGCAGTTGACTTCAACCCCAGAGTTTTCACTAAGTCACGGCCGAAACGTTTCGACCTCTCCCGTGGTCCGGCGGTTGTATGAGACCTATTACAACCAAACGGAAGCCCAGAACCAGACGAAAGACCAGCAAGACGGGGAGCTCATCTCTTCCCATTGGGAGCAGGAGCACGAATACCTGAAGGTGAGAGAAACCGAATCGGGAGCGGTAGATCTCTTCACAGCCCCATTCTGGGGGTGCAATTGGTCCGGATTGCGCAGCCGTGTCCTCGACCAGGCCTGTTCTAGCATTCACCTTCTGGCGATGCCGAACAAACGCCGTATCCGCCAGATCGGGCGGTTGGCGGCTGCGGCCTGTGAGCCGATGGGCCTCGACCCAACGAACACCGTCTTTCGCCAGGTCTGTCTCCTGGAAGCTCTAAGCCGGCACATGCCCGAGAACATGGGTAATGGCAGCCCACGAGCGCTGATAATCGGTGACGGGATCGGCGTGTTGTCGGTCCTATTCAAATATCTGTTTCCCAAAGCAACGGTCGTACTGGTAGACCTGGGAAAAACCCTGATGTTCCAGGCCCACCACGTCCACCGGGCCTTCCCCGCCGCCGACCACCGTCTGGCGACCGACGGCGGAGATCTCTCCAGCGCAGATTTTGTTTACTGCCCGACCGAGGACCTTGAATCGCTGAAGTCACTGCGGTTCGACGTCGCCGCCAACAACAACTCGATGCAGGAGATGACGGGATTCTCCATCCAGCGGTACTTCGATTTCATGCGCGACCAACTGGAGCCTGACAATCTATTCATCTGCTGCAACCGAGAGAGGAAAGAAATGGTCGGCGGAGAAGTCGCCGAATTCCTCAAATACCCCTGGCAGAACGACGACCGGATATTGATCGACGAGAGCTGCAAGTTTCAGAAGTTTTATTTCTCCAGGGGTCGTTCTCCGGAAGGCCCGCGCCCCTTGGGGGTGCGGCTTCCGTTGGTCAACTACTACGACGGCCCGATCTGGCTCCGCCTGGCGCACATGGCCACAAACTGACGGCGTACAACCCGATGTTCGGGACCCGGTGTTCGGGACCCGGTGTACGGAACAATAACAACATCCAAAACCACCAGCCGGACGATATGAGTATTCTTGAAGATTTACACAAAGTTTTCGATCTAGAGATCGCAACACTGGTCAAGACCCGGGAGCAGTTGGACGAGGCTTACGAAAAAGCGGTGCGCCTTATCTTCGGCTGCACGGGCAAAATTGTGGTCACTGGCATGGGCAAGTCGGGTCTGATCGCCCAGAAGATCGCCGCCACTATGGTCTCCACTGGAACATTGGCCATCTCTTTGCATCCGGGGGACGGGCTGCACGGTGATCTGGGGATCATACGGCCCGGAGACGTCCTCTTGGGGCTGAGCAAGTCCGGGGAAACTGAAGAACTGCTCGACGTGCTAGTACACGTCCGCAAGGCCAATATCCCGGTGATAATGATCACTGCTAAGCCAGAATCAGCGGCGGCCCGCAACTCGGACGTCGTGATCTACACCCCCGTCGACATTGAGGCTTGCCCCCTCAACCTGGCGCCGACATCCAGCACCACCGCAGCCTTGGTGGTGGGCGACGCGCTGGCCATGGCGTTGATG
>CAVOAA010000246.1:0-3756 GCA_963693555.1 Dehalococcoidia bacterium | reverse complement strand
CGGCGGGGGATGTTGCGCAGGCCCAATTTCAACATCACCCGGTTGCGCCAGCCGACTATGGCCACGCCAGCGATCACCGGTAGGAAGATCGCCAACAAGACAACCATGATGACGTCCATGGGAACGCCGAACAGCTCTTCCATATTTGTCCTGGGCTGCCCCGATCGGCCCCTCACATGAGGGGAAGATCAGTGGGGGGTGAATCGATGATCTAGGTTACGGGGCCTGGCCGTTGCCGGTGTCTACTATCTAGGCGTTGCCGGTGTCTACTATCTCGCCGTCCCGCATGCGCACTATGCGGTGAGCACGGGCGCCCACGTCGTCTGAGTGGGTTACAAGTACAAAACTCTGGCCGTTCTCCACGTTGAGTTTGCCCATCAGGTCCATGATCTCTCCCGCCGTCTCGCTGTCCAGGTCGCCGGTGGGTTCGTCTGCCCAGACGATGGACGGCTGGTTCACCAGGGCGCGGGCGATGGTCACACGTTGGCGTTGCCCGCCGGATAGCTCACCGGGAAGGTGTTGCGCACGATCACTCAGCCCCACCAGGTCCAGCAATTCCATGGACCGCCTACGAGACTCCGCCGGTTTGACCCCGGACACCAAAAGCGGTAACTCGACGTTCTCCACGGAAGACAGCACCGGTAGCAGGTTATAGAGCTGGAAGACGAAGCCCATGCTGCGAGCGCGGTAATCGCTGCGCTCGTCGTCGGGCAGGTCGTGGAGCACCACGCCGTCGATCAACACCTGGCCAGAGTCGATCTCGTCCAGACCGGAGAGGCAGTTAAGCATAGTGGTCTTGCCGCAGCCGCTGGGGCCCATTATGGCGACCATTTCACCGCGCTCTACGATCAGGTCAACGCCTCTTAGGGCATTCACTTTTACGGTGCCGGTATCGTAGGTCTTATAGATGCCGGTGGCGATGATTATGGGGTCGGACATATTTTGGCAGAAGGAGCGAGGCCGGCACACGTTGGCTGTAGAGTCATGACAGTCAGTATATCTGAATACTTTTAACACCAGTACAACGAGGTTGGCGTCGTGAGGAGAAATAGGCCACGAGACGCTCGCTTAAGGGGCGCCGCCAGCCCGGGCTTTCACCTGTTCCAGCCACCACCACATGCGGCTCCAGACCAGCCGCCGTTCCATATCCGCCAGATCGCGCCCCGCGCTTTTGCGCACGTTGGTTACTGCCTGTCCAGCCAAGAACCCCCAGGATCCGGGCTTGCCCGTCATCCAGCCAACCACTTTGTCCTGATTGCCCTTGATCACTTCCGCGAGTATCGGGTCGATCGTGTCGTTCGTTACTGAAAATGCCTCAGACATAAGAATCAATATCGTCAACCGGAGTCGGAGCATGCCCGAGACCGGCAGGAATTCTAGATTTTGAGACGCACCGTCTCAAGCCGTCGTCATGTTCCCTGCTAGGAACATAATTATTCTCTTAGCAATGGTAAGAAAAATGTATCACCAATTCGGACATCCATCAACAGAATTAATGGCGCGTTGGCCGCGCTCCCAGGCAGGTGTTTTGGGCGCTGAACCAACTATTAGCCCCGCTTGAGGGCCGGTGTCCGACATTGATTTATCTCGGATTACAGCCGATGATTGATTCAGCGGTAGTCCCCGCGTGTCAACGATTCGCAATTCGGGGGCTCCTGGGAGGCGTCATGTTAAAGCAGGTTTCTTTGGCCAGTAAGCTTAGGCCGCGCGCTGTAAAAACCTGGCAGACTGTGTTGCTGCTGCTGGCCGGTCTTCTATTGTCCGTGGCTTGCGTCGTGGAAGTTACACCGGAACACGACGACGGCTCCACGGTTCCCGACGAGAAGGACACGCAGTCGTTCGATGTTGGCTCACCCACTCCCCCGACTACTGAGCAGCCCGAGCCAGAGGACACGCCAGCCCCTGATCACGATACAGTCGAAACTCCAGACGCTGAGTTACTACCCAAGAACACCTTGGCTCTGGTAATGGCTGTAAGCGGCGGCGGCAGCTCCAGCACCCTTAAGACCATCGTCAACGACTCGACTTCCGGAGCTATGTTGGGCACCAAATTCATCCAACTGGAGAGCGACTCCAATTCCGTTGTCCTCTACCTGCCAGACACTGGCGAGACAACGGTCATCGATACATATTCATCGCCCAGTTATGCACCGCATTTCAAGCGGCCATATACGATCGACGACCGCCTGTACGTCTCAAACAAGTACACCAACGGCGGGCAGTTGGCCATCACTCAGTACGATACGGCCGATCTGTCTAGAGAATCTGAGTGGGGCACTCAGTCTGACGCTTTGGATCCCGGGTATGCCGTGGCCAGCGGCCAAGTGTATTACAAGACCGGCAGCACCCAGCAATGGTCTATGTCCAGGGGTTTCTATAACGCACCGGGCGATTACATGAGGTCTTCGTACGACGACCGTTTTGAAACCAGCGAGATGACCACACCAGAATCGGGGTTCCAGTTGGTCTCGGGCGGGGATATTTTGTACGGAGCAAAACTGCCCAGCGAGGCCGACCCAATCACCGGTGTTTTCAAGGTTGACCCGGCTTCGGGGCAGCCGGCCGAGAATTACATCACCGCGTTCGAGGTAGAAGACTGGGACGACTACATGTTCTCCAGTTGGCGAAACGTGGTCATCGCCGACGGCATGGCCTATTGGGTAGGGTTTCTCGAAAATGGGGGGCGACGTTCCCTGGAGATACTGGCTGCCAGCCTTGACGACCCGGACGATTTCACCATCTACGAGTTCGCCATGCCAGCCTCAGAAAACGAGGTCAACGGCTTCGATTCGACCATCGACGCAGATGGCGGTTGCGTCCTCATCAAGCCTTGGTATAACGGCGGAGACAGGTCAAAGATATTGATCTTTGACACGGCGACGGAGACCGCGAACATCATCGACACCGGGTTCGATATCGTCGATGCGCAGATGCTGTTCATCGAAGGGTAGGAATCTAGAGAGGATAGAAATCTAGAGTTCGAACTCTCTGATATCTGGCGATACGGTCAACTTGGCCCCGGTAAGTTGCTGCACCTCTTCGGGTGTCCAATCCGGGGCCACTTCTTTCAATGTCAGCCCCTTGCCGTCGCACTCGATCACCGCCAGGTCGGTCACTATCAGGTAGACACAGCCTTTCCCGGTCAGAGGGAACGTGCATTCTTGAACTATCTTGGGCGCACCGGTCCGGTCGGTATGCTCCATGGCGACGATGACCCTGGCGCCGGTGGCAAGGTCCATGGCCCCGCCCACGTTGCCCACACCGCGCTGCGGAAGCATCCAGTTGGCCAGATCGCCGGTGGCCGACACCTGGTGAGAACCCAACACTGTCACGTCCACATGGCCGCCCCGAATCATGGCAAAGGCCTCAGCAGAGTCGAAGAAAGACATACCTCCGACGCTCTGAAGGTACTGGCCTCCGGCGTTTATAAGGTTGATGTCTTCGTCGTCGACATTCCCTGGATCGACGACCGGCCCACAGTTTAAGATCCCGCTCTCGCTGTGGTAAAAAACTGTCCGGCCTTCCGGCACAAAGCTTGATACCAGAGTGGGAATACCGATACCCAGGTTCACGTACGAGCCGTCGGGCAACTCCTTGGCCACCCGCATGGCGACGATCTCCCTGGGCAGACGTTCTTTATCGGCTAGCGATGTCATCGGTTAGACCCTTAGTTAGCAAGATTGATCACAGGTAGGCAGAAAAGTCCGCCGGCCGGAGGACGATGCGGTCGATGTATAGGCCGGGGGTGACGATCTC
>CAVOAA010000245.1:0-3886 GCA_963693555.1 Dehalococcoidia bacterium | reverse complement strand
ATCTGAGCAATCTTGCCAAACACCTTGGGCGCGGTCTCGTCCTTGAATGACAGTTTTTGCGATTGTTCCTGCCAGCCTCGATCGGTGTCCAGATCAACGCCCAGACCGTTGGCGACGCGGCACATGTAGTTGAACAACGCCACCACGTGCACAATGTCCACAACATCGGCGTCTTCCCAGCCAACACTGCGGAGTTCTTCCACCCAGTCTTCTGTGACTGCTGAGGGAGTGGTTGTCAGGAATTCGGCAAACTCCAGCATCGCCATCTGCTTGGGTGACAGTCCGGCGTCATGGTAGTTCTCGCCCAGTTGCTCGGCCAGTTGCGATTCGGGGTCCTCACCACGGAGGGCCTACGTATGAGCAAGGGTTCAATATTGACACTTGTTGGTGGCCGAAACGACAGAGGCCACCATCTCGCGCTCCGCCCCGGACACTCCGGACTCGCCAAACATTACTGAAGCAGCGTGCTCCACCAGAGTTTGCATGATATTTGGTTTTAGACTACTCACCGCCTGGACGTTGGGAATGAATCCCCGCGACTTGATCATCCGGTCGTAGGTTTCTCTCAGGTCGCCCTGGGAATCCTCATACGGGATGGTTTTCACGTATGGAATTTCATGCCTCCAATTAGGCTTGGTTCTCGTGGATTTTATGCCGATTCCAGGATAACGGGTTGATGTTGGGAAATGTTAGCACTGTCCTTGCCTGCCCGCCCAGAGCTCGTCAGCCAGTAGAAAGTTAGTGTGTTGTCGTATGACTGTATTCGGCTGATATACTGCGTCCAATTTCCCGCCTAGAAGCGGCTTCAAAAGAGGTAGACATGGGAATTCTAAACGAAGATATGAAACGGGTGATTCGGCAGCAGCGGATGGGCTTCATGGCCACCGTCTCCGCTGACGGCTTCCCCAACCTTTCGCCCAAGGGCACGGCCACTGTCTGGGACGACGACCACCTGGTATTCGCCAACCTTGGCTCGCCGGGCACGGTCGAAAACCTGAGCCACAACCCCGCCTGTGAGCTCAACATCATCGACATGTTCGTCCGAAAGGGCTACCGGTTCAAGGGGACCGCCGAGTATGTCACCGAGGGAGACCTCTTTCAAGAGATTCAGGAGGCCTACGCCACTGGTAGCCGAGGAATAATACGCTCCGGTTTAGCGGCGAAGGGCTACGTGGTGATTACCATAACCAAGACCGCACCGTTGATGTCTCCCGGATACACGCCCGGAAAAACGGAACCCGGTATGCGGGAAGAATGGACCGGTTATTGGGCGGAAATCCAGAAGACCAATTCGTAAATCTACCAAACGCCTAGGAGTAAACCATGTCTTGGATTCAGCAAGATGAGGAAGCCACGAAGAACCTGCCGCCGATAATCTCGGTTATATCCATAAATCAGTCGGCCATGGAGGCCGTTCAGAGCTTTAACGCAAAGATTACTTTCGGCTCTTCGGCCCTCACCAGAGTCCAAGAAGAAGCGATTTCCACCGCAGTGTCCGCCGCCAACAAATGCCGATTTTGAACCCTGTCTCACGGAGGGTTCCTCCGCCAACATTCTGACGACCCGGAATTGGCCAGTCACATCATGCACGACTACACCCAGGCCGACTTGGACGATCAGACCAGTGGAATGCTGGATTTCGCCGTTAAATTGACCAAGAATCCGTCGGGCAACCGGAATGCCGACGTGGAACACCTGCGCAGCTTGGGATTAAGCGATCAGCAGATCCTGTCCACGGTCCTGATCACCTGCAATTTCAACTTCATGACCCGGCTGGCCGACGGTTTGGGAGTGGAGGTCCCGGAAGCCCGGTTCGAGGACGCAAAACGCTGGATGTCGGACGATGTTCAGGGCATGTCTTGGCTGATGCAACGCAAAGAGGTCTAACCGCGGCATGGTAAACTCAAGATCGCTCTCATTTAAGTAATCACCACATCGGAACAAGTGGCAGGTTAGAGGTTCCAAGTATGGTCCGCTGGGCAGATATTCCCCCACCGTTGCAAGCTAATTTTGAGCGTAGGAAGTTCAAGCCCGTTGGGCCGTTGGCCTGGGTTAAACCGCCCAAGTTGGCCGAGGCACGGGTTGCGGTCATCACCACGGCTGCGATCCATCGCCATGACGACCGCCCTTTCACGGGTCATGAGGGCGATTACCGGATCATCCCTGGCGACGTCAAGTACGCCGACCTGGCAATGACCCATTCCAGCGTGAACTTCGATCGCAGCGCCTATCAGCAGGACGTAAACGTTTGTTTTCCCCTTGAGCACCTGCAGACGCTGGCCGTGTCCAGGGAGATTGGCTCGGTTGCCAGGTGGCATTACTCATTCATGGGATCAACGGCGCCAGAACGGATGGAATCGGCTGCGAAAGAGGTCTCCCAACTACTCAAGGGAGACAACGTTGACCTTGTTTTTCTGATACCTGTTTGACCCGGCTGCACGCGCGCCGTAGGCGTGTTATCACAATACATCGAGAGGCCGGAAGCAGACGGCGGGGCCGGGATTGCAACGGTCCAGATCAGCTTGGTCCGGGCAGTCACGGAAGCGACCAAGCCATCTCGTGCGCTTTGGGTGCCCTTTCAATTCGGACGCCCGTTGGGTCCGCCGAATCACCCAGAAATCCAATTGGACATTTTGCGACGAACATTGGCGTTGGCCGGCGAGACTGCTGGGCCGGTATTGGTCGACTACGATGGCGATGAGGGCGAAGAGATTGTCGAAGACGCGGCTTGGTCCTGTCCGGTGACCTTTCCGACTCCGGAGCCAGACAGCGAGTCCGCTGCTCTAACCCTTCAGTTGCAGCAGGAAGCCCAGTTGCTCAGGCCGTGGTTCGACGAGGGCCTGCGCGCACGAGGCCGCACCACGGTCGGGACCAGCGGCAAAGGCCCGGACTCGATCGACGAGATGCTCGGCGTACTGGCGCGGTTCGCCGCCGACGCCGACATGGCGGTGCCCGATGGCTATGCCCACCCCATGCCCCAGTTGCTGCGTTTCATCACCGACGACGTTCGAGACTTCTACAATGAGGCTGCGGTCTCGAAACCAGGCACGGCTTCGCCTACGCCCTTGGACCTGCTCGAATGGTTCTTCTTGGAAACAGTGGCCGGTGAAGTGTTCTATCAGGTGCGCGAAAGGCTCAGGGCCTCGGACATTCTCGTGCTGATGGCCAAGGGTCTTGATGACGATGTCATAGACCAACGTTTGTCGTTACCGTCCGGGACCACCGACGATATGGCCGATGACCTGCTCAGGAGTCCGGGGATCAGCCGCCAACTCCTTAAAAGCTCTGCTCTGGTTTTCCAAGCCGACCAACCGAACCGGCTATCCTGGACGATCATCCCGGTGGTGTTGCGCGACCGGCGCGGCGAACGAGTGGCAGCGGTCAGCGGGGCAACAAAGACTGCATAGAGGCGAGTTGGACTCGGCGTTCTTGCGATGCTCTATTTATAGCCAAGACGCCACGCTGCCCGTAACTAATCTCGCACGTTCGTTGCTGTAACATGGTCGGGATGCATCTCACCAAAATGTTTGAGGATAGAGTTGTCACACCGCCCGATGCTTGATCGCCTGCGACAATATTCCCGCCACGAACCTTTTGTCGTCATCTGCTTGCTTGTCGCGGCAGTCGCCTTCAACTTAGTCTCCCTTTACTCCAGTTTTTCGGTTGAAGTCTCGACTGGCACCGATATGTTGTTGCACACGCTGCTGGTTGAAGCAGTCGTGGACGCCGTCAAATCCGGGCAGAATTTCACTGATCCGTGGCAGGGATCAATGGGAATGGGACACCCGATGTTCCATTACTACCAACACCTTCCTCATGTAGCTCTGGGCCTGTTCCAGGTTCTTACTTTTGGGGTATTCCCCACTGACGAACTGGTGAATTGGTC
>CAVOAA010000244.1:0-3936 GCA_963693555.1 Dehalococcoidia bacterium | reverse complement strand
GTCCTCTACGCCACCCCGGTGAATCTGGGCCAGCTAATATCCGTCAACAAGCCCATGGTGTCCGTGGAATACGAGATGCAGGAAAGGGGCGGCGAGCTGATCGAGATTCTGGATGATTTCGACTTTCAACGCCTGACAGGCAGATAACCTGGTAAGCCATAAACTGTAAATATCGGTCCCAAACCCGCTGGATATCACCAAGGAAACAACATGCGAATAACAATGATCCACGCCATAGCCGAGTCCATCGCGCCGGTGCAGCTGGCCTTTGGCGAGGAATTCCCAGAAGCTGAAGTCATCAACGTCATGGACGAAGGTCTGCTGGTCGATTTTGGCGGCGAAATAACGCCACAACTGCGACGCCGGATGAGCAATCTCATCGGCTACTGCCAAGACAACCAGGCCGACGCCATTGGCCTGGCCTGCTCGGTTTACGCCCCGGTGGTCGACTCGGCCAAGGACCTGGTAGACATACCCCTGGTGTCGTCCTACGGGCCGGTGATGGCCGACGCCGTTAAAGCCGGGACCAGGGTTGGGTTGATCGCCTCCGTCGCGGCCACCCTGCGCGACGCGGAGCACTACCTGAGACTGGCAGCCGAGGAAGCGGGGAAAGAAGTTGAACCGGTGATCTGTCTGGCCGAAGACCTGATCACAGTGTTCCGGGCCGAGGGACTCTCCGGACTTGAGCGCCGTCTGGAAGAAGAGGTCTTGAAGCTGGCCCCGGACGTTGATGTTGTCCTGCTCGGCCAGTTCTCCTTCGCCGCAGCCCTGGCCCACCTGCAAAAGGTGTCTCCCGTGCCGGTGCTTTCCGCCCCCCACAGCAGCGCCCGTGCCCTGAAGGCAATGCTGGGGTAAGTCCTGCCCAGGCCATTCGGGCAGAACAAACAAGTTCGACGTCGAAGACCAAAAATCCCCCCGGAGCCCCCCTTTGCAAAGGGGGGTTGGGGGGATTTCCGTTGCTCCGCCAGAACCCCCGTTGATGCTTTCGTGCCCCAACCACACTTGCGGCTCGGAGCCTGGGCAACTATGATGCCTCCAATCAGAAGCAGTCTCAGGAGGCGCCCATGGCCCCCAGCAAAGAACTGGATACCGTACTAGAGATGATTCGCGTCAGGGTCGCAGAGGTCCGGAAGACCATCGACGACGACCGGCTGTCCTACGAAAGGATCATGTCGGTCCTGCCCATGGACGACGACATCGAGACTGAACGGGTGGGTGTGAATGGAATACCCGCCGAGTGGATCAGCGCCCCCGAGTCCGAAAAAGACCGGGTTATTCTGTACCTCCACGGCGGCGGCTATCTGTTCGGCTCGGCTCGAACGCACCGGGTGATGCTGGCCCACATGGCCAGGGCAGCCAAGGCGCGGGTCTTGGCGCTCGATTACCGCCTGGCCCCGGAGATACCCTTCCCGGCGCCGGTGGAAGACTCTGTTTCCGCCTACCAATGGCTACTGGGCCAGGGAATCGCCGCCGAGAAGATGGCGTTTGCCGGCGACTCGGCCGGTGGCGGTCTGGTGGTCGCGGCGCTGGTGGCCTTACGGAGCGTGGGAGAACCCATGCCTGCCGCTGCAATCTGCATATCGGCCTGGGCCGACATGGAGTCCACCGGCGAGTCCCAGACCACCAACGCAGAGGCCGACCCTTCTGTTTCCAAAGAGCGCCTACTCAAGATAGCCAAGGTCTATCTGGCTGGCAAAGACCCCAGAGCGCCGCTGGCGTCGCCGATCCACGCCGACCTCACGGGACTGCCTCCCCTGCTGCTCCAGGTGGGCGGAATCGAGGTATTGCTAGACGATTCCACTATGCTGAAGGCCAGGGCCAAGGAAGCCGGGGTGCCGGTGGAGATGGAAGTCTGGGACGACATGCCCCACGTCTGGCATCACTACGCCCCCATCCTGCCCGAAGCACGCGAAGCCATCGGCAAGATCGGGGAATTTGTCCTACAACACACAGCGTAAATCCCCTGATCCCCATTCTCAGAGAAAGCAAATCCAAGTCCTCCTTTCGTAAAGGGGGATTTCCGGCAACCTAAGCGGAACGCCCCTCAACCTTTCCTCCCTCGCCGGAGAAAGAACCAATGACGAAATTTAGGAGAATAAAATGATCTACGATTACCGGGTCTATACGATGAAGCCGGGGGCTACCGCCGAGTACCGGGCCGGAGTGAAGGAACTCAGCCTGCCAATCCGACAGCGCCACGGTGTTGCCCTGGCCGGGTGGTACTGGAGCGAGATCGGCGCGTTGAACCAGGTTGTGCATATCTGGGGCTATGAGAACGCCAAGCACATGGAAGAAGCCAAGCACGCCTTTCACAGCGACCCGGAATGGACCCAGAAATACATCCCCAGGGCCCAGGGACTCGTGGAGTCTCAGAAGACGTCGACCATGAACACCTCCGACTTCGCGCCGGTCTACCCGGTCCAGGCCGAAGTCCCGGCCGACGGCACCCCGGAATTCATGCGGAAGAACAAGATGGTCTTCGACTACCGCACCTACACCTTCAAGCCCGGCGGTATCCCCGCCTACATGGCTGCGGCCGGCGAGGTGGCCGTACCCATCCGGAAACGCCACGGAATCAAGCTGGCCGGGTGGTATTACAGCGACGTCGGCGACCTGAACCAGGTAACCCACATCTGGGCCTACGACGACCTGAAGCACTTCAAAGAAGGGAAAGACGCGGTGGCTGCCGACCCCGAATGGACCGACGTATACATCCCCCGGGTCAGGGGTTTGCTGGTCGCGCAGAATACCTTCTTGATGAACACGGCCGAGTTCGCGCCGGTTCCAGAATAGCTACCAGCTAACAGCGGCTCGTCTAGGGAATCAGACAACTGGCAGGGGTCAGTCAATGCTCCAATTGGGGTTGCGGCTGGCCTCTGTTTTTAGATGCTCGACGATCCAGTCCTTCACTGATTCCGCGACATAAAAGGCGGGCAAAAGCAGGTCACCGTCTTCAAAGACCTGGCCTTCTGATCTCGCCTGGTCTGCTGACTTTGACCCCGGCAGCATCCTTATCCCAACCCTCAAGTTGGCTACCGTGGGGTCGATGCCACGGAGAAAGGTCAGTTTCTGCTCCACGGTCTCTCGGGTCTCTCCGGGTGCGCCAAAGGTCTGACCGACGGTATAAGGCAGACCACCTTCCTCACACAAGCGGCAAACTTGCTGCATCTGGCCGAGGCGCACGCCTAGGTCCCCCGGATCGAGGGCATCGACCACCAGATCGCCGATTATCACCAGGCCGCACCCCGAATTCTTCATTAGGCTGATCAGCTCAGGGTCGCAATCCCGGGGTACCAACCCGGTGTTCCACTCTATGTTCATGTCGGCGTCGATCAGAGCTTGGCAGAAGGACTTGGCGTGGTCGGCCGGCACGTTGAACCCGTTGGCGATGAAGAAGAATTTACTCAGCCCCAGCCGCTCCTTCATGTCCTTCACCTCAGCGACGACCTCTTGGATGGGCCGCAGGTTTTTCTCGACAGGCTGGTCCCCGAACCATTTGGTGATCACGCCGATGCCGAATCCTGCCTCGGCGTACTTCTCCAAGTCCAAGTCTTCCAGGCGCGGGGGCTTCATGACGGCGGAAGTCGACTGTGTTTCGGTCACCGTGATCTTTCCATCTACCCGGTACACCAGGCCGGGCAAGTCATGGTACGGCTCCCCGCTTTCGATACGGTCAGCCAAGTCGGCGAAAGCATCTCCACCGCTGCCAAAGATGCCCACATCGGGCCCAACGATATCGAAGCACTTGTCCGGGAGGATGCTGAAAGCTGGGCCTCCGCAGACGATCGTGGCTTGGCTGATCGACCGAATCAGGTCGGTGACCTCTTTGGTGATGGGAAGAACCGACTCGGGGTTCAGGTTACTGCCGTTGTCCAAGTTCCGTAGGGACAGACCTACCATGTCGGGCTGAAAGTCCTTCACCGCCCGCTCGACGTC
>CAVOAA010000243.1:0-3982 GCA_963693555.1 Dehalococcoidia bacterium | reverse complement strand
CAGGCAAGTCATAGTTGGCGGTGATTAGGTGACTTGTTGAGAGACAGGTGCCCTCACCTCCGACTGCGTCGAGAGTCTCGACTTCGTCGGACCTAACCCTCTCCCATGCGTGAGAGAGGGGATATCCGCTGTCATCACGGTGAAGGCCGGAATCGACAACACCTGGGCAATTAATCGATGCAAAATTAAAAAGAGGGCGGGATTATTCCCGCCCTCTTTTTGTGATCCGCGCTCGGGAGCCTTTTAGAACAACGCTATGGGGCTTACCGGCGACCCGGTTACGTTGCGGAGCCTTAGGGGCGCTAGGGTCAGCATGAATTCGTAACGGTTGCGTTCCGCGCAGGCCACGGCCAGTTCTTCCAGGTTGGCGTTGTCGATGAGCCAGAGGCCCAAAGTGACCAGGCACATGGTATGTAGCGGTGAGCCCACGGTGCTGTAATGCGAGGGCCGGAAGTCGTTGGAGGTATCGGTGCCCAACATGGCGACGCCCCGCTCCTTGAACAATGGCGTACAGGCCACCTGGCAGGCAGTCATCGGCTCGCCGGCCTCAGCGGGCGGCTGGTCCATCCGCATCTTGTAGTTGCCGGTACGCACCAGAAGGATGTCTCCCTCTTCCACCTTCACGCCCTGGGCTTCCTCTGCCTCCAACAGGTCTATCGGCATCACCGGTTCATTGGGGTCCAAGAACTCCACTCCGCGCAGTTTCGGCAGGTCCAGCAGGACACCTCGGGTGACTATGCCGGAGTAGGCGGCCTCGATGGAATGGGTCTGCGCACCCTCTCGGGAGGTGATCATCTGGGCTGGTTTGCCGTTGTACAGCTGGCCTTTCCAGGAGTAATGGGACATGGCATCGATGTGGGTGATGCTCTGCCCGTGGAACACCATGCCGATGAACTCGGCGGCGCCCCGGCGGTTGTACTGACGCTCGGTGGAGTCCTCGTTCCTGCCTTCACCACTATCGACCATGAACCGCTGTACCTGGAAGGTGACATCGGCGGTCATGTCGGTGCTGATCGGGCGGGCGCAACTTACGGGAATGCCGTCCTTGACCAACGCGGCCGCCTGTTGCCGTTTGGCCGGGGTGATCAGGTTCAAGCAGCCGAGTTGGTCGTCCTCGCCCCAGCGTCCCCAGTTGCTGAGCGATTCCATCCAACCCAAAACCTGGGCTTCGTCGGGTATCTGCCGGGATGTTGCTTGCGCCATTTGTCCGTCTCCTGCTGGTTTTTAGAGTCGATTGATTCTATGTCCGTGAATAAACTACAACTGCGCGCCGATGAACGAGGGAGAGCCGTTCAGAAAATCCTTCACGTTTACCGCTTTCTTCCCCTCGAGTTGGATCTCCCTCAATCCCAGAAAACCCAAGCTCGTCGCCACCGCCGCCGGAATATCCGGATGGTCGGTGGCAACCACCGTTCCCGGCTTGAATTCAGCGGAATCGGAGGACACGTACGAAACGGCGACGAGTTTCAGACCGCTGCCGTTCCACTCGGTGAAGAGACCTGGCCAGGGGGTGAACGCTCTGGCCCGTCGTTCCAATTCGGCGGCGGTCAACGACCAGTCAGCCAGGCCGTCGGCCCGCTCCAGCTTCCGGGTGACCGAGGCTAACGCTTCGTCCTGCGGCTCAGAAAGCAGCTCACCAGACCGCCACTGGGGCAGGCTTTCTTCCAATAACTTCCCGCCAAGTTCAAACAACGCTGTTGTCAGTTCGTCGGTCGTCTCGTTGCCCTTCAAAAAGAACTCGTGCTGGGAGATCACCGGGCCGGTGTCCATCCCCTCATCCAGCAACATGATGGTGACGCCGGTGATCTGGTCGCCGTTCAAGATGGTCGTTGCGACCGGCGACGGGCCCCTGTGCCTGGGCAACAACGACGGGTGGATGTTCAGGCAACCAAGCGGCGCGACATCAAGGACCAGTTTGGGTAGCAGCTTGCCGTAGGCGGCCACGATGATGGCATCGGGCTTTAGCTCAGCCAACTCGGCTTGAACCTCTGCCGATCGAAAGCTGGACGGTTGTTTGACCGGCAAGCCGTGTTCCAGGGCGAAATCTTTAACCGGCGAAGACTGGGCCTTCCTGCCGCGTCCGGCTGGGCGGTCGGGAGGTGTGTAGACCGCAACCACCTCTGAGCCGTCGAGACGGGTCAGGCTGGCGAGCACCGGTACGGCGAATGTGGGTGTGCCCATGAAGACGAGACGCATGCAGTAAATAGACCTAAGAGAGTTGATTGGAAAGCTGGATCGGAGTGCTATTGAGCCTGAGAATTCCCACGAAGCGGACATAAACTGCCGCCACATACCAGAAATTGTCTTGACACTGAAAAACACCTATTGATAAAATACCTTAACCGCTTGGCGGGAATAAATGAAGGAGGTGAAGGTATATGGATGATAGTTTAATACGCAGGGGCGATGGTAGGCATCAGTCTGGACACGACGAGGTGATCGTTTCGTAGCGAATAGCTCGAAATAGATAGCCCCGTACGTCGGGCCCAGGCCAATGTCTACCATCGCCCCTCGACCCCGGTATTTATCCAGTCGGGCGAACAAGCAACCCAGAGTTGGCCGGGTCCGATTTTTTTGTCTGGCGACTACGCCGGATTTCAGTTTTTGATAACATAGACACTAAACCCCAGTCCAAGCGTTGAATGGCGGACCATGAATGGCGCCCCGGGAATGGGCTCGGGACCTGTCAAAATCAGGCGTCGCCCGTTTGACAATGAATACCCGTACACGTAAAATCGCCACGCACCAACAGCGCGATAACGGTACCCAGAGGAATAGAACTTAGATGATTCGGATTCGGCTAGCTCGGGTCGGCAAAAAAGGCCGGCCTTCATACAGAATAGTGGTCGCAGATGTGACCGCACCTAGGGACGGCGCCTATCTTGAGTGGATCGGGAACTACGATCCCATGGCCGACCCTCCCGCAGTGACCTTGAAGAGTGAACGCGCCGCCCACTGGCTGAGCATGGGCGCGATTCCCTCCGACGCCGTTGCCAGAATCATGGACCAGAACGGTCTGATGGAACGCACGCAGACCTTCAAGACCGCCACCAAGAAGAAGGCCGTAGAGGCCAGTTCCGGTGGTGGTGCTCCTGCCGCTGTCGCTGCTCCTGCTGCTCCTGCTGCAGAAGATTCCGCAGATGACGCTGCGGCTGCTGATGATGCTCCCGAAGAATCTCAAGCCGAGGAAGCCCCTGCTGAGGAAGCTCCTCCTGAAGAAGCTCCCGCTGAAGAAGAGGCCCCAGCTGAAGAACCCGCTGCAGAAGAAGAAGCAGCCGAGTAATCGTCTCCACCCTTTTTATAGTTTTTTATCGTTCCCCAGAGTCCTTAAACACCCTATGAAAGAACTTATTGAGTACATCGCCCGGTCTTTGGCCAGCGACCCCGACGCCGTGGTAGTCACCGAATCCGTTGAGGAAGGCCGCACGGTCTTTCGGCTGCAAGTGGCCGACGAAGACAAGGGCAAGGTCATTGGCCGCCAGGGCCGCGTTGCCCAGGCCATGCGGGTTCTGCTGCGTGTAGCTGCGGTGAAAGACGGCTCTCAAGCCGTTCTGGAAATCGTATAACTCCGGCATTCTTTTTGCCCGGTTTCCCACCGTCCCTGGAACCCATCCATGTTTGATTCCTCAGCAAACCCCGATCCCACTTCGAGTCCGACTAACGACACGTCTGGCGGCACGCCTGGCGATTCTTCGTCCGACGCCCTGGTCGCTGTCGGGCGCATCTTGGGCGCACATGGCCGCGAGGGCGAGATACGGGTCAGGCCCATCAGCAACGTTGCAAGCCGGTTCGATGAAGGCAACGAGTTGCTGTTGTCCCCCGATGGCATCACGCCCGAAGGCCGTGTACTCCGCATAGTCGGCAGCCGGTCAACCATCGCCAAAGGCAAGGAAGAACGGATACTCCTGCTGCGTGGCTTCCGTGACCGCGACCAGGCGCTGCAGCTCATCGGGGAATGGCTCTACGTGAAACAGTCCGAGGT
>CAVOAA010000242.1:0-4051 GCA_963693555.1 Dehalococcoidia bacterium | reverse complement strand
TTGCCGCTGTTTACGGCGTTGGTGTGGGAGGCCGCAACCCCTTAACGGTCTCGATCAGGGGAGACTATTTCGGGGAGAAAGCCTTCGCCACGATCACTGGAGTCTCTATGGCGCCGTTGTATGGATTCATGGTGGCGGCGCCGCTGTTTGCAGCCGCCGTATTCGATTCCCGGGGTAGCTACACGCTTGCAATTTTGGTCCTGGCTGGTCTGGGCGCTTTCGGTGCGTTGTTATTCGTCTTCGCCAAAAAGCCGACTCTACCCCAAACCTAAGCGAGTGCCGCGGTGCTGATGCGCGCGGGGTAAATGCGTCACGTTGAGACGGGCGGACATCGATCAGGCAGATATTTACTGTGCCGTCCAGCCGCCGTCTATGACCAGCTCGCTGCCCGTGACGAAGGACGATTCGTCTGAGGCCAGGTAGAGCACCCCGAAGGCCACATCCTCAGACTCGCCATACCGGCCCAGGGGGATGCGGGAGACCATCACTTCCTGTACCGCCGCATCAGAGCGCCGGGCCTCGGTCATGGGCGTGACGATTGGGCCTGGATGCACGGAGTTGACCCGGATGCCCTCTGCCGCGTACTGGATGGCCGTCGACTTGGTGAAGATCCGCACGGCTCCCTTAGACGCTTGGTACTGGGCGCTGCTTTCGGCCATACCAACCAGCCCCAACTGGGAAGAGATGTTGATGATGGAGCCGCCGCCGGCCTTCCGCATCTCGGGTATGGCGGCTTTGGTGCCCAGGAACACACCCTTGGCGTTGATGTTCATCACCCGGTCCCAGTCCTCAACCGTGGTCTCTTCGATGGTGCCCCTGGCGCTGACTCCGGCGTTGTTCACCAGGATGTCCAGCTTGCCGTAGCGGTCCGCCGCCGTTTTCACCGCAGTTGCCCAGTCTTCTTCTGATGTCACGTCCAGGCGTACAAACACGGCGTCTTCACCGATCTTCTCCGCCAGGGCGCGGCCTTCATCCTCGCGTACATCTCCCACCACGACCTTGGCCCCCTCCTGGACGAACAACTCAGCTTCAAAGGCGCCCATACCCCGGCTACCGCCGCTGATGATGGCTACTTTTCCTGCTAGGCGCATGGTTGGGCTCCTTTCGGTAAAAATCGGTTGGCAGAGACAGTGACGCCCTCACCCCAACCCTCTCCCGGCTCTGGAGAGGGAGCTAGCCCCTTCCCTCTTGCGAGAGGGAAGGTTGGGATGGGGGCTCTCGCTCGCTAATACCTGGTCTGCTGGTTCATGGGTGTGTATGTGCCGGGGTGTACAGAGGTGAGGCCGGCGTCCACGGGCAGGCAGATGCCGGTGATCCAGCGGGCTTCCTCGCTGGCCAGGAACAATGCGGCGTAGCCAACGTCCCAGCCGGTGCCCTCTGTTTTCAGGGGCGCAGCATCAGCGCGGTACTGCCGGAGGTCGTCGTTCATGCGCGGTGCGACCATGGGTGTATAGACCAGGCCGGGCGCGATGACATTGACCCGTATATTGTCGGCAGCGTGGTCGGCGGCCATGGAGAATGTCAGCCCGATGACGCCCGCTTTGGAGGTACTG
Source organism: Dehalococcoidia bacterium (assembly GCA_963693555.1). GTDB lineage: Bacteria > Chloroflexota > Dehalococcoidia > Lucifugimonadales > UBA3495 > UBA9611. Next base: position 2,498 of record CAVOAA010000242.1, on the reverse strand, counting down.
TACGGGGTGCTGCTATGGGCTCTTAGACCAGCGATGGACGCGATGTTGATGATGGCGCCACCGCCGCCGCTGGCGATCATGTGAGGAATGGTCACCTTGCTGGCCAGCATGATGGTCTTGAGGTTGACGGTCATCACCTTGTCCCAGTCGTCTTCGCTGACCTCTACCACTGTGCCGCGCTGTGAGATGCCCACGTTATTGTCCAGGATATCCACCCGGCCGTAACGCTCCATGGCCGTGTCCGCCATGCGCTGGCAGTCCTCGATCTTAGTCATGTCGCCCTGAAGCGTGGAGGCAACTCCGCCCTCTTCATGGATCAATTCAAGGGTCTCCCGCGCCCGGTCTTCTTGAAAGTCCACCAACAGCACCTTTGCGCCCTCTCTGGCGAACAGTATGGAGGCCGCTTTGCCGTTGCCAACTCCCTCGCCGCTGGACCCCGCGCCGGTCACGATCGCGACTTTGCCTTCAAGTCTGGGTGGTCTTTCCGCCATCTATCGCACCTCTGGAAATCCTGTAGTCATTAATGATTGGGCTCGGATTATTGTGCTCGTCTTCCGGCCCGACTCACATTGAGGTACAATCTATTAAAGCATTCCCATTGTCAAGATTGCCCTGCCGCCAGGCGAAATTCGTCAGCCAGGCCAGACCCTGCGCACGGATTCTTGACTCCAAATGGGTTGCAACCTACCTCACAATGGTAGAGACACACATAGGTGAGCCTAAAACGGGCCACCGGGACGTATTACTGAATGCAGAGCAACCTTAACCACGGGTCGGATGTGGCCCTATTCATCGACTGGGAAAACTTCAAGATTAGCCTGGCCGTCGGTCACCGGACCCCCAACGTTTCCGCCCTCAAAGAAGAAGTCTCCAACCACGGTCGCGTAGTGATCGCCAAGGCCTACGCAGACTGGGTTACCAGAGCTCCGGAACTAAGGGGCGCCAGCCAGTTCCTGAACGACCCTCCCTCCCTCTACGCTGCCGGTATCGAGCCGGTATTCGTGCCCACCAGGGCGCCGTCACCCAACGCGACCAACGCCAACAACGTACGCACAGGCCGTATCAAGAACAGCGTCGACGTCAAGATGACCGCCGATTGTATCGAGATCGCCCACTCATACCCAAACATCGGCACCTACGTCCTGGTCTCCGGCGACTCCGACTTCATCCACGTGGTCAACGCCCTCCGGACCATGGGAAAGAAAGTGATTGTCGTTGGCATCTCCTGGAGCACATCGCGCCGACTGGCCGACAACGTTGACACTCTGATTCTGTACGACGTGGATGTCGACCCGCCGGTGGCTTCAGAGGAACCCGCCGTTCCCACCGCCGCGGTCACCCAGGGCGCTCCGGCCACCCCGGACGCTCCGCCTCCCACATCGGCAGACAACCTCAATGACATCATCCGCGCCATTGAAGAGATAATCCGGGACGAGAGAAAGGCTGGCGGAAACCCGCTGTTGACCTCGATAAAGCAGCGCCTGGTACGCCGCTATCCGGAATTTGACGAGAAGAAACTGGGTTTCTCAGGATTCAAACGCCTGATGGCCCGAGTGGCACAGAACGGCAATGTCCGGCTGATCACAGCGGGCTTGGTCGACTGGGCCATCATGTCCGACGAAGACATCCCAGAGGGCGCCACTGAAGCTACTTTCGCCGGCCCCAACGCCAGGCCAGGACGCCGTCGCGGCCGCCTCCCCCGCTCCAGGCAGCAAGAAGAAGTTCAAACGCCCGAGCCGGTCAGTTCGGACGCTAACTACACTCCGGCTCCGGAAGAAATACCAGAAACACCGGAACCAGAAGCCGAAACCACTCTTGCCGTCGCGACCAACGGACACAACGGACACAACGAACCCGATGAGCAGACTGATTACTCATACCAACCGAATGCGAGCGAGGAGTCCGCTCCCAGCTCTCCCTTTGGCGACGACCAAGACCTGGCCAAAGCCCTGCAAGAAGCGATCAGCGGCCTGGGCCTACCCACGGAGCCGGACGACGGACTGCAGCCTGACCGCGTCTCAGACTTGATTCTGATGGCCAATACACTGGAACACCAAGAGGGCATCAGCCACGTCGCCTTCAACTTCCTGGTGGCCGAGATTTGCGACGCCCTTGGCCAAGGACTTGAGGCCGATTCCGCAGAGATCACCCAACGGTGGAGCCAAGCCAGTTCGCGCACCTACGTCAGCAAGATGCTCCGCAGCCTAAGCGACGGTGAGTTCTTCCTGAAGGGCAACCATAGCTGGCGCGACGAGACCTCTGGCCAGAGCCGCCGCCGCCGCACCTTCAACCTGAACCATGAACACCCGCTGGTGCAGCAGATCATCGCCGCCCGAATGGGTGACGCCACAGACACCGCTACCAGCGACGATAGCTCGCCTTCCGATGATCCGGACGACTTTCAAGGCTCCCAGGGCTCCCAGGACTCCATGATTTTCGAAGAATCAGCGGATTCCCAGGAACCTGAAGACTCCCAAGATTTCTCCAGCGATACCGGG
>CAVOAA010000241.1:0-4078 GCA_963693555.1 Dehalococcoidia bacterium | reverse complement strand
CCGATGACAGCCACCGTGCTGCCGGGCTCTACCTTGGCGGTGTTCAGCGCCGCCCCGAGGCCCGTGGTTGCTCCGCAGCCGATCAGGGCCATCTGCTCGAAGCCGATGTCCTGCTCGATCTTCACCAAAGAATTCTCGTGGACCAGCATCATCTCGGCGTACGCGCCCAGATTGGCGAACTGGGTAACCGGGGTGCCGCCCTGGCTGAGGCGCGGTGTTTCATCTGCTTCCCGGACGAGACCGGTGCGGGAGCAGAGCACCGGACGGCCGGTGGTACAGCGTTCACAAACCCCGCAGAAGACCGATAGACAGCAGATAACACGGTCTCCCGGCGATACGTAATGCACCTGGCTGCCGACGGCTTCCACCGTTCCTGCGGCCTCGTGACCCAGCAGCACCGGCATGGTCGTGGTGTAGAGTCCCTCAACGAAATGGAGGTCGCTGTGGCAGACGCCCGAAGCGCGGGTGCGAACCAACACTTCCCTGGGGCCTGGATCGGCTATATCTACGTCCTCGATCTGCAATGGTTGGTTGACTTCATGCAACACGGCTGCTTTCATGGCCAGTTACTCCTTACTGATCTGTCGTTCGGTGGTTATTGGGAGACATAATACCCTGGACTGCCTCATGTGGCGAACCAGGCTGGATCCGCCAGCACCACAGAGGTTTCGATCTGCCGGTCGGGGACGGTCCAATACTTGTGCAATAGCTGTTCTTTCTCTTGGGGAGAGACCACCGCGAACCCTTTGGCCTCGTAGAAACGCACGGCCCACACAGCGTCAGCCCAGGTACCGATCAATACCGGCCGGTCGGCATCTTTCATGATCTGGGCCAGGAGCTGCCCGCCGACACCCTGGTTGCGCCGTGCCGTGCGCACGTAGGCATGGCGAATCAGAGTGACGTCCTGAACGTCCTGGGTCCCCATGACGCCGACCAACTCGCCGTCTTCCTGATAGCCGAGAAAGACAACACCGGCCGCGATCTCCTCCTGGAGTTCTTCGACCGGCATGTATGGCTCATGCCAACGATCCGGCGGAATTATCCCCCGGTAGGCCTGGGCCGCGTCATTGATGATCTCGAAGATCGCCTCGAAGTCGCCGGGTTCACATTCACGGATCATGGCAGCACTCGTTCCTATACCGTTTCGCCTAAACGGTTACGCCGGTAAAGTTAAAACTGCTTAGTTTCAGGGCTGGAACTCTGGTGGCGAAGCCGACTTCGTTCAGCACCAGTTTGGTTTCACTGCCGACGTGCTCAACACCAGCCAAGGCTTCCACATACGATTGGGTGAACCGCAGGTCCTTTACCGGATAGGTTATCTGTCCGTTCTCGATCATGAAGGTGCCGTCCCGGGTCATGCCGGTCATGACACAGCCCTTTGAATGGGCCAGGCGGGTATAGAAGAACCGGGTGATGTAGATACCCCGCTCCGTGGAGCCGATGAGCTCTTGCAGGGTCGAATCACCCTCCTGCATGAACAGGTTACTGGCGATGGGCCCTCCCGTGAAATACGCCTGATGTCCGGTGGAGACCGTGCCCTCTTTGCCGGCGGTGTAGGAATTGTGGACCGGGGTGTTCACCACTCCTTTGGTAATGATATCCACGCGGCGGCGGGGTATGCCTTCGGCGTCGAAGGGGACTGGCCAGCCGTCGGATGCCGAGCCATCGTCCCAGATAGTTACGCTGGGGCTCATGACCTGGTCGCCGATCAGGTCGTTCATCCAACTGCGTCCTTCCTGTACCGCCTGGGCGCCCATACCGTAGAGGCTGAGAGCTTCCAGGATGTCGTCCACGGCGTAGGTGTCGAGCACCACCGGATAGCGTCCCGACTCGATCGGCACCGGTTCCTGGCCGTCCACCGCTTTCGACACCGCCTCCCGTCCCAGCGCTTCGGTGTCCATATCCGAAAGACGCCAAGACCCGCCCTTGGCCCAGCCGGCGGAGTTGCCGCTCATGGTGTTGATGATCAATCCGGCAAAGGTGCCGGCGTGGTAGGCCCGCGCGCCGTGGCTGCTGACCACGGCGATCTCCTGCACACCGGTCCGGCACGCCCCTGAGACGTTCAGGTCGTGTTCTTGTCCCTGTAGACAGACACCGCGGACGATCGATGCCCTGGTCTCCGGGCTACAGTTGGCGGTGGCTTCGTCCAGGTTGTCGACAACGGGCGCTTCGGACGGCTGCGGCAGGCCGGTAAATGCCGGGTCTTCGGGCATCAACAATGCGTTCTGAAGGGCAGCCTCGACCGCCTTTTGCACTCCGGAGTCGCTGAGGTCGTTGGTCGTGGCCCGGCCCAGGCGTTTCCCGGAAACCGAGCGAACGTTCAACGTGATGTTGCTGTGGGCCACGTTTTGGTGAATGGCCCCTCCGGCAAAACGGGACAGGCCCAAGTCCTGGGCGCTGAGATAGATATCGGTCTCCTGGGCTTTGGAATAGCCCAGAGCTTTGTCCAGGAGGGCCAGGGCGGCCTCTCGACCCATCATTTCATCACCCCTCTTCTTCTCATCGCGCCTTTTATCATCACGATTTTATTTCATAACGCCGACTTGGATGTTTCGGAAGCGGGCGGGCGCTGCTCCGTGTCCTGTGTGGCCCAGTTGGCCGGGTTGTCCCTTGCCGCAGTTGGGGATCCCCCACATGGTCCACTGGCTCTCGTTGCAGACGGCATCACAGGAGTTCCAGAACTCCGGGGTGATGCCGGTATAGGTGCAGTTCTTCAGCAGCTTGCCCAGCTTGCCGTTCTTGATCTCGTACCCGGTCTCCGTGCCGAACTGAAAATTGAATCGCCGGTCGTCGATGGACCAGGACCGGTTCATCTCCATCAGGATGCCGTCGTCGGTATCGGCGATCAGGTCTTCTAGGGTCCAGTTTCCCGGTTCCAGGCTCACGTTGTTCATACGGATCAGCGGGATGCGGTTCCAGGACGCTGCCCGCATGGAACCGTTGGGAGGCAGACCCAATCCGTACGCGGTCTCCCGGGATGTCAGATAGCCGACGAACCGGCCGGCTTCGACCACAGGAGTCGATTGGGCCGGGACGCCTTCATCGTCCCATCCATAAGAGCCCAGACCAGGCAGCCGCACACTGTCGGCGGTGATGTTGACGTGCTCTGAACCATACTGGAAATTGTTCAGCTTGTCGGTGGTCAAGAAAGACGTCCCGGCGTAGGCGGCTTCCGAACCCAGTACTCGGTCCAACTCGATGGCGTGGCCGCAGCTCTCATGGATCTGCAGTCCCAACTGCGACGCTCCGACGATCAATGTCGTGACGCCTGATGGGCATTGGTCGGCGGTTAATAGCGCCACCGCTTCTGTGGCGGTGCGCTCGGCGTTACCGGCCAGGTCCATCGCGTCGACGAATTCCCAACCGGCGCAGCCCTGCTGTCGCATCGACTGAGGGTAAGACCGCCGCTGCACTTCTCCGCTGCCTCTGGCAGTGGCCATGATACCGCCGCCGGCCTCGTAGATGGTCTGCTCGACGTGGGCGCCCTCGCTATTGGCGAAGGTCTTTCGTTCTCTACTGAAGATCAGGTTCCCGGTACGGGCTGAGATGCCCTTCACCGAACTCATGCGCTGGTCGGCTTCTAACAGCAGTCCCATCTTTTCTTCCGGTGAGACTGAGAACGGGTCGATCCGGACCGGCGTGGTGTAGACACCTCGGCTGGTGACCGCCGGCCCCAGAGAGACCGGCCCATTACTGGTCTGGGCCGACGCCCTGGCGATCTCTACCGCCAGACCGGTTACCCGGTCGACCTCTGCCGGGGAGATGATATTAGTTGAAGCAAATCCCCAGGAGCCGTCAACCAAAACCCGGACACCGATACCCAATGACTCGTCGTTACTGATGGTGTCGACGACCCCAGTGCGCACGACAAACCGCTCCTGGTTAGTCTCAACCAGTCTCACGTCGCAATACGATGCTCCCTTTACTGCTGCCAGGTCTAAAGCTCTGGATAGAAATTCGTCCATGAGCGTGCTCCCCTCCGTATCTGGAGTCTAATAGAGACGTAATCGGTAAAAAACTGTATATATATTCGCTTATTCTGATTTTTATAATACGTATTCAGGATATATATAGATGT
>CAVOAA010000240.1:0-4079 GCA_963693555.1 Dehalococcoidia bacterium | reverse complement strand
TTGCTCAGGCGAGATCTACCCGCATATCTACGGGATGCTGAACGCCGACGCGGTGGTCCGGGAACGCGACCTGCGGGTGGACTCTGACGGCGGACATTTCGTTGAAGACTAAGGGAAGACTGATGGTGTTGGAGTATTCGCCAGAGGAGATCTCGGTCATCCGGCGCGCGATCGCCCCGCCGCCGCCTAAACCACCTGAAGAAGTGATCGACGCCATGCGGCCAGCGGCTGGGATGCCTGTTCCGGAGCACATGCCGCCGTTCTGGAAGCTGTTCGACCTTGAGATGCCGCTGTTCATGCGGCTGACCGGCGACCCGGTGGTCAAAGCCCTATCTCGTTACGCCTTTTTTCCTGAGGTCTTTCAACGGTTGCGGTCCGGCCAGAACCTGCCAAGCCTGGAGTTTTCCGGTCGCGCCAGGGGGATGGTGGCGATACTGCGCTTTGAAGACCGGTCCATTGTCATCAAACCCCTGCAGAGCAGCCGGGAAGACCAGATCGCCCGGATTGCCGGAGAGATCGGTGTGGGGCCTGCCCAATTGGAATCGCTGCCCGGTTATCTGACCGAGGAGTTTGTTCCCGGCACTTTCTTTACCGAACTACCTGAAGACCGGCTGACCGATGAATTCTTGGCCGGGGTCGGTTCAAATGTCGGTGGGATGCTGCGGCGTTTGCATAAAGCCGATATCTACTATAACGACGTGACGTTCTCCGACCCTAGAGGGCGCTCACATCTTCTGGTGGACAGCGATGGCTCTTGCCGGTTGATCGACTTTGGCATATCGGTGATGTTGGACCGCCACCCGGCTTTCGAACGGGAAGAGGTGCATAACTTCGTCCGCACCTTGCCCATGTACCGCCTTTTTAGGGGCATGGCTGAGGATGAGTCGCATATGGACCACTTCTTGGAAGATTATGCCCAGAAACTGGCCGAGTCGTCGAAACCTGACATAACCTCACGGGATTTGGTGTTCGCTCGGGAGGGATTGAACATGGCGGCCGGGCGTATGGGAGACCGAATCGTGGGGCCGGTGAGAGAAGGGTTTACTAAGGCTTACGTAGAGTAAGACCCCAGGCTATATCTGGATAAATAAAAAGCCCCGCCCTTCACTGAAGGGCGGGGCTTTTTGTCGTTACCGTAATTAGCTTAGTTGACTACGAAGTCACCGAACATGGTGAAGTTATGGCCGGGGAAGGTGCACACGAACTGATAGGTGCCCGGCGCCGGCGCAGTGAATGTCACGTCACCAGAGGTCCCAGGGTTGAGCAGCTTCGTGTTGGCAATGACCCGGGCGTCTCCGGGAGCCACCCAGTCATTGGCCGGACCTGCAGGTGTGCCATCGGCAGCGACCGCGTCCTTGGTCCCGCCTTCGACTATCACCAGGTTGTGCTGGTTGTTGGCGGAGGGGTTGTCGAAGGTGATTGTCACTTCGGACCCCGAGGCTGCGGTAATCTCATTTGTATCGAAGGCTAGTGTTTCGCCCTCAGCGCCAATGGAAATCGCCACAGGTCCAGCTGGCTCGCCTCCGACTGGAGTGGTTGTCTCTTCAGCGGCTTCCGATCCTTCATGGTGTTCGATGTAAGGGACGGCGCGCGCTTCCGCGTAGGTCCGCGGTCCTCCTCCAAAACCTACGAAGAGCGAAATCAGCGCGATCGCTACTAGGAAAGATAGAATCAGACCGGAAATAAACACTGTCCCTAGAAGTCGGTTATCGAACTTCAGGTGCATGTAGTACATGATTACGATGGCGAATTTAACAGCTGACAATGCTACGAGCAGGGGTATCTTGGAAGCGCCCAGGTGCTCTTCGATAGGGACGCCGTCCCAGATCAGCAAAAACTCAACGATGGTAATCGCGAACAAGATTATCGCGATCAGTACATATTGACTGGTCGAAGGGTGGTTCGATGTATGTTCGATTTCGTGGGCCATATCTATTCCAAGGCGCTCCTCTTTTAGTTGGGCTCTGGGTTTCTTTTACCCGCCCGGAGGAACAGCAGGACCGGCGTCAAACCCGCCGATGAGGTAGAGCAATGTAAAAATGACGATCCAGACGATGTCAACGAAGTGCCAATAGAGGCCGACTAGTTCGACGTCCAACGAGGTCTTGGAGCCGAGACGTCCCTTGGCGCCCAACACTGCCATGGCCAGAAGCCAGATGATTCCCAGGGTTACGTGTGCTCCGTGGAAACCGGTGAGCGTGAAGAAGGAAGCTCCGAATAGGTTGCCTCCCAGGGTCAGCCCTTCGTTCTTGAAAGCGTTGAATTCATAGATCTGGAACCCTATGAAGATAGCTCCAAGGAAAGCCGTGGCCAACAACCAGCTTACTATTCCACGTTTATTATCGGCGTTTGTCGCTGCCAGGGCTTGCACCATGGCGAAGCTGCTCATCAGCAACACGAATGTGCTGATAGTTGTTAATGGAACGTCGATGATGTCCACCGGATATGGACCGACCAAGCTCTGGCCACGGTAGACCATGTAGGTGGCGATCAGGGAGCCGAAGAACAGACAGTCCGACCCCAGAAACACCCACATGAGCATCTTCCGGTGATTTAAACCGGTGGTTGTATATTCGTGTTCTACTGCGTGGGCCACGATATCAGTCTCCTAGTGGTGGTCGCTGGGCGCGGCGGCGGGTTCGTTACCCCAGCCGATGACACCCATAATTACAATGACTCCGCCCACAAAGCTGATGGCGTAGTGGGATAGCAATCCGCCTCCAATCAGGGCCACACCCACGGCGGTGAAGATCGGCCAATATGACGGACTGGGCATATGAATCGAACTGGGGTCAACCAAGGCTTCCGGCTCCATGATACGAGTTCCGGCGGCCTCGGCGTTCTCTTTGACGATCCAGTAATGGTCACGTCCCAGAATCTGGGGAATCTCCGCGAAGTTATACGGCGGAGGAGGCGAGGATATGGTCCACTCCACTCCCGGGGCGTCCCAGGGGTCGTGACTTACTCGCCGTGAATTGCGGGTCTGCCACATGTTGTACATGAACACCAGCATACCGATGAACAGAACGACGTAGCCGGCGCTGGCGAGCTGGTTCAGGTTCTCCCAGCCAAACTCTGCTGAGTAGGTGTATATGCGCCGGGGCATCCCGTTTAGGCCCAGGAAGTGCATCGGGAAGAACGTTAGGTTCATGCCGATGAATATCAGCCAGAAGTTAATCTTGCCCAGCGTTTCGTCCAGCATCTTGCCGGTGATCTTTGGGAACCAGTAGTAGACGCCGGCGAAGATTCCGAACATGGAACCGCCGAACAGCACGTAGTGGATGTGAGCCACGATGTAGTACGTGTCTTGCTGCTGGAAGTCGGACGGGGACACGGCGTGAGACACACCGCTCAGCCCACCGACTATGAACAGGGCCACGAAGCCCAAGGCGAACATCATAGCCGTTGTGAACTCTATAGAGCCTCGCCACAACGTCCCGATCCAGTTGAAGATCTTCACGCCTGTGGGGACCGCGATCAGCATTGTTGTGATGGTGAAGACCGAGTTCGCCACCGGGCCAAGGCCCACGGTGAACATGTGGTGGCTCCACACAGCCCAACCCATGATTCCAATTACTATTCCGGAGAATACTATAAAGGGATAACCGAAGAGCGGTTTCCGTGAGAACGTGGGCAGAATCTCTGACACGATTCCCATTGGGGGCAGGATTAAGATATAGACTTCAGGGTGTCCGAAGACCCAGAAGAGGTGCTGCCAGAGGACGGGGTCGCCACCCTCGGCCGGGATGAAAAAGTGTGTGCCAAAGTTGCGGTCCATGACCAGCTCGATCAGCCCCACGGTAATCACCGGGAAGGCTAATACCAGCAATATGGACGTTATCAGGGTCATCCAAACGAACACTGGCATACGCATCATAGACATGCCTGGCGCACGCAGGTTCAGTATAGTCACGATAAAGTTCAGGGCACCCGCTACTGATGAAGTACCCATGACCAAGAGGCTGATGGCCCAGAAGTCCAGGCCACGGTTCACGCTGAAGGGTTTTTCAGTCAGGTTGGCGTAGGAGAACCAGCCGGCGTCTGGCACCTGGTCGACGATGAAACTCATGTGCATGAGT
>CAVOAA010000239.1:0-4095 GCA_963693555.1 Dehalococcoidia bacterium | reverse complement strand
CCTGCTGCCCCACAGCCGGTCACTGGACTCGGAAGACCAGATGGAAGAAGAACGGCGGCTCTGCTACGTGGGCATGACCCGCGCCGAGAAAAAGCTTTATCTGACCCGCGCCTTCCGCCGCTCTATATTCGGCGCCACCCGGCCGGGCGTGGCCTCACGGTTCCTCCGCGACATCCCGCCAGAACTGATCACCTCGGGTGATATTTCCACCAAGGGATCCACAGGCAACGGGTTACCTAGCTCTGCAGGCAAACCAGGCGAGGGCGTCCGGACGAAACGCCCGTCCTGGAACGAATGGCAGGCCCCCACTCCCGTGATAAACCACAACCAGCCGGCCGTTTCCAGACCTACCCTGCAGGTGGGCGACTCGGTGCGCCACAATTCGTTCGGCGAAGGCGTGGTCACCGGCGTGGACGTGACCGTCTCCGATACCGAGGTCACAATCGAGTTCGAGGGCGGCGTGGGCCAGAAGCGGCTGCTGCTGAGCTTCGCGCCCATCGAGAAGATAGGGTAATCCTCGCCCCCGTCATTCCGGCGAAAGCCGGAACCCACGGAACCGACTAGGCCGTCCTTAGTAGGCGCGAGTAGGCGCGAGTAGGCGCGAGTAGGCGCGAGTAGGCGCGGGTTTTTAACCCGCTCCACTCCAACGCCATGGCAGTAATCGCATGGAAAAAGGCTCCGGGTAAAATACAGTCACCATGGACCCCCCAGCCAATCACAGCCACGGTTTCCGGCCACCACAGCGGGTTAAAAACCCGCGCCTACACCAACCCTAAAAAGCGGGTCAATAACCAACAATGGCCGACAGTTCACTCAAGTCCAGCAGAGTATCGATCCCCGACTCCCAGCGCGCCATCCAGGACTATCTGTGGGAGCAGGGCTGGACCGATGGCCTCCCGGTGGTTGCCCCAACTGAGCCTCTGGTCCGAGAAATGCTGTCCGGCTACGGTGGCGAGCCTTCAGATAGCCTGGGCCGCATCCAGCCCAGCAACTCGAACGTGACCCTGGAGAAGCTGGCGGTGAACGCCGTGCTGGCCGGGTGCCTGCCCGAGCACTTTCCCGTGGTCGTGGCCTCCATGAAGGCGGCTTTGCGGGAGGAGTTCAACCTGGGCGGCAACGCGGTCACCACCGGCGGCGCAGGCCAGGTATTGATCGTCAACGGCCCCATCGCCAAAGAACTGAACATCAACGGCGATGCTGCCTGTTTCGGCCCCGGGTTCAGGGCCAACGCCGCCATCGGCCGGGCGTTGCGGCTGGCCGTCCGGAACCTGGGCGAGTTGATACCAGGCGATATGGACAAGGCGACTCTATCGACGCCCTACCGCTACAGCTTCTGCTTCAGCGAGAACGAGGAGCTGAGCCCCTGGGAGCCGCGACACGTGGAACTTGGCTACGACCCGGAAGCCAGCACCGTGACCATCGCCGCCATCCTGGGCGTCTACAACGTCATGGAGAGTACGGTAGGCACCGGCATCGAGGTACTGCGGACAATCACCGGCAACATGCGCGGTGTGGGAATCCCCGGCTATTACCACCTGGGCACCCGTTCCCAGATCGTGCTGGTGCTCTGTCCTGAGCACGCCGATGAGATTGCCAAGTCCGGTCTTTCCAAGGCCGACGTCCGAGAGTACATCTACGCCAACGCCCGCATGCCGGTCCACCAACTGAAGGACGTGGCCCACTACGGCAACCGGGTCTGGCCCAACTGGATCGACCAGACCAACCCGGACACTCTGGTCCCAATCTGCAGCTCGCCCGACGACATAGTGGTCATAGTCGCCGGCGGTGGTGGCCGCCATTCAGCTTGGATGTCCGGCTGGGTGACGCGTGTCTGCACCGAAGAGGTACTGCGGGGCGGGTAAGAGGCTGGCCGACGCAGATGCCGAATGGTCCGGCCGGTAAGGGCCAAGGGACTCTACAGCTCACTGCCATGGCGGCGTAACGTATGTAAAACGGTCACGGGCTTCTCTGTTCGTCTGTTATGTGACCGACGCTCCGAATCTGAGTTCCACCGGAACATTCGCAAGTCGATTAGGAGGACCGCCATGACAACAGAGCACACCTACAAGGTCATTGAACTGGTCGGATCATCTTCCCAAGGAGTCCAAGCAGCGATCGAAGGGGCAGTCGCCAAGGCCAGTGAGACCCTCAGCAACCTGGACTGGTTTGAAGTCAAAGAGATCCGCGGCAACATCCGAGACGGCGCCGTAGCTTGGTACCAAGTAAAAGTGGGCATCGGCTTCCGCGTCCTTAGCCCCGGTGACCTGGAGAAAGAGTAGGATTTCAGGTTAGGGAAGCCCTGGGCTAAGCAAAAGAATGGGCCGCCTGTGAGGGCGGCCATTTTTGTACCCACCGGAGTCTTGCGGGCGGAATTACCGGGAGGATGCGGCGTTGGCTCGCCTAGGTCACGTCCCTGGCAGGCATGTAACGCAGCAATAGAATCGCACCGGCAAGGGCGGACACTGCCGCGGCAAGCATCGCTATTGCGGCGGCGTCCATGAACGCGACGTTGGCCGCCGCTCTCAGGGCATCACCGGACGGCCCATCAAGTCCGGCCGCGACCATCGCCGCCGACCCGACGTTGTCCTGCGCCGACGTGGCCAGTTCCTCTGGCAGTCCGGATACTGCTGAGGCTATCTCCCGGGCGTAGATCGAGGTCAACAGGGAGCCCAGGATCGCCACTCCCATCGCGCCGCCGGCCTGTCTGGTCAGGTTGTTGATGGCCGAACCCAACCCCGCGCTGGACGGCGGCACCGCCCCCATCATCGCGTCGGTGGAAGAAACGTACAGGTTCGACAGGCCAAGCCCTAGGATGACCAACTGTATCCCGATCAGCCAGTACTCCGTATTGATCCCCAAGAAAGATAGTCTAACCAGGATCACCGCAACCAAGATCAGCGAGCCCGACGCCACGACCTTGGTGCCGAACCGTGCCACCAGCCGGGGAGCGACGGTGGTCCCGAAGAAAAACCCGAGCACCAGTGGGATGATCCCGAGGCCGGTCTCAAACGGACTGAAGTTTCGAACAAACTGGAAGTACTGGGTCAGGATAAAGAGGAACCCGATGAACGCCACGCTGCCCAGCGTGGTAGCTGCCGCGCCCGAGGCCAGCCGCGGGTTTTTGAACAGTTTGAAGTCCAGCATCGGATGGCTGCTTCGTAGCTCGTACACCGTAAAGAGAGCGCCAAGGGCGACCGCCACCACGAACTCGCCGATGATCAAGGGGTCGAGCCAGCCTCGGTCCGAGGCGTCGATGAAGGCGTAGATAAATAGCGAGAGCGACGATATCGAAAGCACCGCCCCGACGGGGTCCAAGCGTGGCGGGGTCGCGTGACGGCTTTCCGGCAGCAAGAATATGCCTGCGATAACCGCGACCACGACTATCGGCACGCTGAACAAGAACACCGACCCCCACCAGAAGTGGTCCAACAACGCTCCGCCGACGAGCAGACCCAACGGGACGCTGATGGCGGCGATGCCGGCCCAGATGCCGATGGCTTTGGCCCGTTCTTCGCGGGGGAAGACGTCCACGATGATCGAGAGTGTCGGGGGCATGATCATGGCGGCGCCGAGGCCCATGATCGTCCGGGACGCGATCAACTGTTCGGTGTTCGCGGAATACGCGGCCAACACGCTGGATATGCCCAGAACGACCATGCCCGTTAGCATGATCCGTTTCCTGCCGAAGCGGTCGGCCAACGACCCCATGGTCAACAACATGCCGGCCAGCACCAAGATGTAGGAGTCGATGATCCACTGCAGCCCGGAAGACGTCGCGCCCAACCCGCGTTGCAATGTGGGTATCGCCACATTCACAACGATCGTATCGACAACCGTGACCAGCAACCGCATGGACAGCACAGAAAGCGTCCACCACCGCAGCCGGTACTTACGAGACTCCCTATCCACCGGAGCCGGATCAGATTGTGGTTGCATGTATATCAAGCAGCCTGTAGCCAGGCGTGATTTTTGGATTGGGCGGCCGAGCCACCAGTAAGGTGGACCCGGAAATTCGGACAGGTGGCTAAGTGAGGATCCCGCTCCTAAAATAAACACAGCTGTTGCTGTGAAGAAGGAGTGGGACATGTCGAAAGA
>CAVOAA010000238.1:0-4124 GCA_963693555.1 Dehalococcoidia bacterium | reverse complement strand
AGAACGGGCGTAATTAACCCGCACCGAGTCAAAGGAAATCCCGCCAGAAACCGTATCAAGATCCAACGACTCGGCATCGGGTGAGTCGACTATGTCCTGCTTCAGGTCCAGGTAGCCGTAGATACGCTCGAATAAAGCCATGGACGACTGCAGTTCGACCGACACCTGTAGCAGTCTGCCCACCGGGAAGTACAGCCGACTCTGCAGAGTGGTAAAGGCAATGATGGTACCAGCGGATACCACAGGTCCACTGGTGTCCGAAATCAGGTAACCCGCCAGCAGGTAGATGAACGCCGGCGAGATCGACAGAAAGGTCATCACAACGGCAAAGAATGAATGGCCAATCATCTGTTGCCGCACGGCTAAGTCGGACAGCTCCTGGTTGTGCCGGTGGAAGTTGGCCATTTCCTGGGTCTGCCGCCCAAATAACTTGGCCAGCATGATTCCCGACACCGACAACGTTTCCTGGGTGATGGCCGTAACCTCAGCCATGGAGCGTTGGTGCTCCGAAGTAACGGCCCGCCGTCGCTTGCCCACAAACCGGGTCAGGGCAAAGAAGAAAGGCACGGTGGCAACAGCAACGATGGTCAGTTGCCAGGACAGGATCAACATGGCCACCAGTGTGCTGAGGAAGATGACGATGTTGGCTACGGTGTCGGTCAGCGTACTGGTAACCACTGACTGAATACCACCCACGTCATTGGAAACCCGCGACTGTATCTCACCGGTGCGGGTGCTGGTGAAAAAGCCTAATGACATGCCCTGTAGATGCGCGTAGACGGCGTCACGCAGATCCCGCATTACGCTCTGACCAACACTGTTGGTCATGTAGGTCTGTATCACGCCCATCACGCCATTGAGAATCGCGATGGCTGACATGATGGCCGCCAGCACCCAGAGCAGGTTCATATCGGGCCCGCCCGCCGGAAACAATGCCGAGTCAAAGACGGTCCTGATGAGCAACGGATTGACGACTCCGATACTAGCAGTTATCAGTATCAAGACCGTTACGGAAACAACCTGGAACCGGTAGGGCCGGAAGAGGCGCACCGTCCTGGGCACAATGGGACTGGACGATTTAGGAAGGCCCAATTGGCTTGCTTTTTTTGCCGGTGGCTCCGGCGTAGCTCCGTGCATCATTAATCCGCCTGATATGAAAAGCGAGCACTAGCGTGCCGCATGGATTTTCAGCTATAGCCCGACAGTTTAAGCGCGGGCCAATTTCATACCCAGTTTACCATTTAGGTGGGTATCATTGAGGAACGTGGTTGGTTGAGAAGACCAAATCCCCCTTGGTCCCCCTTTTTGAAAGTGGGAAGCTGCAGGAATAACACGGTTCCCAATCCGAACAAAATTCTATGAAACAACCCCCTTTCATAAAGGGGGGTTGGGGGGGTTGGTTCCCCCGATTCCTACCAATCCCTAATAATTGGCAGAACCTCTTTGCCAAACAGTTCGATGTTGGACATAGTGGCTTCGTGGTCCATCTTGGACTCCTGACCGTACATGATCAGGTGTTCCATGCCCAGCTCGCCGTGTAGATACTCCAGTTTCTCAAGGACTGTCTCCGGGGTGCCGCAGACGATGTGGTAATTCTCTTTTAGCTCTTCAAACGTCTGTTGGGCCAGAGGTACAGCATTCCGGCGTCCGGCCACTGCTGTGGCGGCGGCGGAGCGATAGCCCACCGGGTTCATGTACTCCCTCGGCCCCTTAGTCGTCTCGCCCATGCGCCAGAGGAAATGCTTGGCCTGTTCGTCGGCCTTCTCCTGGGTGTCGGCCACGTAGCAGCAGAGCAGGTAGCCAAAGTTATCTTTGGTCGGCGTATTGCCGGCCGCCACAGACGCCGCCCGGTACATGTCGAACAACTCCAGCGTCACGTCCACGGCCGTTAGGAACGCAACGTAGGTGTAGCCATGCGAACCGGCCCACTCGGCAGTCTCAGGACTTGACGTGCCGGGCACCCAGATGGGCGGATGAGGTTTCTGCACCGGAACCATCCAAGGGTTCACCACCCGGTAGTTGTAGTACTTGCCCTCCCAGCGGAAGGGACCGGGAGTGGTCCAGGTTTTAATCAGCAGGTCGTGGCATTCTTCAAACCGCTCTCGGTTCTCAGTGGGGTTCATGTTGGTGGAGACGGTCTCCACGCCTGTGCCCCGGACCATTCCAGAAATGACCCGGCCACCGGAGATCACGTCGATCATTGCGATCTCTTCTGCGAGACGTGTGGGGTTCTCATGAATGGGCAGGATGTTGCCCAGCAGCAGAATCTTGGCCTGCTTGGTGATGCGGGCCAGGATCGATGCCGTCAGGTTGCATGATGCGTTCATGCACGACGGGGTGGTGTGATGCTCGTTAACCATGATGCCGTGATAGCCCAACTCGTCCGCGTACTGACACTCGTCAAAGTAGCGTTTGAACAGGTCCGTGGCGACGTTCGGGTCAAAATGCTTGTTGGGAAAAGTAAGTCGCAACGAGGGGTACTTTTCCGCCTCTTCCTCAGGGTACTCATGGTAGGGAAATTCGCTGAAATAATAGACCTTCATGGGTGGGTGATCTCCTGTGGGTTGGTTGTTAGTGCGTGACTAGTTCAGGTTCAGGCCTATGCGCTCAAGGGTTGAATCTCTTCCAAGTCCGTTTCACCTGAGTTTCTCGCCTGGTATAAATCCCAGCGCAACTGAAGAAACAGCCAAAACTCCTCCGAGTTTCCGAAATATTTGGCAAGGCGAAGCGCGGTGCTGGCCGTAATTCCTCGGCGCCCGTTCACAATCTCGTTTACCCGTTGATATGGCACTCGGATTCCATCGGCCAAGTCACGTTGAGTAATATCCATTGGCTCCAAGAATTCCTTCACCAGCATCTCGCCTGGGTGAGTTGGCTCTCGGTCTGTCGGTACTCTAACCATTTTTAATGCTCCAAGTCATGGCAGTAGTTCACGTGTGATAGTCGACGATCTCCACAGTGCCCGCTCCCGAATCAGACCAGGCAAAACAAATTCGGTAGCGTTCGTTAATCCGGATACTGTACTGACCTTCGAGATCGCCCCGTAGGGCCTCAAGTCTGTTTCCGGGTGGCACCATCAGGTCATTCAATGCCACCGCGGAGTCTAGCAAATCCAGCTTTCGTGATGCCATGCTCAGCAAGGACCATGGGCAGGTGCGTCTCGATGCAGCAGAAGAGACTCCATTGAACACGTCTTCTGTGCCGTTGTCGGCGAAACCGATTATCACAATAGCATGATAGCCGATATACCATGCTATAACAATTTATCTTTATAGGCACAGCCACGGAGAACCTTAGAATGGCGCCGTCGTATCCAAAAGCCCCCTTTCATCATGGGGGTTGGTGGATTTAGTCCTCCAGGGTCGTTATGTCCCCCGGGTCCAGGCCCAGCTCGTTGGCTTTCAAGAGACGGCGCATGATCTTGCCGGAGCGGGTCTTGGGCAGGACTGGCATGAACTCCAGTTCAGCGGGAACGGCGATGGGGCCTAGCTCGCCGCGAACGTGTAGCTTCAGAGTCTCAACCATGGCATCCGACGGCTCGTGGCCCATACGCAAGGTCACGAAGGCCTTGATGACCTCTCCGCGGAGTTCGTCTGGTATACCGATGACCGCAGCTTCTGCCACGGCGGGATTGGAAACCAGAGCGCTTTCAACCTCAGCGGAGCCGATACGGTGCCCAGCCACGTTTAGGACGTCGTCGGCCCGGCCAACCACCATGTAATAGCCCTCGGCGTCGCGCAGGGCAACGTCGCCGGTCAGGTAAACGCCGGGTATGGTGTTCCAGTCTTTGGCATAGCGTTCAGGGTCGCCGTAAACGGTTCGGTAGAAATGAGGGAATGGATGCGTGATTACCAAGAACCCACCCTTGTCCGGCTCAGTGATGGACACACCTTCACGGTCGACAATATCCAGCGATGCCCCCGGCAGCGGACGGCCCACCCGGCCTGGCTTCACTGGCATCGTGGCGGACGTTCCCAGACAGGGGCCGCCGGTCTCGGTTTGCCACCAGTTATCCACTATGTGGCCCCACTCACCGTTGCCGCAGATGAACTCGTAGGTCCACTTCAGGGCTTCGGGGTTCAGCGGTTCACCAGCACAGGTCAGGAACCGCAGCGATTTCAGGT
>CAVOAA010000237.1:0-4129 GCA_963693555.1 Dehalococcoidia bacterium | reverse complement strand
AGCGAGCGGCTGAACGGTACTGCCGAAGAGATCCAGCGAGTCGCCGAACTACCGGACCCGGTCGGCGAGGTCCTCGAAACAAATTCACTGCCCAACGGGCTGGTCACCAGCCGCCGCCGCGTCCCTCTGGGAGTGGTTGGCAGCATCTACGAGTCCCGGCCCAACGTGACCATCGACATATTCGGTCTCTGTCTCAAGTCGGGCAACGCCTGCCTGCTGCGGGGCGGCAAAGAGACCATCCGGTCCAACACCGCTCTGGTTGCCATGCTGAGAAAGGCGCTGACCGACGCCGGTGTGACTACCGACGCCGTCCAGTTCGTGGACAACCCGGACCGGGCGCTGGTGGACGCGATGCTCAAGATGAACCAGTACATCGACTTGTTGGTGCCCAGGGGCGGCGCCAGCCTGGTCAAGTTCGTATCTGAGAACGCCACCATGCCGGCGGTCACGGGCGGCATGGGGGTTTGCCACACCTACGTGGACCGGTCGGCCGACCTGAAGATGGCCGCCGAGATCGTCCACAATGCCAAGGTCAGGCGGCCTTCAATCTGTAACGCCCTGGATACGGTACTTGTCCACTCCGATGTGGCTGTCGACGGGCTGCCGATGATCGCCAAGGGACTGATCGACTCAGGCGTGGAACTGCACTGCGACGACCGTGCCCTCAGCATGCTGGGACCCGACGCCTCGATCTCGGCCATACCGGCAAACGAAGACGACTGGGGCCGAGAGTTCCTGGCGATGATCGCCGCCGTGAAGATCGTTGACTCTCTGGACGATGCTCTCGAGCATATCGAGACCTACGGTTCCGGGCACTCCGAGGCAATCATCACCGAGGACGACAGTGCGGCAACCCGCTTCTTGGATGAGGTCGACGCAGCAGCCGTTTACGTCAACGCCAGCACCCAATTCACCGATGGCGGGCAGTTTGGTCTGGGCGCAGAGGTTGGCATCAGCACCCAGAAATTCCATGCACGCGGGCCAATGGGGCTCAAGGAACTAACATCATACAAATGGGTCGTGGTGGGCCACGGACAGGTCAGACCCTAGTCTTGGCGGCTGCAAACTCAGGAGGCTATTCTTGGCGGATTTAAAATTCGAGCGCGAGGTGCGCACGCCTTATTCTGAAGCCTATCTCGTCATGGAAAACGACCGTCAGGTTGGCCGGGTGGACATCCATTTCACGCCTGAAATGGTCCACGTCGCCGTGTCCGTCGATGAGAGCCTGACTCAAGAGACTGTCCAGCAGATCATCGACACCGTGGACGAGGATATCGTGGATGCAGTGGGCATCGCCCGTGGGAATTTCGTGGTGCACATCTTCCAGGGCCGGGAGACCGGGGTCCTCAGCGACGAGAACGAGAACGAGTTCAGCGAGGACGGCAGCGACCACTAGCATTAAAATCGATGGTGCGTACTGGGGCAATCCGTTCGTCCTGAGCTCCGACCTTCGGTCGAGAGTCTCGATAGATCGGACCTGTCGAAGGATCCTGGCGTTGTCAGTCCAGCATCTCGATCAGGCTGGCCACACTTGGCCTATCGGCTGGCGTTTCACCCCGGTGCTCGAATAGCACGATGCCGTCCTGCCCCAGGATGAAATTTCCGCCCAGCTGCTTCCAATCGCTGACCGCGTGTTGGTAGCGGCGGCCCCTGGCAAAGTGCTTCAAATAGGTCCAGACCGTCTGGGGCGAGAATATCTTGAACCAACTTCCCTGAGTCAGGCTGTAGGCGAAGTAAACGTCCCGCTCCGGGTCGGAAAGTATGGGGAAGGGCAATTGCATCTGACGGGAAAGTTGGAATAGCCGGTCCCTCGGCTCAAAGGATATGGCGACCACATCCGCGCCTTTGGCTTGAATCTCTGCGTACCGCTGCCGCAACTGCGACAGATGCTCCCTTCAAGGCACTCAAGCGAAATGCCTCAGGAAAACCAATAATATTTTTTGGCCTCGTAATTCCTGGAGGGATAGAAACTCGCCCTCGGGCATGGGCAGCGTGAAGTCGGGCGCCGCACGGCCCACCAAGGCCGGAGCAAGACCTTTCGGGTTGTGACTCATATCCCGCTCATAATAAGAGCGTCATTTCCATGTTGTAGATCGCTCCACGTCGGCCGGTTCTCCTATTTCGTGACAAGTCATACCCAAATGTCACCCCGAGGGGAGTGAGGGGTCTCGTTGCTCTCATGCTACGTTGTACGACCGGCAAAGAGATTCTTCGGCTGACGCCTCAGAATGACAGAAGGGCGGCGGTGCTATACTCATCCCCTCACTCAAGAAGCTACGACGATTGTACAGATTTAGCCTTGGTAATAGACGCTCATTGCCATATCCTACCGCCCTCTTTCCGCGACCGTCGGGACGAGATTGCCCAGCGTGACGTAACCTTTGGGGCGTTGCTCTCGAACCCCAACGCGGCCATCGCCTCCGCCGAAGACCTCTTGTCCGCCATGGACCGTGACGGCGTCGAACGCGCGGTGGTCATGGGCATGGGTTGGACGGACCCGGACGTGGCCACTGAGGCCAACGACTACATCATCCAGGCAGTGGCGGACAACCCCAGCCGCCTGACCGGCCTCTGCTCCGTAAACCCCGCCTGGGGAGAGAGAGCCTACTCCGAGGCTAAACGGTGCCTGGCCGCCGGGCTATCGGGCATCGGAGAACTCCACGCCGACACCCAGGGTTTCGACATCACCGACGTTGCAGTCATGGCGCCGGTCATGGAACTGGCGCGTGCCGACGCCTACCCGGTGTTGGTGCACGGTTCGGAACCGGTGGGCCACCGATATCCCGGCAAGGGCAGCACAACGCCCGACAAACTGTACCGGTTCATCCAAAATTTCCCCGGTAACCCGATCATCTGCGCCCACTGGGGCGGCGGCCTCCCATTCTATTCCCTGATGCCCGAAGTCAAAGAATCGCTGAAGAATGTGTACTTCGACTCTGCCGCGTCGCCCTTTCTCTACCAACCGGACGTCTTCAACGCCGTCGCCGATCTGGTAGGGGCTGGAAAAGTGCTCTTCGCCAGCGATTATCCGCTGATGGACATCTCCCGCCCTCTGGAACAGGCCCGAAGCGCTGGCCTAGCCCCCGATGTTGAAGAGCGTTTGCTGTCAGGAAACGCCGCCAAGCTGTTCCGCTTGTGAGCCCCGCTGATTCGAAACCCGACGATTGGGTGACCTTGCCGGATCATCTCCGTGAGGGTCTAGATATCCTGTTCGTTGGGCTGAACCCGTCCCAGTACTCGGCCGAAGTGGGCCACTATTTCGCCAACCCACGCAACCGCTTCTGGCCTGCTTTCAACCTGTCGGGCTTGGTGGCCAGACAGGTGGCCTCCGAAGAAGATTCTTCGCTGCTGGATGACGGCATCGGGTTCACCGACGTGGCGAAGCGCCCCACGCCCATGGGTTCCGGACTCAGGGCCGCCGATTTTCGCCAGTGGGCGCCGGTCCTCAAGGAAAAGATAATCAAGTTTGCGCCCAAGTTGGTCTGCTTCCACGGGTTGATGGCCTACAAGGCTTACCTACAACACGGCGAAGGCGTGAAAGAGAAACCGGAACTGGGTATGCAGGAACGCACCATCGGACGTTCGAGGTTGTTCGTTGTGCCCAACCCCAGCCCGGCCAACGCCAAGTACTCGCTAGGCGACCTGGCTGAGTGGTACGGACGTCTCAAGGAGGCCAGCCAGCGATGACTACATCAGGGACGACTTCCGGTGGTAAAAAAGTCCGCTCTTTCATAGCGATCCCTGTCTCAGATGCCGGCATCCAGGCACTAGAAGGGGTTGTGAATATTTTGGATCCGGAGATGGGCAGACACATCCGTTGGGTGCGGCCCGAAGGTATCCACGTTACGCTCAAGTTCATGGGCGACATAGCTGTTGCTACGGCAGAAAAGATACTTGAGGTACTGCCGGGTGCCATGGCTGGTTTCCGGCCGTTTGAACTTTCTATATCCGGGCTTGGCGCCTTCCCAAACCTGCGGCGTCCCCGGGTGTTGTGGGCGGGTCTGGCCGGTGAGCTGGAGTTATTGTCGGAGTTGCACGCGGCGGTGGATGACGCTGTTGGCAAGCTGGGACTGCCCAGGGAACAACGGGCTTTCTCTCCCCACCTAACCCTGGGCCGGGTGCGTAGGGA
>CAVOAA010000236.1:0-4190 GCA_963693555.1 Dehalococcoidia bacterium | reverse complement strand
TCGACGGTCTTCCCGGTGTCCATATCGAGCTGATAAATCTCGCAGCTGTAGGTCGATGCGACCCAGATGAAACCGCCGCCAACTGTGATCCCACTGGACTTTTCAGTATCCGTCGGCAGATCGACAAGCACGTCACCAGTTGCCCAATCGACCTTGTAAACATGGTCGTCGCCCTGGTCGATGATCCAGAGACCGTCGTCTGCCGCCTGTATCCCGTTGGGCTTTGGACCCGGAGCATTGAACTGGAAAATTGGTTCCGCTGTCTTATTTGGCATATTTTTCTCGTTTTCTCGGGTCAGGCATGGGCGGCTGGAGCACCAGCTTACGGCGGTAGTGTAGCGCGCGTTCAAGCTGTTCGGGGCGGCGTCAGCGCCTACCCCGGCTTACGAGTGTGAATCGAATGCATCAGTGGCAGATCGTTTTCACGTCTGTCAGGCATTTTCCAGATTTACCTATGCGGCGACCCCTCAACGGCAAGGCAGGGTTCTGTCAGAACTCGCATAATTCATTGCCAGGTGGAACACCCTCATCAGCGAGTTATCGGCCCAGATTCGAGGGACTGAACCGGACAATTCGCGATCCTATCTGCCAGCCGTCACCTGATATCTGACAGAGCCGGGTGGGTCAACTACACTGGGGTGGAATCTCAGAGCGAATCCGAGATAATAAGTGGTGTCGCAGCAGGGGCGGGTCACCAAGTCAGCAGAAACATCGCAATATCCGAGGGATCAGAACTGATGAAAGAACCAAGGCGATTCGCCGTGGATTGGAACGGAGAAACCAGGCACCTCGAGATTCCGCAGAGCAACCTGGACACAGAGATCGTCATGACCGACTTTCCGCCGCTTGACGACCCGTGGCAGTCAATCGTCAACGCGATGGAGAGCCCGATCGGATGCGACCCGCTTCCAGAGATGATAAAGCCGCGGAGCAAAGTGGTCCTGATCACCGGGGACCGGTTCACCGATCTGATGCTGGGGTCGCGTGACGGCCTGGGCCTGAATCTGCTTGACTATCTTAATCGCCTCGGCGTAAGAGACGAGGACGTCACGCTTGTTTACGCACCCGGCAGCCATGACAGCCCCGCGTGGAAAGAAAAAATCGGTCCAGAACTCATGGACCGCGTCAGGACGATCAGGCACGACTGTTTTGACGAGAAGAGCCTTACCTACCTGGGCACCACTTCGCGATCTACGCCGGTGTGGGTGAACACAGAGGTGGTTGAAGCTGATTTTCGCCTGGGCATAGGAGAGATCAGCCCCAACGTGCATGGCGGATGGTGCGGCGGTGGGAAGATGATCCTGCCTGGGGTCGCAGGTTGGGACACGATCCAGCAGAACCACTATATGGTGGTGAACGAGGTCAACACACTGGGCCTGGCGGACGGCAACCACATGCGGCTCGACATGGAGGAGGCAGCGCGGATGGCCCACCTAGATATGAAGGTTGACGTGCTGGTGGACAGCAACCCGCAAATCGTCGACGTGTACGCGGGCGACTTCGTGAAAGAGCACCGAGCAGCACTGGATGGTAAGGCGCGCGAAATCTGGATGACGGATATGGAGCCTGCCGATATCTACGTGTTCTATCCCGGCGATGGGTCAGAACAGTACCTCACATCTTCATTCTTCATTAGGATCGAAGCCGCTGAGATCGGAACAAAAGAAGACGGCGTCATCATCATGGCCCTCTCCGCGGCCGGTGGTTGGGCGGCCGATAATAAAGGCAAGCACGGCACGGGTGATACGGAGGAGCTGTTCAAGGCAGGCACGCCAGAGATCGCCAGAGCCATGGTAAGGAAGGAAGTGAATGTCCGCACCTGGTCGATGCTGTACACCGCCCGGCGGGTTCTCGAAAGGCGGAAGGTGATTCTGGTTTGCGACGGCATCGACCCTGAGCAGGCCAAAGAACTCGGCTTTGAGTACTGTACGCCGAGCTTCGACGACGCGATGGCGAGGGCACTCGAAATGAAGGGCGACGATTCGACGATTGCCGTCAACGTGGTCCCGCGCCCGACCGCCTCAACCAACGTCGCCTGGCGCAAGATGCCCTGGCGCCAGGGATAGTTTGCTGGCGTAGCTGGCCACTGGTGGGGGATCCCATCACCCCCACCCTCCATTCAATTCGCCTCTGCGTTTGCCCGGTCGGTGGCTACATAGGTGACAGGAAGCGCATGCCCGCGGGCATGCGCTCTGCCTTCGATATTTCTGCCGCGCCAGCTCAGGCGTCCGGGTTGTGTAGCGCACCGCAACCGAAATTAGACTGGCGGCCTACACCGGGCGCATTGGTCGATGCTGATTCCCCTTCGCCAACGGCAAGAGCCACCCCGAGCAGCCCTATCTTTGTGGCGCCACCGGGCTCCTGGGAATCAACACCGCCCCCAATTGTCATCACCACACGCCAATATCAAATCGATCAAGAACAATATCGCCGGGAAGAAAATTCTTCATAGATGCGCGATATGACTCCTTTACCGATCGACAGGCGCCTGGTTGATGTACGCCTTGGTGATGTCAATGATCAAGCTAATGTCATCCCGCGCAGCGGCCAGAGAGGCTCGATTTTCCGCGCCATTCACAATGCTGTCATGGAAGTGACGTAATTCGCGTCGGAATGGGCTCTCCCACGATAGGGCAGGCTCCTTCTTGTAGCTGGTGCCATCGGCGTCGATACCATGGACGGTCAAGCTTGATTGGTTTCGGGAGAAGCCGCTCGCGTAGGAGACAATGACCCGCTTTCTGCTGCCGTATACCTCGAGCGTCTCGTAGAAGTCCCATATTTCTGGCAGGTCAACCCATGTAACAACGCAGCGAATGCCGTCTGCAAATTCGAGAGTTGTGGTGATGGCCTTCCCGTCCTGCCACACTTCGGTATTCACAATCCTGGTCGGTCTCCCAAAAAGCACGCGAAGGCCATAGAGATCGTGAATCAGGCTCCCCGAGATCGTTCCGAACACCCTCACCGCTTCAGGGGACACATTGCCCAACGCGTCAAAAATAGCAGCTTTCCGGGCGGCCGCAGTTTTCTCTTTCGCCTCGGCCGGAATATCATCGAATTTCTGAACCCGGAACTGGTTTACGTGCAGGTCATTGTTCGGGTGAAGGTGATTTACTTGGACATATCGAATGTCGTCCATCGACTCCACCTCTTGCCGCGCAGCCTCGAACGCCGGTTCGAATAGCTTCATGTAGCCTGTCTGGCCAACCTTGCCCGCTCGGCTCTGCGCTTCGATCATCGCATCGGATTGCTCAAGGGAAAAGCAGATAGGCTTTTCGATAAAAACGTGCTTACCCGCGTTGAACGCCGCCAGCGCGACCTCTGTCTTGGGATCCGTATGGCAGAGGAGCACGGCATCCACATCGGAGTCCAACACCGCACGGTAGTCGGTTTCGTATGCCGGCACATGAAACCTTTCGGCCGCATGCTTCGATGAAGATGGAGACAGATCACATACAACCTTTATCTCGAACTCCTCAGAAAGATCATTCAATATGGGCAGGTGATGTACCTGTGCGATAGCTCCACTACCTATCACTCCAATTTTGACGCGGTCCATTAGGTTCTCCATTCTCGTTGTTTCTATAATCTCGGGCTGTCGGGTAGCCCGCGGTCATTGGTCCACCACTCAGGGAGCGGATTATAGTCCGCTCCCTGAGTGGTGGAACCGATATGCCTCTACGGTGGCGGGACTGCCGGCAAGGCCAGGGTTTTCAGAAACAGATTGTCGTGTTGCGCGCCGGATCGTTTGATCCTGGCGTGACTACCAACCCGCTACCTTAAGTTCCCGCCCGCGGTGCCAGATCGTTCCAGATGTCTGCCAGTTCGTAGGCCTTTACATAAGTGGGGAACAGGGCGTCCCACATTTCATTCCGCGTGCTTTTGGCCGTCTCTTCATCGCCATCAGCGATAGCCGTCTCCAGTTTCTGATGGAGACTCTCCTGCTTTTCTGCCGCCGCCAGCGCAGCGTCTGCAACGCCCTGGGCCGCCTCGACATGTCGTTTGATAATCTCGCCGACCGCCGCCGAAGCGTCCGATTCTACGTCGTAATTACTGTTTGGCGTGAACCTGTGGGGCAGGCGTTTGCCATCGGCCCAAATCGTGTGGGTTGGCTGAATATGCGGTGTGACCGAGAGATACATGATCATGGGCACGTCGCTGGTGACTGTGATGCCATGACTTTGATCCGCTAG
>CAVOAA010000235.1:0-4200 GCA_963693555.1 Dehalococcoidia bacterium | reverse complement strand
TCTTCGCAGCGGTGACGGCGCTGGTCGGTTTAATATGGTGTATTGGTAGGTCCGGCTCAGAGCGCATGCGCGGGAGTTGAAATATTCACCCACCCAGTGGGCCTCAAGGACGTTGATGTCCCTGGGTAGATAGTAGTTCATCGCGGGTGCGAATTTTTTCAGGGGATGCTTGGTTTCGGTGGTGAAGTCCACCACTTGGCCCTTGGCGTGGGTGCCGGAATCGGTGCGGCTTGCGCCCCTGATCCTGGTTGGTTGGCCTATGAATCGTTCCAGGGCTTTTTCCAACTCCCCTTGGATCGTCGGATGGCCAACTTGGAGCTGGAACCCGGCGTAATTGGTCCCCTGATATTCAATCAGAAGGGCGGCCCGCCAAAGCTGCCCGCCCGTTCCGCTATCTGACTCGCTTTCTGAGTTTTGGACTCTGCCTTGTTCTATGTTTTGAAATACCTCTGGCTTTGGTTTTTAGACGAGCTCGATGATTGCCATCTCCGCTGCGTCTCCGTTGCGGGGTCCCAGTTTCAGGACCCTGGTGTAGCCACCGGCACGCTCGGCGTACCTGGGGGCGATGTCCTCGAATACCTTTGCGACCACCCGGGAATTGGGAACTTGGGCCATGGCCAAGCGACGATGATGCAGGTTTCCCTTCTTGCCGTGGGTGATAAGTTTCTCAGCGAGAATCCTGGCCTCTTTGGCTTTGGGCAACGTGGTGGTGATGCGCTCGTGGATCATCAATTCCACTACCAAACCTCGCAATAAAGCGGTGCGCTGGTCTCTGTACCGGCCGAGCTTTCGGCCAGCTACTCTGTGGGAGGCCATGGTTAGTCTTCGTCCTCGTCTTGATCGTCATCGTCGCCATCATCGTCGGCTTCGGTGGCGTCTTCGTCCGTACTTTCGATGGACATGCCAGGCGCTGAGGCAGGCGAATCTGAATCGTCTTGATCGTCGCCCATCAATTCGCCCAAGTCTTCGGACGAGATATCAGGAACGAAACCTCCGGCACCGTCCATCGGATCGGTAACGCCGTGTTCGGCTAGTTTTTCTTTCAGTTCGACTAGCGATTTCTCGCCGAAGTTGCGAATCTTCAGCAACTCGTCGTCGGACATCTCCAGCACTTCTCCAACCTTGGAGATAAGGGACCGCTTCAGGCAGTTCAGGGTGCGTGGCGACAGTTCCAGTTTCTCGATCGGGGTCTGGTAAATCTCAGGAGAGACGACCAGAGGCGTCCGGTCCGAGCCTTCCTCGGCGACCCTATTGAGGTTGCTGAAGAGGAAGAAATGGTTCACCAAGTTCTCAGCGGCTTGCTGAATCGCTTCAACAGCCCTGATGGTACCGTCGGTCCAGACTTCCATTATCAGACGTTCGTAGTCCGTGACCTGGCCGACCCTGGTGCGTTCAACGTTGTAGTTGACCTTTCGCACCGGGCTGAATACCGCATCGACAGGCAGAACACCAACCGGAGGGTTGGAGGTGCCGTCAGCCTGGGCTGCGGGCTGGTAGCCCACTCCCTGCTCGACGTTGAATTCGATGGACAGATGCGCGTCGTCGGTATCCAACGTCGCCAGATGAAGCTCAGGGTTCACGATCTCAAAATCACTTGAGGTCGAGATATCTCCCGCGCAGACCCGGCCTTCGCCGGTAACATCGAGGCGCATTTTTCCGGCCCGGTCTGACTGAGACCGTATCCGGATGCGCTTGATGTTTAGCAGGAGTTCCATGACTTCTTCTTTGACGCCGGGCACCGCGGTATATTCGTGGACGATCTCGTCGATCTTCACCCACGTTACTGCGCTGCCGTTTGTGGAGCTGAGCAAAATCCTCCGGAGAGGGTTGCCAATGGTCAGCCCAAACCCGCGGGGCAGCGGCTCAACGGCCACCTTCCCGTAGGTGTCTTCCGATTCAATTACCCGAATCTCGGGTTTTAGCGTTTCCGCACCAGCCTCCGGCGTACCCGGAGTTAGGATCAGGGTGTCCAGCATGGACCAATTACCTCGAGTAAAACTCTACTATTAGCCTTGAATCTACTATCGCCTGCAGGTCTTCGTCTGCGGGCAACGATACAACCGTGCCGACCATCTCGCCCGAGTCTAAACTCAGCCAAGCGGGGACCGGTTTCTTGGGAACTCCATCGATCCTACCAGCGTAGAAATCGGTGGTCTTGATCGACTCTTTCCAAGAGACGATGTCACCAGGTGTGACTTGGAAGGAGGGAATGTCAGTTTTGACGTTGTTGACACGGAAGTGGCCGTGAAGAACGATCTGGCGGGCCTGTTTACGGGAATCCGCAAAACCCAGTTGGAAGACCACGTTGTCCAAGCGGCGCTCCAGTGTGCGGAGCAGGTTCATGCCGGTCACTCCCGGGGTGTTGAACGCCTCGGTCATGTAGCGGCGGAATTGTCCTTCCATCACGCCATAGATGTACTTGGCCTTCTGTTTCTCCCGCAAGTGCACGGCGTAGTCCGTGGGCCTTCTGCGGCGGCGTGATACGTCGCCGGGCGGGTTGCGGCGTTTTTCCAAGGCACATCGGGGCGTGAAACATTTGTCGCCCTTCAGGAATAATTTTTCTCCGGACCGCCGGCAAAGGCGGCATGAGGGTCCTGTATATCTTCCCATGGGGTTGGAGTTACACTCTCCTTCGTTTTGGCGGGCGGCACCCGTTGTGGGGAATGGGAGTTACATCCCGGATACTGGTCACAAAGAGACCGGCACCCTGGAGGGACCTGATAGCGGACTCCCGTCCTGCGCCCGGGCCTTTGATAAGCACATCTATCTGGCGTAGACCTGAGTCCATACCTTTGCGGGCAGCCTGTTCGGCAGCGCGCTGGGCGGCAAATGCAGTGCCCTTACGCGAGCCTTTGAAACCCACTGTTCCGGCGCTGGCACTGGCAATCACGTTACCCTGAGGGTCCGTGAGGCTCACCAACGTATTGTTGAACGTGGAGTATATGTACGCACGTCCTTGAGGCACTGAGCGGCGCTCGCGGCGCCGGGTCCTAGGTCTAGCCATAAATCTTTCTCTCTTGGTCCTGTGTACTTAAGAAGCCCTGGTACTTAGCCCGGTGATCTAGCCCTGTCCAGCTAAATAACAAACTTGCTACTTGCCGCCGCTACGCCTGCCTCGACCGGCGACGGTGCGGCGGGGACCCTTGCGGGTGCGGGCATTGGTCTTGGTGCGCTGGCCGTTGACGGGCAGGTTCCTGCGGTGGCGTAGACCACGGTAGGAGCCGATGTCGATCAGCCGGCGGATATTCTGGCTAACTTCCCGGCGGAGGTCGCCTTCGGAGATATAGTCTCGGTCGACCAGTTCTCTGATGCGGTCGATCTGCTCTTCCGACAATTCGTTCATGCGCGGGGGAATGACCGGATCAAGGTCGGCCTTGATCAAGATCTCTACTGCGATCTTGGGGCCGATTCCATAGATGCTTCGGAGAGCTACATGAGCCCTCTTACGGTCAGGGACGTCTACTCCAGCGATACGGACCACTCCGGGCCTCCTTAAATTCTGTCACCGATTGCTTGTTGTAGATCGATTAACGATCAACTGAAAATTGCTTTGATTAGCCTTGCCGTTGTGCGTGCCTGGCGTTGGAACAGATGATCCTGACCACGCCTTTGCGTTTGATCACACGACAGTTGTTGCACCTGGGTTTAACCGAGGCTGATACTTTCATGATTAATGCCTTTTTATCGTTTCGTCCGGGCTATTTAAACCGGGTTATTTAAATCTGTAGGTTATTCGGCCACGGGTCAGGTCGTATGGAGAGAGCTCCACCAAAACCCGGTCGCCGGGCAACACTCGGATGAAGTGCATCCTGATCTTGCCGGACACATGAGCCAATACTTCGTGGTCATTGGGTAGTTCCACCCGGAACATACCGTTGGGCAGGGCCTCTTTGACGCTGGCCTCGACCTCGATCGCTTGTTTTTTCGCCATAGGTCCTCTTTACGTACAGATTTCCGCCCCTCCGGATCTATCCCGGAAGCGGACGGTGAGGCCGGTGGGCCCCGGTCTAACTGTGGACGGTCAGAATCTCCGGTCCGTCCTCGGTTATGGCTATGGAGTGCTCAAAATGGGCCGAGAGCTTGCCATCGGCAGTTATCACGGTCCATTGGTCTTCCAATGTCTTCGTATTCCAGTCGCCCAGGTTAAACATGGGCTCGATCGCAATACACATCCCAACCCTGAGCAACGGGCCCATGCCC
>CAVOAA010000234.1:0-4260 GCA_963693555.1 Dehalococcoidia bacterium | reverse complement strand
CCCGAGCCCGTCGACTACCAGCAATACCTGCTGCCCGAGTTGGCCGGCGACGTTAATAGCGGGCACAACGTGCGTTCCACCGTCTTCATCGAAGTCCGTTGCGAGTACCGGACCGACGGCCCCGATGAGATGAAGCCGGTGGGCGAGGTTGAGTACATCCAAACCATCGCCGACGCCAGCGCAGCCGGTGCCCACAGCACCACCAAAGCCGCCGCGGCGATCATCGGCCACGCCGACCTGAAACTGGGAGAAGGTGTTCGCCCGGTGTTGGAGGCCATGCAGGCCGCCAGCCCCAACCGCTTCCGGGGTGTGCGCCATTCGGTGGGCTGGGACGATAGCCCCGAACTGGCCAACCGCGACATCAAGGGTGCCCTCGGCACCGACGGCTACCGCGCCGGCGCCAAGGCGTTAGCAGACATGGGCCTGATCCTGGAGAATTCTTTTTACTTCCATCAGGCTGGGGAATTGGTCGAATTCGCCAGAGCGTTGCCGGACCTGCCCATCGTTGTGAACCATATCGGCGGTCTGGTGCGCGTCGGGCCCTACGCCAACCGGGATGATCAAGTGCTGCCCGAATGGCGCAAGGGCATTGAAGAGATGGCCAAGTGCCCCAACGTCGTGATGAAGCTGGGCGGCGTGGGCCAGGCGCGTTTCGCCTACGGTTGGGACGAACTGGAAAAACCCATCGGCTCGGAGGAATTGGCCGCGCAATTGGGCCCGCTGATGGAGCACTGTATACAGCAGTTTGGCCCGGACCGCTGCATGTTTGAGAGCAACTACCCGGTGGACAAAATCTCCTATTCCTACAACGTGCTGTGGAATGCCTTCAAGCGTCTGTCCAAGGGCTATTCAGCCACGGAACGGGCCGCAATGTTCCACGACACCGCCGCCCGCGTTTACAACATCAACGTCTAACCAAACCCATAGAGGAGCAACTAACAATGGATGTACGACCCTTCACCATTGCCGTAGCAGACAGCGTTCTTGACGACTTACGCCAACGTCTGGCCGACACCCGCTGGCCCGATGAGATTCCCAACTCCGGCTGGGACTACGGCAGCAACCTGGCCTACATCAAAGAGTTGGTGGAGTACTGGCGGACGGACTTCGATTGGCGCGCCGCAGAGGCCAAGCTCAACCAGTTCAACCACTTCAAGTCAGAGGTGGACGGGCTCGACATCCATTTCATCCACGAGAAGGGCAAAGGCCCCAACCCCATCCCGTTGATCATCACCCACGGTTGGC
Organism: Dehalococcoidia bacterium; assembly: GCA_963693555.1. Taxonomy (GTDB): domain Bacteria; phylum Chloroflexota; class Dehalococcoidia; order Lucifugimonadales; family UBA3495; genus UBA9611. Next base: position 3,015 of record CAVOAA010000234.1, on the reverse strand, counting down.
CCAGCTGTTTCTTCGAGATGACCAAGATCATCCCCCTGTTGGCTGACCCCGCCAGCCACGGCGGAGACGCCGCCGATTCGTTCGACGTTGTCGCGCCATCGCTGCCGGGGTTCGGGTTCTCTGATCACGCGCAGGACCGGGGCATGGAGGTGCAGCGGGTTGCCGGCATGTGGAACAAGCTCATGACCCAGAACCTTGGCTACCCCAAGTTCGCTGCCCAGGGCGGTGACATCGGCAGCGGGGTGACCGCCCGGCTGGGATTCGCTCATGCGGATACCCTGTTTGGCATCCATCTAACGTCCATCACCCGGCCTAATCCATACCTGGGCCCCGGCTCCAGACCGGTTACGGAGGCCGAGCAGGCGCTCATCACCCAGCGGGACAAGTGGTTCGAGGATGAGGGCGGTTACAACCACATTCAGGGCACCAAGCCCCAGACCCTGGCCTATGGCCTAAATGACTCACCGGCCGGCCTGGCGTCATGGATCGTGGAGAAATACCGCACCTGGAGCGACTGCGGCGGCGATGTGGAGAAGAGCTACACCAAGGACGAGTTGTTGACCATCATCACCATCTATTGGGTGACCCAGACCATCAGTTCATCCACCCGCATGTACTTTGAGAACCAGAAGAACCTGTGGGTCATGGACAAGGACCAGAAGGTCCCGGCGCCGGCTGGCATGGCCATGTTCCCTCAGGAGATTTCCAAGCCGCCCAGGGAATGGGGCGAGCGTTCCTACGACGTGCGTCGCTGGACCGAAATGACCAGCGGCGGCCACTTTGCGGCGTTGGAAGAGCCTCAGCTTCTAGCCGAGGAAGTCCGGGCGTTCTTCCGGGATTTCAGGTAGCCCTACCGGATTTTAATCTTGAATAGGAACGGGGATGGGACGTCGGAGGCGGGACTCTGGAGATAGAGTTTCTGCGAGCCACCTTCGGTAAAGATATGGGTCGTAGTCCGGACCGGGACGATCAAGTTGGATTCGACGATGTAGCCCGCAGCGTCGGCGCTCCAGATGCCCACGGTGTCGTCGTCGACGCTGGTCAACTCGAAGGAATATGCGACGCCTTCACTGACCTCAATAACGAAGGTCTGTGATTTCCATTCGCCGTCATCGTCGTCGGAATCTGTGATGGTACCGGACACCAACTGGCCCACCTTGATCTCAGTGCCGCCACCACCGCAAGCCACCAAGGCGGTAAACATCAGACTAACCAGAGCAAGTATCAGAAGTTTCATGGTTCCCCCAAAGTGGAATTAGCGTCTCTCACTTTAACCGCATCATCGTGACGGTGAGAAGGCGTGTTGATTACGGATTCTCCAAATCTTATACTTCCAACGACCGACGACATCAGGAGAGGATCAATGGTTTCATTCGAAGAGCGCGCCCAGTTATATAAGTCAGAATCGGAGGCTTTCCAGGATTACTTGAAAGCCCTGCCCGCCGAGGCCTGGAGCAAGCAGAGTGCCTGCGACGAGTGGCTGGTCGGAGATGTTGTCGCCCACCTGGTTGGCAACTCGGAGTTTTATGCCGGGACCGTTGCCCGGGGGCTAACAGGGGAGTCATCCCCGCCTGAAGGACGCCCCGAGGCTGGAACTGGCCACCCGTCGATCAGCGCCGCCGCTCTGGCCCAGTCTTCCATAGCCGCCCGTGAGATGCTGGGTGACGATCTTCTGAGCACCTATATAGAAAAAGACAATCACCTGATCAACTTGCTCAGCGGATTGAGTCCCGAGGACCAGGCCAAGCCTTGCTACCATCCTGGCAGCATCGTGCCGGCCGGCAACTTCGTCGACCTACGCTTCAAGGAGATCGTCCTGCATCAGTGGGACATACGGTCGGCCATCGAAGAAAAAGCAGGACTTTCCGCCGCCAGCCTGGAGTCAATGGTCATCTTGATCCAGGAGTCGTTCGCCTCAGGATCGTTGCGTTGGGCCTTCTGGGCCGGCCCGGCTCTAGACCGCCCGGTCCGCTACCGGTTCGACGTCAAAACACCGGTGCCAGTGACTGCGGACATAGTGGTTGAAGGGGACAAATTCCGCTACGAAGAGGCTGCACAGGGCACGGCTGACGTGACATTCCGCTGCCACACCCACATCTTCGCCCTGCTGATGTACGGGCGTATGTCGGCCGCCGAGGCGATGGCTGCCGGGCACCTGGCCATCGACGGGGACGCCGCACTGGCAGAGCAATTCAGCCAATGGTTCAAGGGTATCTAGGGACTTACGCCCCCCTTAGGCGCTGCTACTCGTTCGTCCTGGGTTGAGCAAACGCCACCTGCATCCATATTAGCATCAGGTATTGGAGTACTCTCAGTCGGCCCTTGGCTCGACCAGATATCCAGAGTGGCCTAGATTGTTGTTTGTGGTGGAGACGGGGGAGGCATGAAACAGCCCATATTCTAGTAATATGGACTGTTGTTTTGGGTTTGATCTTGTTGGTTTTATTTTCCGCAAGGAGCAGGCTACTGCATCAGAAGCTACGGTCCCACTGGGAACTTCTGGATTCGGTTGTTGCCTAGTCCCCTAATTTTGTGATTTTGATCGTCACACTACTCGATTCCCCATCCCAAACGTCGTCGGGTTACTTACTCGCACTTGGCCCGTTTGCCCCATGTCACACTCCTCTGTATGATGACTAGTCTCGTTAGTCCCCCTACAACTGCCTCCGATCCATTCGGCGGCAGCCCCATCACCACTGGCCGTCATTTCCAAGCGATATTTACCGGCGTCTAAAGGCCCAAAAACCATATATTCACCATATTTTAATATTTCCAACTCGTCGTATACCAAGACATCTATGCCGAGAGCATTGCATGCCGTGCTGAACAAAATAGCGGTTACAACGACAATTAAGGCCGCCGTACGATTAATCCTATACAAATTGCACACACACATAACGACGACTTTTTAATGGAATCACCAGTTCTCGGTCGGAAGGTGTAAGGCTGGGAACATGATGCGTCCGCGGACGAAGTATCGTCGAACGGGCTCCACTATGGCGTAATCCGATACCA
>CAVOAA010000233.1:0-4261 GCA_963693555.1 Dehalococcoidia bacterium | reverse complement strand
AAGGCCGTCACGCGGGGATATAAGGACGCCATCGCCGATCCATTGGACGCCGTAGCGGTACTGAAATCGGTTAAGCCCGAGACCGATCTTGAGATTGAGAACCCCGGCGTTGCGCTGTTGGCCCCGCTGTGGGCAACCGATAACGGCGTGTTCGGCTGGCAGGAACAGGCCCGCTGGGAGGAGTTCGCCGAATGGATGGTCGCATCCGGCCGGCTCTCGTCCGCTGACGACGCCACAAAGGCCTACGACAATCAGTTCGTGGAGGGCGCCCGGTAGCACCGGCTAATGGCCTGCCCGGTGATATACTCTCTCTGCAGACTAAATCGCCTTTACAGCAGGCGTGCGTACTTGGGGGATAACACATAGATGTCGCTCTATTTTCTCTTGGGGTCTCTGACACATGACGGGCAGCGGATGCTGCATGGCAATGCCAATCTGATAGCTGACCGCACCCGGGACTTAAACGTCAATGGTGCGGAGATTCTGGGACAGTACGCCGTGTTGGGCCGCTACGACTTTGTGATGATGGTGGAGGCCAACGACAACGACGCCGTGGCCAGGTTGTCCCTGGAATTGGGGATGCGCACCGGTCTGCATCTTGAGACTTTGCCGGCCATCCCCATCGGATTCTTGGGAGACGGCAACCCTCCGGACCCGGCCGACCAGGCAGAGTCGGTAACGCTGACGCCCGATTACACCCCGGAGGAAGGGCCAGGGGACGAATAACCCTGCGGTGACCTGGCAACATCTCCGGTCTTAAGGATTAGATTACATTGGCACTGAGCGATGATTTACGGTCCGGAGTGGGGCCCATCTGGGAGTCGGTGGTTACTCATCCGTTCGTAACCGAGATGGCCGATGGCTCTTTGGACCCGGCCAGATTCAGAATCTACTTCGATCAGGACTACCTGTTCCTTCGCGACTGGTCTATCCTACTCAGCCTGGCCACCGCCAAAGCGCCCGACTTCGATGCTGCCCGTGAGCTTGTCGGCTTCTTGCACCTGGGCTTGGGCGGTGAAGAAGGTCTGTTCCAAGAGGCCTTCCGGGAGCGGGGCCTGTCCCGAGAGGAAGTAAAAGACCTCCCCTACCTGCCCACCACTCAGAACTACAGTGGCTACCTGCGCACCCAGGCCTACGAGGGCACTTTCACAGAGGTCATCGCGACGTTACTTGCCGTGGAGTGGCCCTACCTGGACTGGGCTGAGAATGCCGAGAAGGCCGGCATGAAACCCGGCAATCACTACTACCAGACCTGGATCGACATCCACACCAGCCCTGGCATGTCCGGGTTCGTTTCCTGGCTGCGTAGCGTGGTTGATGGATCTGCTCCCACCACGGAACAGCAGAAGAAACTGCAGGGGATTTTCCGGGACGTATTGCGCTACGAGTATCAGTTCTTCGACATGGCTTATCACGGGGAGACATGGCCCTAGTAAACCCCTCACATTCGTGGTTCGATGAGATTTGACGCTACTCGTCCTGGCTGAGTGCAGAAAAATGACCACGCCCATCAGCACCTTCCATTGCCCCATCGAGATCGGCCCCAGAGACGGTTCCCGGTTCCAGCGGGTGATCGTCGTCGCCGGCTCGGAAAACATCTATTCGGTCCTGCCCTCCGCCCTACTGGAGATGCTGGGCGTTGAGACGGAGTGGGAATCACGGTTCACGCTGCCCGGCGGCGGATGGGAGATGCTGCCCATGGCCGAGGTCAGGGTGCGAATCAACGGCCAGGAACGCACCACCATCTGCGTCTACGGCAAGGCTGACGGAGAGCCGATTCTTGGCCGCCACACCCTGGCTGCCTTTGGCCTGGCCGCCGACCACGACCAACAAGAGTTGGTCCAAGCGGACATGTTTTTGAGTTAGCGTTTTTTTCGGGTTGGCAAGGAATTGGCCGCCGTTCGTGGTGAGCTCCGTCGAACCATCACCCTGAGTAAGCCAACATCACGTCCGGCGGAACCACCGATAGCCAGTGCGCGCCCTTCGACGGAGCTCAGGACAAACGAAAGGACGAACGGTTTTCTCTGATCGTGGATACCCCGGCGGGTCCGAATGTCCGACCCAACATGCCTAGCTCCCACCCCCTACGTTATAATGCCTGATTAGTAATCTATAGGTAGTTACACAACCGGCAGATAGTCGCCGGTCTTGAGGACCGCTTTACCCGATGTTTAAACCCGTATCCAGCCGCGTCAGTTTCCCGGATTTGGACGCCAACGTCCTGAAGCAATGGAAGGAGAAGGACGTCTTCCGGCGCACCGAGTCCGAACGGCCCGACGCCCCACTCTTCATGATGTACGAGGGCCCGCCCACGGCCAACGGTAGCCCCGGCATCCACCACGTTTTGGCCCGCGTCTTCAAAGACGTGATCTGCCGATACCGCACCATGAAGGGCTTCCGTGTGCCCCGCAAGGGCGGCTGGGACACCCACGGCCTGCCCGTGGAACTGGAAGTGGAAAAAGAACTGGGCCTGAAGAGCAAACGGGACATCGAAGAATACGGCATCGAGGCTTTCAACAAGAAATGCCGGGAAAGCGTCTTCCGCTACGTGAAAGAGTGGGAGACCATGACCGACCGCATCGGCTACTGGGTCGACATGGAAGACCCCTACGTCACCCTGCACAACAACTACATCGAATCCGGCTGGTGGATGCTGAAAACCCTGTGGGACAAAGACCTGCTCTACCAGACCATGCGCGGCACTCCACATTGTCCCCGCTGCGTAACCAGTCTCAGCTCCCACGAGGTGGCCCTGGGCTACCGGGAAGACACGCCCGACCCATCCGTGTTCATCAAGTTCCAGGTGGACCCAGCAGCGTCGGCTGACAAAGCCGAGGTTCTGGAGAAACTGGGCGCCGGGAGCACGGACGTGTTCCTGCTGGCCTGGACGACCACCCCTTGGACCCTGCCCGGCAACACCGGCCTGGCTGTCGACGAAAACGCCGACTACAGCATCGTTGAATTGGACGGCGAGGGCGGCAGCCACCGTTTGGTGCTGGCCCAAGCCCTGGTCTCAGCCAACATCACTCAAGACCACAAGATCGTCGGTTCTGTCAAAGGCGCAGACCTGGTCGGTTTGGGCTACACGCCCCTCTACCACCCGATAGAATTCGGATCTCAGGTGCGCCGTTTCGTGCGCCGACCCGGTCCCGGCGGGATGATCACCGACCTGGAAGACAGCACCGAATTCGCACCGAAAGTAATATCCGCCGATTTCGTGTCCCTTGGTGACGGCACGGGTATCGTCCACATCGCACCTGCGTTCGGTGACGAGGACTTGGGCGTGGGTCGTGATAAAGAACTGGCCTTCGTGCAGCCTGTGGACCTACAGGGAATCATCACCGGCAACTACCCGTTCGCCGGCAAGTTCGTCAAGAGCGCCGACAAAGAGATCATGGAGGAACTGACCGAACGCGGCCTGCTGTTCCACCAGGACATCTACAGGCATACCTACCCCTTCTGCTGGCGCTGCGACACCCCGCTGCTCTACTACGCCAAGAGTTCCTGGTACATTCGCACGTCGGCCCTGAAAGACGACTTGGTCAGCGGAAACGACACCATCAATTGGTACCCCGATTACATCAAGGACGGACGCTTCGGCGAGTGGCTGCGCAACAACGTGGACTGGGCCATCTCCCGGGAGCGTTATTGGGGCACTCCCATCCCGATCTGGCGGTGTCGGGAATGCGACCACACGATCTGCATCGGCGGCGTCGACGAACTTAGGGGCATGGCCGGTGTAAATGGCAGTCTGGACGCCGATACCCTGGACCTGCACCGCCCCTATGTAGACAACGTCATCTTGGACTGCACAGCGGAAGACTGCTCCGGCAAAATGCACCGCATCCCTGAGGTCATGGACGCCTGGTTCGACTCGGGTGCAATGCCCTTCGCCCAATACCATTATCCATTTGAGAACGACACCATCGACCAAGACGGCCGCTTCCCTGCCGACTACATCTGCGAGGCGGTCGACCAGACCCGCGGTTGGTTCTACAGCCTGCATGCCCTGTCCACTCTGATCAAGGGCCAGCCAGCCTACAAGAACGTCATCTGCCTGGGACTGATCCTGGACGAGAAGGGCCGCAAGATGAGCAAGCGGGTGGGCAACGTGGTCGAGCCGCTTTCAGTGCTCGACGAGCACGGCGCCGACGCCCTGCGCTGGTACCTGTTCACGGCCTCCCATCCTGGCGAGCCCAGACGGTTCTCCGGCAAGCTGGTCAGCGAGACCCTCCGAAAAGTGATGCTCACGCTATGGAAC
>CAVOAA010000232.1:0-4265 GCA_963693555.1 Dehalococcoidia bacterium | reverse complement strand
GATTACCACGACGGGCTTCTTCTCCCGTAGTCTGACCATCTCGAAGAACAGTTCTTCGCTGGGCGCGGCCCCGCCGCCCGGGCTGTTGAGGGAGATCACCACGCCCTTTATCGAGCTGTCGTCACGCACGTAGTCGAGCATGGCGCCGATCTCGAATACAGACCGGTCGTCGATGACGGTAAAGGGAATGTCTATCACGGCTATCTTGGGTTTGCCCGGATAGGCATAGAAGAAGACTGTGGAGCCGATGGCCAGGCCGACCGCGATCAGAAGGACGGTGGAAACGTACCAAGTCCCGATGAAGCGCCCCAAGGCTGAAATTTTATTCATCAAACAGAGGCCTGCTGTAGAGCGATAACGCTATGTGATACGGCGGCTGAGCGGTTAGGGATTGGTCGCAGAGTTTGGGGCTGAGGATGTGCGTGGATGATACCGAGGTAGTAAATTAGTGTCAATGTGTCGGTTAGGGCCGCAGGGTTCCGGCATTGGTGGCCACGGGGACACTGTACAAGATATTAAAGGAAAAGAACTTAGGCCTGATGAAGGGTTGGGGATTGTTCTGTAGTTGGCCTCAATTAGCATCTTGTACAACTAGCTCTGGATATTACGTACAAAATTAAGTTATATTATTGTACAACACATGAGTTACGAAGTCCGAATAACGGAGACTGCCGCTCAGATGATTCGCAAGATCGGTGACAAGCGCGAACAGCGCTTGATAACCAAGCGGGCGAGGCAGCTGGAGAACGAGCCGGACAAACAGGGAAGTCCACTATTCCACGAACTTGCTGGTTACAGAGATGTTCGTGCGGCTGGTCAGCGTTACCGAATAATCTACCGCGTAGACGGGGAAGACACCATCGTGATTGTTGCGGCGGTTGGGATTCGGCGTGACGGCGGCCGGAGCGACATCTACAGCCTGGCTCGAAGACTCATAAGGCAAGGACTGCTAGATTAGCGGACACCAAAAGGTAAAGGTAACCGATGACAACCGAAAACAATATTCAAGACGGGATGTCCATATCCGACGCTCGTAAGAACCTATCTCTTCTTCCCTCGGACTTGCATGAGAATCCTCGCTGTATACCTCTGACCCGGTACGGTAAGCCCGTGATGGCTCTTATGCCGTGGGAATTCTACGAGTCTATGGTGGCGACAATGGAGATTATGGGCGATCCTGCATTGATGGACCAACTGCGTGAGAGCATCAAGGACATCGAAGAAGGCCGGACCATGTCCCTCGATGAACTGGAAGCCGAATTGAACCTCTAAACCCCGGAATACCACCCAGAGCAACCAAGGGGATGGCGTAAGCTGGCCCCTTTTTTATCTTGTCTAGTCTTAACTTCTTGAAATCTTCTAGATTGGCATTGGGAGTGAAAACAGACTAAGAAACGTAAACATTTAGGCCCAAACGCACCGAAAACAGAGAAAATGGCTGGGGATAGAGGGGTCGAACCTCTGCTTCCTGATCCAGAGTCAGGCGTCCTACCACTGGACTAATCCCCAACGATCCGTTGGTTGCCGGGCCGCCGCAAATGGACAGCCGCTAATCCTATGGTATTAACGCACCTGAACCGTGTCAAGGCGTGCGTGGATTTTAGCACCGGCGCTGAGATAGAACGCGCAGGCGAACGCGCAGGCGAACGCACTCGCCAACGGGCACGCTCAGGCAACTTGACATCCCACTCTGTTTGTAACAAAATCTGGTTGCCGCGCACCAGCCTTGGATAGTAGGCTGCCCCTTTTATATGACATCCCGATACAGATGCCTCGCGGTAAAATCGGCCAAAGAGAGAGACGATCAATGACTCTAGCGAAAACCGCCAACCAGACAACGGTCACGGTTTCCGGGCACAAGATTGAGATGCACAAAGGCGGGTCCGGACCGGCCCTTCTTTTCCTTCACGGCGGAGGCGGATTCGGGACTTTCGACCCGACCACCAGCCCTCTGGCCGAGAAATTCACCGTCTACGCTCCGTCACACCCGGGATTTTTTGGCTCAGAGCGCCCCGGCTGGCTCTCCACCATCAATGACCTAGCCCACTTCTACAAGGACATGGTCGCTGAGTTGGGCTTGGGCGAATACGTACTAGTCGGCCATTCCGTCGGAGGATGGGTTGCCGCCGAGATGGCAGCCATGGACCACCACAACATCAAAGGCCTCGTATTGATCGACGCCGCCGGTGTACGACCTGAGAAGGGCGAGATCTCCGAGGTGTTCATGGTCTCCGGTGATGCCAGACTGAAAATGGCGTTCCACGACCCGTCCCAGGTGCCGAACTACGACGCTATTTCCGCTGATCCGGGTCCTGAAGGCGGAGCAGTGATGCACGCCAACATGGAGATGCTCTCTAGGCTCTGCTGGCGGCCCTACCTCCACAACCCCAGTCTGCCCCATTACCTGGGCGGAGTGAAATCCCCGACGCTGGTCGTCTGGGGCAAGCAGGACGCCATCATCCCCGTGGAATGCGGAGAGATGTACTCAAAACTGATTCCCAACGCGACGTTGAAGTCGATAGACAACTGCGGCCATAGTCCTCAGATGGAAAAACCTGACGAGTTCAATGCTGCCCTCGCCGCTTTCCTGGGTGAACTCTAGACAGACGAGTTTGTTCCCTGGGACTAATTACGTTCTCAAAAAAGGGGCCAGCTATGCTGGCCCCTTTTTTATTTGCTGAATGCTGACGGCTAACCGATCACTCCGTCGTCCCGCCAGCCATCGACCTCTTGCTTGGTGAATCCCAAGCCTTCCAAAATCTCGGCGGCGTGCTGTCCCAAAGCTGGGGACGCATTTGGAGGCGTCGGAACCGTGCCCCGAAAGTGGGCCAAAGGCCCCACCATCTTGACCTTGCCTTCCTGGACGTGCTCAACCTCCGTGACCAGCCCATTGGCCACCACCTGTGGGTCGTCGAACAATTCTTCGATGAACCGTACCGGACCGGCGGGAATCGCCCGTTCTTCAAATACCCGGAGCCATTCTTGGCTGGGCTTCTCGGCGATCAATTCCTCGGCGCGCTTCTCCAAAGCCAAACTATAGGCCCGGGATTCGGGCTTGGTGGGGTCCCAGCCGGGCTCCAGTCCGTCGTCGGTCAGACCCAGGGTTTCCAGCAGTCGGCGGCGTAGCGGGTTGCTGAGGCAGCCGACGCAGATGGGAGCGTCCTTCGTGAGGTAGACCCGGTAATAGAGGTTGCCGTGGTGCTCCCGCCGACGGCTGCCCGGTGATGCAGCGACCATCTCGTCGTAGCTAGACCCTTCTGATCGCATGGTTTCCAAGTCCTTGAGGGTTTTCTCTCTGACTTCTTTGTCCAGGGCTTCAACGTGCAGAAACCTGGCGCCCATCAGAGACAGGGCCGAAGCAAGCAGGCTGGTCTCAATCTTCTGTCCGACGCCGGTGCGTTCTCTGGCGTACAGAGCGGCACAGACCGCCCAGGCCATGGAGATGCCGGCTGAGGTGTCGATCAATGGACTGGACCAGACCCAAGACGGGACGCCGTCCAGTTCTTTCGTCTCGGAAGAGACCATGCCGGTCATCCCCTGGACGATCATGTCGTAGCCCGGCCTTTCGGCGTCGGGGCCCTCCCGGCCATAGGCGGTCAGTTCGCAGTAGATCAGGCGGGGGTTTATCTCGGATAGGGTCTCGTAGTCCACGCCCAGCTTGACTGCCACGTCGGGTCTAAAATTGACCAGGACTATGTCCATCTCCGGGATCAGCCGCTTCAGTATCTCGGCAGCGCCGTCCTTGGTCAGGTTCAAGGGCAAGCTGCGCTTGCCGCGGTTGTAGGTCATAAAGGTGCGGCTTTCGGTATCAGTGAAACGCTGGGTAAGCCGCCAGGGTTCGCCCCAAGGAGGCTCGACCTTGATCACGTCCGCGCCCAGGTCGGCCAACAGCCGGCCGGCCAGCGGGCCAGCAATGATCTCGGTGAAGTCGGCCACCTTAACGCCGTCCAGGGCTCCGGGCATGGGCACCTCCTGCGATTAGCTGTCAGCTATCAGCCGTCAGCACTCAGCCATTATGCCCAACGATAGAATAGGCTGCAACGGGCGGACCCCACCCTAACCCTCCCCCTTGCGATAGGGAGGGAAACATAAAAGCTGAACGCTGATAGATATTTGCTGACCGTTCGCCCCCCGCGCCTGGCTCGTGAGTGGTACAATAGCTGGAGCGTCGGGGTGTGGCCCAGTCCGGCAGGGCACCTGCATGGGGTGTAGGGGGTCGTCGGTTCGAATCCGACCACCCCGACCATTTACTCTAAAATGACCGG
>CAVOAA010000231.1:0-4292 GCA_963693555.1 Dehalococcoidia bacterium | reverse complement strand
CCCATTCCAGATCGAGCTCACAGCCCTGATGTTCCGCCTCTTCGGCGACACCGACGTTACGGCCCGGCTCGCCTACGCATTGTTTGGCACGGCGTTGGTGGCCGTTCCCTACTTCTTCCGTGACTACCTGGGCCGCACCGGGGCGCTGTTGGCGGCGCTGATGCTGACGCTGTCGCCGACGCTCCTGTATTTCAGCCGGTTCGGGCGCAACGACATCATCATGGCCTTCTTCGCGGCCTCGTTGTTGGTGTTGATGTGGCGCTACATCCACGAGGGACACCGCCGCTACCTGTATCTGGCCTCTGCAGTTCTGGCCCTAATGTTCGCCACCAAAGAGACTGCCTATCTGGTAGTCGCCGTCTTTGGGCTGATATCGGTTGTGCTGGTGGCGTCGAACCTCCGGAGTCCACAGCTGGGCCGGATGAACCTCTCCCAGGTGGGACGGCCCGCCGGGTTTCTGATATTCCTGATAACCATCACGCTGCCCCAGTGGTCTGCAGTCTCTGGCTTCGTCCAGGGGATATTCGGACTCACGCTGGTCAATCCGGACCCCCAGAGCGGTAGTAACGTGGCCAACGTTGACGGCACGCCCGGGCTGGTTGGTGCTCCGGCCTGGGCTGGAGAGACACTGCTCCTGCCGATACAAGACCTGCCGGTTGGGGCACATGCTGCGGTAATCGTTCTGGGCCTGGCGATATTGGCCTGGCTGCTCAGCCGGGGGCCGTTGACCACCCGGCGTATCGCCTGTCTGGTGGGGGTTCCGCTGGCGATGACCGCCGGAGTGGCGATCATGCTCTACCGCCCCCTGGCCGACGTGATAGACACCAGAGGCGTACCGGCCCTGGACCTGGCCCTGGGCATACTGCTGATCACCGTGGCTTTGTCGGCGCTGGTCTACCACCGGTACCCGTTCCAGCGCGGCGCTCTGTTGGTCTCCGCACCAGTCTTCGTAACCCCGATTTACGCCGTGCTCTTCACCCCGTTGGTAAACCTCCAAGGGGTGGTCGATGGCATCCTGCCCAGCGAGGTGACCATCGGGGCCGCGGCCAACGGCCTTCCGGCCAACTACGTGACGGCCCTGGTAATCTTGGTCGGCGCAATCATGGTCTCAGCAGTGCTGGGGGTGCGCTGGCTCGGCGGCGCCTGGTTGATCTGCGGCGGGATCTTCTATCTGATCTGGACCGCCCTATACACCACGTTATTCACCCACATGTCAGGCGTGTTCAGCGGCTCGTGGCAGGGGATGGGCTACTGGGTCGCCCAGCAAGAAGTGGCCCGGGGCAACCAGCCCTGGTACTACTATTTCGTGGGCCTGCCGGTCTATGAGTTACTGCCGGTGGTCTTCGGCATCGCCGGCGCGGTGTACTTTGCTAAGAAACGCGACATGCTGGGGCTGTCATTGACCATCTGGGCCGCCGTCACCTTCCTGGCCTACACCCTGGCCAGCGAGAAGATGCCCTGGCTGTTGGTTAACATCACGCTTCCGCTCATCTTCCTTTCGGCCAAGTTCCTGGGAGAAATATCAGATGCGGTCCGGTGGCGGCAGGCGTTGCGGCAAGGGGCGGCAGGGTTGTTCTTCCTGGTGCCGCTGGCGGTCTTGGGCGGGGTATACGTCATCTACGCCTACACTGGCGGGGATGATGGCCGAGAAGGGCTGACCGCGCAGCATTGGCTGGTGCTGGCCGGTACCGTCTTTGTATTGGTCGCCGCTGCTTACCTGATCAGATCCACGTCTTCAGCCAAGGGCGGCGCCGCGGCGGTACTGGGCATGGCTGCATTGCTGTTAGCGTTCGGCACTTGGAGCGCCCTCAGGGCGAGCTACACCTTTGATGATTCGAGCCGCGAGATCCTGGTCTATGCCCAGGGTAGCTCCGACCTCCAAGCCACATTTGCGTCCCTGGAAGAACAGGTCTTTTCAGTCGCTCAGGATGATGACTCTGATGATTTCTCCGCGAGGCGAGCGGTTGAGGTCGATTACGACATCTGGTACCCATTCCAGTGGTACGTGAGGCACGCTGAGTCAGGAGGATTGCTGCGGTTCACCTGCTTCAAGGACGAGGATGACGACGGTTGGAACGATAGCTGCAACTCCCTCGAAATCGCTCCGGCCGATGGTGAATTCCGACCGTCATCACTGATGCTGGCAGCTTCCCACGCCAGTAGCACCGACGAGGAATTGGCCGATTACGAGAAGAGCGAACTCATGCACAGCTTGCTCTGGTACCCGGAAACCTATCGCCGGCCCTCGGAGGCGCGCCAAGACGAGGAATGGAAAGATGAATTGAAGAAAGACCTGGTGTTCTTCAAGGACGTGGCTTCCAGCCGGGACGCCTGGCGTAGCGTGCTCAGCTATTGGATATTCAGGGACCTGAGACAGGACTGGTTCACCGGCGATTATTACACCTACACCCGGTGAAAATAATCCCCTGATTGCCCTTGGCTGGGCATTCAGACCACAGGTATACTGAATCTACGTTTAACGGCCAAGACACGAGGATCCGGTTAGTTGATCACCAAGAAATGGCAGTTCATTTTGGGCGGAGGAGTCAGCGTAGCGCTGCTTCTCCTGATGCTGTACCAGGTGGATATGGGCGAGTTGAAAGACGCCCTCCGGAACGCCAACTATTATCTGTTGGCGCCATCTATCGTCGTCTATTTCTTCGCCGTATACTTCCGCGCCGTCCGTTGGCGGTACCTTCTGGCGCCCATGGGCATCTTCCCCGTTGGCCGTCTCTACCCGGTGGTGGTCATCGGTTACATGGCCAACAACCTGCTGCCGGTGCGCCTGGGAGAACTGGTCAGATCTTATTACCTGTCCCGCCGCGAGAAAGTGAACGCCAGCTCAGCCCTGGCAACCATCGCAGTGGAGCGGGTCTTTGACGGCATAACGCTTTTGGCCTTCGCCGCCCTAGCCGCGCCTTGGCTATTACTGCTGGGAGTGTTCGACGGCGCCGCCGACGTATCCCGTGCCACCGGGATCATATTCCTAGTTGTGATCATCGTGGGTTTTCTAGCATTCCTTGTCTTTTTCACCCTTCTGGGCAGCTCGCCAGCCTTCGCCAACCGGGTCGAAAGGTGGCTAGACCTCGTCCCGGCGGGGGCCAGACCCAAGGTAAAGGGTTTATTCCGGACGTTTGTGACCGGCCTGAGTGTCTTGAACTCCCCCTCCAAGCACCTGGGGCTCTTCCTCTACTCTTTGCCCGTATGGCTGCTGGAATGCTCCATGTACTTCATGCTCGCCTACTCATTTGGTATCGATGAGTATTTTGATTCGGTGGGCGTATTGCTGCTGGTAGTGCTGCTCCTGACCGCTACTTCCAACCTGGCTACATCCATCCCCAGCGCAATCGGCGGAATCGGGCCTTTTGAGATAGTGGCCCAGCAGACCTTGATGTCCCTGGGCGTGGGCGCCTCGTTGGCCGGCGCCTACAGCGGATTCGTACACCTGGTTGCGCTGTGGTTACCGGTGAATATCGTCGGCCTGGCCCTGCTATGGAAGAACAACCTGTCCCTCCGCGAGATCAGCGCCGCCAGCCGGACGGACGGCCTGGAATCGGCCCCGGAACTGGCCGGAGACTCGGCGGGCGAGGACGACTGATGCGTATAGGAATCATCGGGGGCGGTGTGGCCGGTCTGGCCGCCGCTTACGAATTGACCAAGGCGGGCCACTTTGCGGAGGTCTTTGAACAGGCCGACTTCCTGGGCGGTCAGGCTTCGACCTTCGACGTCTTCGGCGGCCGCCTGGAGAAGGGCTACCATCACCTGTTCACCAGCGACACAGAGATTACTCAGTTGATTGATGAATTGGGTCTGGGACACCAACTACATTGGTTGGAATCTAGTGTCGGGTTTTACCACGAAGGCAAAATCTGGGACTTTGCTAGCCCTCTAGATCTCCTCAAATTCAAACCATTGTCATTCTTACAACGAATCCGGGTAGGCTTCCGGACGCTGAGACTGCAAAAGAAGAAGTCCTATCGCGAGTTCGAAAGCGTCACTGCCCAAGAATGGTTGAGACGCCATATGGGTAAAAAGGGTTACGAAGTAATTTGGGAGCCGATGTTACGGGGGAAGTTCGGAGAGTACCACGACAAAATCGGCATGACTTGGATTTGGAACAAAGTAACCTTGAGGGTGGCATCTCGAAAAGGAGCTGGGCAAGTCGAGCACCTGGGCTACCCCATGGGCAGCTTCGGCGAAGTGATCGACGTCCTGGCCGAGCGAATCGTCCAACAAGGTGGAGTGGTCCATAGTTCAGCCTCGGTCAACCAGATCGTGGAGACGGACGGCAC
>CAVOAA010000230.1:0-4328 GCA_963693555.1 Dehalococcoidia bacterium | reverse complement strand
CGGAGGACGCCGCCAAACAGGTAGCCGATTCCGTACGTCAACGTCTGACTGAACTGGCTGCCGAAATGGGAACAAGTTCAGAACCTGTCGTCTTGCCCCGTTATCCGGAGGGTAAAGATCGGAGCATCTGGGTTGTGGCCGAGACAACCAACCAAGGCTTGGCCCACGTGACGCTGGAGATGTTGGGCAAAGCGCGGGAGCTGGCTCAGACGACCAAGAGCGAGGTCGCGGCGGTCTTGATAGCGCCCAAGAACGATGCGATGGTCTCCGAGTTGGCCGTCCAGGGCGCCGACCGGGTATTGGCGCTGGATAACTCGCAGTTAGGGCCGGTATATGGCATGGCAGTCAGCAACTCGTTGGCCGAGGCCGTGGGCAAAGAAAGCCCTTACGCCTTGCTTTTCGCTGCGACCGCCGATGGCCGTGATCTGGCGTCAAGGTTGGCCGCCAAAATGGAACTTGGCCTGACGGGCGACGCCATGGACCTCGAGATAGATCCCGAAGGGCGGTTGGTGCAGCTTAAACCGGCTTTGGGCGGCAATGTCATCGCGCCCATATTGTCCAAAACACTGCCCAACCTCGTTACCCTCCGGCCCGGACTCCTGACACCAGCCGCGCCAGAACCGGGCGCGACGGCCACTGTAGAAGATGTCCCTGCGGTCCCCTACGACGGCCCTGACGTGCGGCTGCTAAAAGAAGAGTTCCAGGAAGACCAGGAAGGTCTGATTCTGGCCAACGCGCAGGTTGTGTTGGGTGTGGGCATGGGGGTCGGCGGGGCTGAGAACCTGGCCAAGGTACAGGAGATGGCCAAGTCGATCGGCGCGACTCTTGCGACCACCAGA
Source organism: Dehalococcoidia bacterium (assembly GCA_963693555.1). Classification (GTDB taxonomy): domain Bacteria; phylum Chloroflexota; class Dehalococcoidia; order Lucifugimonadales; family UBA3495; genus UBA9611. The sequence goes on along the minus strand of CAVOAA010000230.1, from coordinate 3,489 downwards.
GACGTGGTGCATGAGGGCTGGCTGCCGCAACAACTACAGGTTGGCATCAGCGGCCGAACTATAGCGCCGACGGTGTACCTGTCGGTGGGAATCAGGGGCGCGTTCAACCACACGGTCGGCCTACAGCGGGCTGGTGTGATCATATCCATCAACCAGAACCGCCGGGCGGTGATGTTCCGCTCCTCCGACTTTGGCATCGTCGGCACCTGGGAGGAGTTCCTGCCTCCGCTGATCGAGCAACTGCGGCCCATACTGCTAGAGCTTGGCTCAGGCTCAGAATAAACATGGCCTAACTTGACACCTATTCCACGGCGCAGCAAAATGGCTAGAGCGTGATAATTAGGCGGTTTTGCGTCGTTTCAAAGCGCGGCAAAGCCCAGTTTTTACCCAGGATTTGGAGAGTCACACAATGGATTTTGGCTACACAACGGAACAAGAAGACCTCCGCCAACAGGTGCGGAAATTCATTGACGAAAACGTCAGTCAAGGCCTCCTTGATGAGATGGAAGGCGGCGAGGAAGGCGGCCGCGGTCCCGAGTACCGCGACCTGGTCAAGAAAGTCGCTGATAAAGGCTGGATCGGCATCAGCTGGCCCAAAGAGTACGGCGGCCAAAGCGGCAGCCGCATCGACCAATACATAGTGGAAGAAGAGTTCATGCGGCGCGGCATCGGCGTGGGCGGCGCGGGCAGCGGAGCACCGGCCATCCTTGCCGCCGGCACCGAGGAACAGAAAGAGTTTTTCATCCCCGGCATGATTCGCGGCGAGATAATCTTCGCCCTGGGATTCACTGAGCCCCAGGCCGGCGCCGACCTGGCCGGTCTGCAATGCCGGGCCGTACGCGACGGCGATGACTTCGTGATCAACGGCCAGAAGATGTACACCTCGGCCGCTCATTACGCGTCCCACATCTACATGATGTGCCGCACCGACCCGGACGCCCCCCGGCACCGCGGAATCTCCATCTTCTTGGTCCCGATGGACACGCCAGGAATCACGGTGCGTCCTCTCTGGACGATCCAGAGCGACCCACCGGCCCCGATGGGCACCACCTACGGCATGGTCCGCACCAACGAGACATTCTTCGAGAACGTCCGCATCCCTGCCTCCGCCATGTTGGGCGAGGAGAACAGCGGTTGGTACGTGGGCGCAATGGGCCTGAACCTGGACCGCGTCGGCGCCAGCCGCTACCTGATTTCAGTTCGACGCGACGAAGACATCGTCAACTGGGTCAAAGAGAACGATTTTGACGGTAATTCCCCCGCCGACAACCCGGCGGTTCGCGACAAGTTGGCCGAACTCTGGACCGAGGCCCAGGTCTGCCGGCTGATGACTATGCGCAGCATGTCTCTGGTCAACCGGGGCGGCACTTTCACCTACGAAGGCTCGGCCGAGAAGGTCTGGGCGCCCGAACACGGCGTGAAGACCACCGAGGCTATCTCTCAGATATTGGGCCCTTATGCCCAACTGTTGAATGGGTCTCCGGAGGCCATCGAAGACGGTCTGTACGCTCATAACTTGATGGGTTCGTTCCAGTCGGGTATCAACCACGGCAGTGTGCAGATCATGCGCGACCAGATGGCCCGCCGCGGCCTAGGCATGCCCCGAGGCTGACCCACAGGGTCGGTTAGTACGCTGCGCGCGGAACTAAACGTCATTTAGTCGGTACGTTTATTTGGCGTACCCAAACGATAGACAAGGATAACCATGGATATATTGCCCTCCGAAGAAGAACAGATGATTAAGAACGTGGCCCGGGAGCTTTTTGAAGCAGAAGTCTCTACGGCCATGGTCCGCGAGATGGAACTTGATGACCTGGGCTACCCGCCCGCCCTCTGGCAGCAGATGGCGGACCAGGGTTGGCTGGGAATGGCTCTGCCCGAGCAATACGGCGGCCAGGGACTCCCTCTGACCTACCTGGGACTGATCATCCAAGAAGCAGGCCGGGTGTTGGCCCCGGTCCCCCTGCACAGCACTTCGGTCGCCGCCCTGACCATCGCTGAAGCCGGCACGGACCAACAGAAACAAGACATCCTCCCCGCCGTGTCAGAAGGAAGCATGGTCTTGACCTGGGCCGTCGCAGAGCGCGACCCCCGGCTGATCCCTGAGACGATGACGCTGCAGGCCACCGCCGACGGCGACGGCTGGGTGCTGAACGGCACCAAGATGTTCGTCGACAACTTCGTCGTGGCCCAGCGTTGCTTGGTGGCGGCGCGGACATCACCGGCATCCGGCGCCAACCAGGGAATCTCATTGTTCCTGGTCGACCCCAACGGCAACGGCGTCGCCCAGACCGCATTGATCACCCTGGCCAAGGACAAACAAAGCCGGGTGGACTTCACCGACCACCGTATCGAAGGCGCTACCTTGGTGGGAGAGCTTGATCAGGGATGGCCCATCATCGAGGCCATGTTGGATCGGGCCACCGCGCTACTCTGCTGCCAGATGGCTGGTGCGGCCAGGAAAGACGCAGAGATGGCCATCGAGTACGCCAAGAATCGTGTGGCATTCGGACGGCCCATCGGCTCCTTCCAGTCGGTCCAGCACATGCTGGCCGACATGCTGCTCCACGTGGACGGCGGCGAGATGCTCACCTTTGAAGCCCTGTGGAAGATGGACCAAGGCCTTCCCGCATCAGTGGAAGTGTCACAGGCCAAGGCGTTCTGCAACGAGAAATGCGAGTCGGTTGTCCGCACCTCTCAGGTCATCCACGGCGGCATCGGGTTCATGATGGAGTTTGACCTGCACCTGTGGTTCCGCCGGGTCACGTCGTGGACCATGCGTCTGGGTACCACGTACGACCATCGGGCGAGGATCGCCTCGGCCCTTCTGGATGTGCCGGGCAAAGTCCGGTTGGGGATGCCCCTGCCCACAGCGGTCTAGCTACAGACCTCAATCTTAGATCAACAGGCCGCCCTTATCACCGGCGGCTACGATTACGGAGAGTGACCAATGGCCAAAGATATCGTTTGCGGCAAGGAAATCGATGAAGACCAGGCGCGGGCAGAGTCTTCGCAGACTTCGTTCGGAGCCTCGGAAGTGGACCCGACGCAAGGTACCCGCATCTTCCATGACGGACTGTGGCTCTATTTCTGCGGCCTGGACTGCCGCGGCAAGTTCCTCGCCAGCCCTGACACCTATCTCAGCTAGATAACCCAGTACGGAGAACAACTATGCCTGACGCCATCAAACTGGACCCCAAGAAGACCGCTTTTATCATCATAGATATGGTGAACGCCATCGCCAAAGGCGGGCCCGGCCCCGACTACACCCTGCCCGATAACCGCAAGGACATCGTGGCGAGCTTCGTAAAGATGATCGCCCATTGCCGAAAGGTTGGCACGCCGCTCATCTATATCACCACCCACCGCCGGGCTGATAACGCCGACGCTCCCAAGACTGTCTCCGACATCGGCGGCGGCGGTGGAAGCCCCATGCTCATCGGTTCCAAGGCCGTCGATGTTATAGACGAGTTGGCCATGCAGCCGGAA
>CAVOAA010000229.1:0-4356 GCA_963693555.1 Dehalococcoidia bacterium | reverse complement strand
CAGGTTCGACGGCTTCACAGTCACGACTCTAGTCACCGGCAGGTGGAAGGCCAATTGCTACCTGGTCCAAGACTTAGAGAGCCAAGAGATTGCCGTTATAGACCCCGGTGACGACGCCGAGGCCATCTTGGAGGCCCTCGAAGAACAGGGTGGCAAGGTGCGGCACGTAGTCTTAACCCATGGACATTATGACCACCTGGCTGGGGCCGCCAGCTTATGCCGGACCAAAGACCTGCCGTGCTCGGTCCATAGCGCGGATATGAAAACGGTTCGTCAGGGCGACATCTATGCCCTGGCTTTCGAGAAGAAAAAAATAGAACTGCCGGAGTCCATTGTTCACTTTGACCTCGACCAAAAAAGCGAAACATATGCCTTCCCTCTTGGAAAAACTGAGATTACCGCCTGGCCAACCCCCGGCCATACTCCGGGCAGCATCTGCCTCCGGAGCGGCCCCTGCTGGTTCACCGGAGACACTCTGCTGGACAGCAAAGTTGGACGCACTGATCTGCCAGGCGGCGATTTGGAGAAACTGATGGCTTCCGTGGGATCACTGGTGAATGGCTTCCCCAACGATGCGGTCATCTTCCCGGGTCACGGCAGCCACATGGACCATCATCAGGTCATGGAATGGTGGGCCGCCGAGCCCTTTAACCAAAAAACCAGCAGCGGAGGACGCTCGTGAAGGCACGGATCGCCGCCATCGAATACGCGCTTCCCAAGAACTGCGTGACCAACGAAGACCTAGACCGAGCCCATCCTGAATGGTCGATGGACCGGGTTGCGGTGCGCACCGGAGTCATCAAACGCTACCACTGCGCCGATGACGAAACGGCGCTCGACCTGTCGATCACAGCCTGCGAACAGCTTTTCGACCGCGAGGAAGTGGCCAGGGAGGACGTGGGCGCGATCATCGTTTGCACCCAGTCTCCGGACCACATCATGCCGCCCAACTCGACCATCCTCCAACACCGTCTGGGCCTACCGACCACCGCCGCCGCGTTTGATTTCACGTTGGCGTGCTCGGGGTTCATATACGGCCTGATGATGGGCAAGGCGATGATCGAGTCAGGCGCGATGAACAACATCATCATCGTGACGTCTGAGGCTTACTCGAAATTAATTCACCCGGATGACCGGGCGACGATGGCGCTCTTCGGTGACGGTGCGGCGGCCACATTGCTCCGCGGCGATTCCGTTGGGTTGGGGGAGTTTGAGCTGGGTTCCGACGGCGGCGGAGCGGACAAATTCATCGTCCCTGCCGGTGGTTCCAGAACACCCAAGTCACTTGAAACCGCCTTGGAAATGACTGACACCAGCGGCAATATTCGGTCTGCGGAGAACATCTACATGGACGGAGCAGCCGTCCTGCGGTTCGTCAAACGAGAAGTCCCGCCCAACGTCACAAAGCTGCTGGAAAAGACCGGTTATAGCTACGACGACATCGATTTATTCGTGTTCCACCAGGCCAGCGGCATGTCCTTGGACCACCTGGAAGCAACCCTCAAAATTCCACCTAAGAAGATGTACCGGAATTTGGAAAGGGTCGGCAATACAGTCTCTGCGTCTATCCCCATAGCCATCCGGGACGCTCAGTCCGAGGGCTTGGTCGTGCCGGGCAGTCGCTTGCTCCTATCAGGCTTCGGGGTCGGCTATTCCTGGGGCGCCTGCATCGTGGATTGGTGACCGTGGCCACCTACGTGGACGAACTGGTCCAAAACATCGGTAAGCGTGGCGACGAGCCAGCCATCAATTGGCGTGGTCAAGACCAGTCTTGTTCGGACTTGCTGGCCAGCGCAGACGCTTGGATGACCCAGTTCGACGAACTGGGGATCGGCGCCGGCACCGTCTGCGGCATCGCCGGGGATTATTCTCCGCAGGTCTGTGGGTTGTTCCTAGCGTTGATGCAGACCAATGCAGTCTTGGTGCCGCTGACTTCATCCTCGGCAAGCCAATTGCAAGCGCCATTGGAACTGGCGGGCGCTACGAAGCTGTTCCGGTTCGACAACAATGACCAATGGACGATCGAAGACGTAAACCCCACACCGGCCAATGACTTGATGACGGGTTTTCTGGAACGCCAGCACCCAGGCCTGGTGGTGGTAACTTCAGGCTCCACCGGCCAGCCAAAGGGCATATTGCACGACTGCGAAATGGTGCTCCGCAAGTTCTCCCAGCAAAGACAGGGATACCGGACATTACTATTCCTCCTGATGGACCATTTCGGCGGATTCAACACCCTGATGTCGGTGCTGTCCTACGGCGGGACTGCGGTGATCGCCGCCAAACGCACCCCAGAGGAAGTCTGCCGCACGGTCCAGGACGCACGTGTCGAGTTGCTGCCGGTAACGCCGACTTTCATCAACCTGTTGCTGGCATCCCGGTGTTATGAGGATTTCGACCTATCATCGGTACGCTTGATCACCTACGGCACCGAGGTCATGCCCGAGTCGACGTTGGCTCGGATCGCCACTGCCTTCCCGGAAGCGCGGCTCCAGCAAACCTACGGCCTCTCAGAGTTGGGTGTGCTCCGGTCTCGGTCCAAGGATTCAGGCTCGGTCTGGGTCAAAGTCGGCGGTGAAGGGTTCGAGACCAAGATCATCGACGGCATGCTGTGGGTGCGGTCACAATCGGCCATGGTCGGCTACCTGAATGCTCCCAGCCCCTTCGACGATGACAACTGGATGAACACCGGAGACCTAGTGGAAGTTGACGGCGATTACGTCCGAATACTGGGGCGAGACTCGGACATCATCAATGTCGGCGGTCAAAAAGTGTTCCCCGTAGAGGTCGAATCGGTCCTGATTGACGCCGAAAACGTTACCGAGGCAGCCGTCTACGCACTCAAGAGTCCTCTGTTGGGCGAAGTAGTTGCGGCGCGGGTGTCGCTCCGGGGAACAGAAGACCCAGTCGCGTTGAAGGCACGCCTGAGAAAATTTTGCCTTGAGCGTCTGGCTTCTTCCAAGGTCCCTGTGCGGTTTGTAGTCGTACCCCAAGAAGAACTTCAAAGCGACCGGGCCAAAAAAGTCCGGGCCGCTGACCAGGGCTAGCGATTGGGCTGCCAGCCAAACGACCTAGCCTCGCAGATACGCACGATACTGGACGGACTGGGTACAGGGCCGGTACTGGTCATATCCAACCTGATGCGGGCGGGCACACCCTACCCACGCAGCGTGGACCGAAAAGAGATACTCAACGCCCACATGGAGTTCCTGCAACAGGCGATCGAAGACCGAGACCTGTGGATGCACAGTTTCAATTACGATTTTCCCCATAGCCGGACATTCGACGTGGCCAACGAACCGTCGCAGGTCGGCCCGTTGACCGAGCACTTCAGGAAGAACGTCGCTCAGTGGCGCAGCACCACACCGATATTCCCTTTCGCCGGCACCGGCGAGGCGCCTCTTGAAGACCTTGGACATGAGATCGACCCTTTTGGGCAGTCGTCTCCCTTCGCCCAGTTCGCACGGCAGGACGGAGTGGTTCTCTTCTACGGGGCCAGCGTAAACACCGCGACGATCATGCACCATGCCGAGAGGGTCGAGGGAGGCCCAGCGTACCGCTACGATAAGTTGTTCCCTGGCCGGGTCACCCTGACGGACGGTTCTGTTCGGGATGTGATACTGAGATATCACGTGCGGCCTTGGGAATCTGGTCTTGATTACGACCACGCCCGGAACCTTTCAGATTTGATGGATGCCGGGGTCTTACGGGCGTGGCAGTCCGGCCCTATCAGATATCTCGCAGCGTCGGCTAAGGACATGGTGTCTTTTTGGGTCAGCCGCCTTGCAGAAGACCCGGTTTGCCTTCTCGACGACGAGTCGAAACTTTGGGTTGAACCTATGCTGGAACGACTGGGACGCCGATTCGAGTTGGAAGATTTCGAGCCGGCCCAGCTGATATCGTCATAACGAACTAGCAACCGAAATGCAACGAACTAAACCTGAGACAACACCAAACCTGGACCAGGGCAATGACTCGCCCAGCATCACCATCGGCGACGCTATCGAACGGGCTGACTGGAGCGGTCTGGCCACCGATATGATGGCTATGATGTCGCAGCTGTTCCCGGTCTGCCGCAGCATCACCGGCGATGGGAACCGGAAGACCCTGGAAGCCCTGCAAGCCCGGATCCCTCTGCAGGTCCACGAAGTGCCAACCGGATACCAGGCGTTTGACTGGACGGTCCCCCAAGAGTGGAATATCCGAGACGCCTATATTAAAGACAGCCAGGGCAAGAAGATCGTCGACTTTCAGAAATCGAACCTGCATGTCCTGAACTACAGCACACCGGTTTCCGCGACGATGACGTTGGAGGAACTCAAGCCTCACCTTTACGCAAACCCGGCCCACCCGGAC
>CAVOAA010000228.1:0-4381 GCA_963693555.1 Dehalococcoidia bacterium | reverse complement strand
GGTGATCGACTGGTTCCCGTTTGGAGTGGTTACCTCCACCGTAAATTCCCCGCTCTGATGGGAAACCTCGGTGACAGTGGCATCGAGCATCATGTTGAACCGGCGCTGGTAGACCTCGGTGAACCGGCGGGACACGTCTTCGTCTTCTTCCCTTAGCATCAGGTCGCGGCGGTGGATGATTGTGACCTCAGTACCCAGTGCGCCGAAGAAATGGGCCAGTTCAGCAGCGATATAGCCACCGCCGATGATGGTGAGTTTCTTGGGCTGTTCCGGTAGGCGGAGGGCCTCGTCCGAGGTGATGAAGGGAGTCTGGTCCAGGCCGGGGAAGTCAGGAGTCCAAGGACGGGTTCCGGCCGCGATCAGGATCGTGTCGGCGGTTAGTTCCTCATCGAACCCTTCAACTGAGACGGTCTTTGGGCCGGTGAACCGGCCACGGCCTTTGAAGACCTCGATGTTCTCGCTCTGCCGGTTGCCTCGCTCGATCATTGCAGCGTCGGCGTCGACCTCTTCAAAGGCGCGCGCGACGATGAACGGCCAGTCGATGCTTTCAACCTTGGCGTGGATACCAAAAGCGGCAGCGTTCTGAATGGTCTGCATGACATCGGCACAGTGGATCAGCATCTTAGATGGGATGCACCCTCGGTTCAAACAAGTTCCACCGAAGGGGCCTTCCTCGATGACCGCCACTGACTGGCCGGCGTCCGACACGTCTGCGGAGACCTCAAGGCCGGAGCCGGAGCCGATTACGATAAGGTCGAACTTACGCATCTATTTCTCCAGCAAAGGAACGTTTGACCGGGTGGAACCTTGGTTCCGCTCAAGGTGTTAGCTGTTTTTATTGACCACTCTACGGGTTGACCAACCTGCGGGCTTCGTCGGCAACCTTCTCGGCGGTGATGCCGAACTTCTCGTAGAGCACACCGGCGGGGGCTGATGCGCCGTAGCCGTTCATACCCACGGAAGCGCCGTCCAGACCCACGTACCGCTCCCATCCCTTGGTGGTGCCAGCCTCGACAGAGACACGAGCACGGACGGACGGAGGCAGGACCTCGTCGCGGTATTCCTTGGGCTGGTCGTCGAATATCTCGCAAGAAGGCATCGAGACAACTCTGGCTGAGATTCCTTCGCCCTCCAGGGTCTGTCCGGCCTCAAGGGCTATGTGGACCTCTGACCCGGTGGCGATCAGTATCACCTGAGGGGAATCTCCGCTCTCCCAGAGGGTGTAACCGCCTTGGAGTACGCCGGAGGCCGGCTGCAACACTGAGCGGTCCAGCACCGGCAGGTTCTGGCGCGTGAAGGCCATCACTGTGGGTCCGTCTTGGCGGTTCAATGCGGCGCGCCAGACCTCCACAGTCTCGGTGGCGTCGGCTGGCCGGCTCACCACCAGGCCGGGAATCTCCCGCAGTGACATGAGATGTTCTATAGGTTGGTGGGTCGGGCCGTCTTCGCCGACTCCAATGGAATCGTGGGTGAAGACATAGATGACTTGTTTGCCCATGAGCGCGCCCAGCCGAATGGCGGGACGCATGTAGTCGGAGAACACCAGGAAGGTGGCGGTATAGGGGATAGCTCCGCCGTGCAGGGCCAGGCCGTTGGCGACCGCACCCATCGCGTGCTCTCTGACACCGAAGTGCAGGTTATGGCCGGAGAAGTCCCCGGAGCCGATGTCGCCGCGTTCGTCCAGGTTGGTTCTGGTTGAAGGAGCAAGGTCGGCAGAGCCTCCGATGAACGCAGGCACACCTTTTGAGATAGCGTTCATCACCTGGCCCGATGCGGATCGGGTGGCGATGGGGTCGGCCTTCTCGAACATCCCCTTCAAGCCATCCTCCCATCTTGCGGGCAGGCGGCCGTTGAGGGCGTCGTCCAATTGCTGGGCGTCTTCGGGGAACGCCTCGCGGAATTCACTGAATGCGGCGTTCCATTCTGCCTGTTTGGCCTTGCCGCGTTCGGTGGCCAGACCAAGGTGTGTGCCGGCTTCGGCGGGTATCGTGAAAGCCTCAGATGCTTCCCACTTCAGGTTCTCTTTAGTCAGCCCGACTTCCTCGTCGCCCAGGGGGTCTCCGTGGGCCGACGCCTTGCCGGCTTTGTTGGGGCTGCCGTAGCCAATCACCGTATGGCAGACGATCAAACTGGGTTTTCCGGTCTCAGCTTTGGCTTCTGAAATAGCTACCGTGACCGCTTCGAGGTCATTCCCTTCTATATCGTTGATCACGTGCCAGCCGTAAGACTGGAAACGTAGGGCCACGTTCTCCCGGAAGGTGATGTCAGTATTACCCTCGATGGATATCTCGTTGTCGTCGTAGAGCATGACCAGCTTGCCCAGCGCCATGGTGCCGGCCATCGATGCCGCCTCGGACGTGATTCCCTCCTGGAGGTCGCCGTCAGACACGATCGCGTAGGTGTGGTGGTCGATGATCTCGTGTCCCGGCTTGTTGAACCGGCTGGCCAGCCAGCACTCGGCTAGGGCCATGCCGACGGCGTTTCCGAAGCCCTGCCCCAGCGGGCCGGTGGTGGCCTCAACTCCGGGGGTGACACCATATTCGGGGTGGCCGGGCGTCTTGCTACCCCACTGGCGGAACTGCTTTAGCTCGTCCAAAGGCAGGTCATAGCCGGTCAGATGCAGCAGTGAGTACAGCAGGGCTGAAGCATGGCCGGGTGACAGGACGAACCGGTCACGGTTGGGCCAGCTTGGGTCGGCAGGGTTGTGGGAGAGGAACCGGTCCCAGAGGGCGTAGGCCATGGGCGCCTGACCCATGGGAGCGCCGGGATGACCGGATTTGGCCTTCTGGACGGTGTCCACAGCCAGAAATCTAATGGTGTTGATACAGAGTTGATCAAGGGCCTGGTCTGCCAAGGTGGAACCCCCTAAACGTCTACGGGTCGTTTTATCGAAAATCAACGGGAAGTGAGCGGCCAGAGGGGACCAAAATCCCCAGGTTATGTTAGCGAACCAGAGGCGGGTTGTCACTAGCGATACAGCCTGCAGAAATCGGCAATCACCGGGCGGGTGACAGACAAGGCTCCGGAAGGGTTAGGACTACAGCCCAACGGAGTGTTATGAAGGGCTAGAGTGCGGCCTCGTCAGGCTCCATATCGCCAGACCCCGGATCACCAGACCCCGAATCGCCAGGGGGGAGGAGCGCCAGCGCAGAATACTCTTGCAGGTGCTTCCGGAGCTGGACTCGGGCGCGGTGCAGGCGGGATTTCAAAGAGGCTATCGAGATGTCCAACGCCTCGGCGGATTCTTCGGTGGACAAACCCTGGATGTCTCGCAGCACCACCACAGCGCGGAGGTCCGGGGAAAGGACGTCCAGTCCGCCCTCCAGCGTGGAGCGGAGTTCGCTGTTGACCGCTGCATCTTCGGGGTCGTTCTTCTGATCATAGACCAGGGCGTCATCGAAGAGGTTTTCCGAGATGTATTTAGCCCTGGATTTTTCCTTCCGTATCTTCATCAAACAGGCGTTGACGACGATGCGGTAGAGCCAGGTGGAAAGCTTGGATTGGCCTTTGAAGTTTGGCAGGGCCTTGAATGCGGATATAGCGGATATATAGGCTTCCTGCACCGCGTCCTCAGCGTCTTCTGCGTTGCGTAACATGCGAAAAGAGACGCTGTAGGCCAGATCGGAATACTGTTCTACGATCTCGGTGAACTGGCGTTCTAGATCGACAGCTCCGGATGCGTCTTGGGTCGACATCCAAGTCTCCTGGGAACCTAAGGGGTAGCTATCGGTCAAGTGTATTCGTCCTAGAGAGCGGCTGCAACATGAAGCGCCGGTCCGTGTATTTATCGATATCTATATGTTTCAGAAGAGGCCACTAGGCCCCGCCCTCGTAGATCAGGGTGTCCGGCTTGAAGGCTCCCCAGGCAGACCAGAAATGGTCGCCGTGGACGATCTTGGTTAATCGCTCGCCGGTCATCGGCCCCCAGTCATCGGCCATTTGATGGCCTCGCCCAAGATGTTCCAGGTGGAACCTGATTCGGCATCGGTGAACCCGTCGCCATCGGCACCCCGTCGACGATTCTGTCGGCGACGGCGTGCTGGCAGCGGTGACAGCGTCTCCGCTACAGGAGATCTCTATTAAAGCGACGGTCCCGGCGACCAATCCTAGGGCAGACAAGTCCGGCATATTCCAAGCTCCTCAGAAAATATGATGCCAGATCGCCCGCGTAGATTTTGATTGGGCGCTGGGAGTCCGGGAACCTATCTAGCTCATCTGATTGCCAGCACTCGATTTGCAGCCCCTGGAGATTCGTACATGGTAAACTCGAGGCCGAAATACAGTAGATTTCAGAAGCTTCGGAGGTCACTCATGGCTCCCAGCGTTTCGCCCCGCCCGTCATTGGCGCCCTACCCAGAAATTCGGGTACAGGACTTGCTGA
>CAVOAA010000227.1:0-4417 GCA_963693555.1 Dehalococcoidia bacterium | reverse complement strand
TGACGCCATCTAATGGCTTCCCGGCCAGTTGTTCTCCGGCCAATGGTTTCCCGGCCAGTTGTTCTCCGGGGTCTTGTTGGGCGGTCATATAACACCGTTCCGCTTTAGAGTTTGGAGTTCGGCACTGGAAAGGCCCAATTCCTCTTGGTAGATCTGAGTGTTGTGCTCCCCGATTAGCGGCGGCCTCCGGTAGATGCCGGCGATGTCCTTGCCGTCGCCGGATTTGACGAAGGCCCCCGGATATTTCACGGTCGTGCCAAGTTCCGGGTGCTCTATCTCTTTGAAATAACCCCGGGCTTCCAATTGGGCGTGGTCATCCAGGTCTGACGGTGTAGCCACCGGGAAGAGTAATATCCGGCGGTCCAGGCTGCCTTGCACCAGCTCGGCCCTTGTGTGGCCTTTGAAGAACGCTCCCAGAGGGACACTCAACTTGTCCATCAACTCCGGGTTGATGGCCCCGTAGCCGAATTCTTCCCAGGGCAACGCGTCCAATTCAGCGGTCTCCAGGCCGTCTTCTTTTGCCCAATCCAGCAACGCCCGGGTGCTGTAGGCAACGGTCCCACCCTGCACCATGTAGTTGACATAACCATCTTTGCAGGGCCAGTTGATGCGCACCCGGTTCTCGCCGGAGGTCTGGCGGTAGACGCCCATCCGCTTCAATATCGCACCCTCTATGTCCCATATCTGCGGTGCGTGGGCCAGGGTCTTGGCCACCGCCTGCTGACAGGAAACGTCAACGTACTGCCCCTGCCCTGACGTTACCCGGTAGGTGTGGGCCAGCATCGCTGCCGTGGCCCCGGCGGCTGCGCCGTGGAGGTAGAAGTGGGGGAAGCTGATGCGGATGGGGGCGAGGTCTTCGTCGCCGGTCAGGTACATGAACCCGCCCAGCGCCATGCCCACGATGTCCGTCGCCTGATAGTTGGAGTAGGGCCCGTCCTGTCCGAAGGGCGTGATGGAAACCATGACCAACTTGGGGTTTATCTTGACTAGATGCTCATAGCCCAGGCCCAGTCCTTCCAGATAGCCTGGGGAGAATGACTCGATCAGAAAATCGGCCTCGGCCACCATTTTCTCCAGCAGGGATTGTCCGTCCTTCTGTTCCAGATCGAGGGTGATGCTGCGCTTGTTGGCAGCATAGGCCCACCAGAAAAGACTCTTCTCCGGCAGGGGGTCGTCACCGTAGAACGGTCCTATATTTCGAGCTGGGCTGCCGCCGGGAGGCTCGATCTGCAGCACGTCGGCGCCCAGGTCGGCCAGTATCTTGCCGGCCAGTAGGCCCCTTTCGTCGGTCAGGTCCAGCACTCGGTAGGGAGCCAGTAGAAAGTCGATTCCGCTATTTTGGCCGGGCGTTGGGGCACCGGACATGTTCACTCCAGGGTTGGCGAGGTTTCCAGGGGTTATTGCGGAGGTATTGTACTGGCTCCCTGGGTTTTCTGGGTAGTACTGCCGGCCCGTTCGGGTTTCCACCGAATCGTAGGAAGACGCGCTGGGTTGCTTGTACGAGCGATGCCGGAGTTGTAGGATGAACGCACGGGGACCGGTGTCCTCGAACGATAGGGGCGAAAGATAAGAGATGGCCACTAGGACCAACTGGTACAGCGATCACCCAACGGCCTGCACCTGCGCTTTCTGCAACGATAAGCGGATTATGCAGCCGGAACAGGGCAAGATTGGCCGGAACGCCAAGTGTCCTTGCGAAAGCGGCAAGAAGTACAAACGCTGCCACGGCAAGTAGCTGCGCAAAATCCTGGACGATAAATCGCGAAAGAAAAAGGGCATCCCGACTTGGCCAGGATGCCCTTTTTGATTTCTAGTGACCAGTTAAGCTGGTATCACTTAATTATGGAGAGTTTCACTTCATAATTGGCCAACTCCCCTCCGATTATGTAGGTCGGATGAGGGCCGGCGTGGGACTCTTTGAAAGACGCACTCTTGGTCCAGTTCAGGAAGTCTGATTTGTCGTCCCACCGAGTTACTACCAGATAAACCTCGTGGTCGTCTTCCATCTCCATGCTCCATAGCTCAAAGCTCTTGAAGCCTGGCTCGTGCTGGACGCTGCCCCGGCTTCCAAAAACCTTTTCCAAGTCTTCGCCATTGCCTTTTTGAATCTTGATCCGGTTGGTAACTGCGTACATTCATTAACTCGGCACGGGTTTTACCCGGCAATAGTATCTAGTTGGGTTAGGTAGATTCTCTCGCGAATCTGTATTGTGAGCAAGCTCAGCGCAGACCTGGGGTTCTTGGAGGTTTATTAAAAGGCCAGTTCGTAAATAAGAAGGCCCGCCACTGCGCCGATACCAGCCCCGACCGAGCCAGCCTTCAAGCCGATCGCCATCAACTCGCCGCAGGTGACCACCTCACGGTGCCGGTACTCCGGGTCCAACGCCCTAGGCGTCCTGATGCCCAGGTCCCCGCGGACCAACAGCGTGCCAAAAACGGCGATGAGGCCGCCTATGATTCCGCCAAAGATGATGGCCAGGACTAGCATTCTGTCTCTTTTTGGCCCGAGGCCCAGACTTTGGGTGGCCCTAGGACCAGATGATGGGATGTCCGGCTGGGAACTACTTAAGTTTAGTTGGGCATCACCGGTGAATTCAACGCTGCAGGGGGTATTGTCCGGGCAGGTTAAGAGATGTTACTCGATGGTGCAGCCGCGTAATTCCACCCCAAACAGCAATCTGTCACCCTGGCCTTTCATAGACACCGTCTGGCCTTCAGACAGGGCAGCCATGAATTGGTCTTCGTTATCGCTGAAGTTACAGCGCACGCCTGCTTCCAACTCCACATATGGGGTGTGCAGGATACCGCGGTAGATCACGCTGATCACCCCGGTAACCAACACCACTTTATCTTTGTATTTGTCGTCCCCAGCAGATTCACTGGCCTCGTAGTCGGAGACCATCTGAGCGGCTGTGACCTCAAGGTCAGGGGCCTTGCTGGCGATCTCTTTGGCGATGCCTGTTTCGGTCTCGCAGGCGACCAATATGACCAACAGAGTCAGAAGGACCGCTGCCGAGAGTAATTTTTTATGCATGTATTAATTCCGGCCAGATACCAGTCTAGCTGTGCGTGAGTAGCTTATCATGCCCTTTAGCCACCATTGTTATCCTATACGTACGTCTCAAGCGCATATTCAGTTCGGGAACATTTTGACCCGGCGTCCCGTCCTTCTTATTAAAGGATATTGATTCCGGGCTGAAGGAGAAGCGAATAGTGCGATTCAGGTCATTCATATTATTAGGCAGCCTGCTCTTATTGGCTCTGGCGGCCTGCACCTCCGGGGAGTCAGATATTGTGGTTCCCAGTGGCGAGTTGGGCACACTGTCCGGGTCGGTCACCATCGGCCCTCTCTGCCCAGTGCAACCGTGTTCGGTTGAGATAGGTGACACCTACTCGTCCAGGCAGGTCTTTCTTAAGGGTGAAGGCTCGAACGACATCGTGGTCTTCTTGAACCAGGACGGTACCTTCCAAGCCGAAGTGCCGGCCGGTAATTACGTTGTGAATCTGAGCACGTGCGAACATCTGGGTTGTTCCAGTTCTCTACCGGTCGAGATCGTCATCAAGAAGGGCGAGACCTACGAACTGAACATCAATATCGACACGGGGATACGGTCGCCCGTCGGCTGATGTTTATCGGCTGACGTTTATTTGGAACCGGAACGATACGGCAGCTGCGAAAAGGCTTGGGCGCAGCCGTTGTGGTTGGTCATTCAAGAAGTCCTCGGCGATTCTTCCGCAAACTTCATATTTGTTACGCCGTCAACCGATTTGGCGATTCGGTTTTCTTCAAGGCCCATCGCAGATTTATAATCGATACATGGGCCAAGAGATCAAAGCATGAGCAATATCATTACGATGCAGTGCAGCATCGGGCACCGCTGGATATTGCCGTTGAGCGGCACGGCCTTCGTGGCCTTTCCAGACCGTTGCCGGAAGTGTATCAAGGAACCCAACACAACCATCGCCGCCGATGTCACCTTCCCGGACAACGACGCCCCCGCCGTGATAGTGGATCGGAAGTAGGCCCGGTAAATCAGGACGCAACAAAAAGCCCCACCGCTTACAGCGGGGGGGCTTTTTTAATGGCTATTTATATGGTGCCGAAGGTCAGAGTCGAACTGACACGGGTTGCCCCACTGGTTTTTGAGACCAGCGCGTCTACCATTCCGCCACTTCGGCACGTAGGCCATTTTACGCCTAAAACGCAGCTTGCACCAGCGTCATGGCCTCTCTATGTGGGAATTTGCTTACTTTTTGCTGTGTGTGTTAAAAGCTGAGGTGTCCTATGATTTCCGAAACAGCCGATGTCCGCCCGCCAGGCTAAAACCCAATCGAGAGGATGAGACGATATGCCAGAGATAGAAGTTCTATTACCCGGATTCAGCATCAATACCGATCAGACCACCTTGGGACTTTG
>CAVOAA010000226.1:0-4425 GCA_963693555.1 Dehalococcoidia bacterium | reverse complement strand
TGGACGCCGGGGTCTTTGAAGGCGTGGATGCTGTGCTTTCATCGCATCCCTCATCCAATCGCACGGTCATACCCACTGACATACCCATGGGCGAAAGCTGGAGCCTGGCAATGGTGGGTTTCCGGTACATCTTTCACGGCAAGGCCGCCCACGCTGCAGCCATGCCCCATGAGGGCATCAACGCCCTGAACGGCGTGATCCACCTGTTCTCCGGCATCGACTCTCTGCGGCAACACCTCAGGGAAGACACCCGCATCCACGGCGTGATAACGGACGGCGGGATGGCCCCCAACGTGGTGCCCGAGTACGCCGCCGCCAATTTCATGCTCCGATGCCGCGACCGAGACTACCTGAGCGACGTGATCGTCGGCCGGGTCCTGAAAGCCGCCGAAGGGGCCGCCGCAATGACCGGGTGCGAATTGGAAGTGCAGGAATACTATCCCTTTTACGAGAACGTCCGCCCCAACGGGGTGATCGCAGGGCTGCTTTTGAATAACGCCGGGGTGTCGGGCCTTGCGTTGGATGCGCCGTTGCCGGGCCGACAGGGCAGCGCCGCATCAACCGACTTTGGCAACGTCAGCCAGGCCCTGCCCGCCTACGAGCTGCGCTATGCCGTGAGCGAACAGCCGGTCGCCTCTCATTCCAGGGAGATGGCCGAGACGGCAATCACCGAGTACGCGATAAATGCCGCCATCAATGTGGCGAAGACCATGACGCTGACGGCCTGCGATCTGCTATTGGACTCCACCCTTCTACCCGCCGCCAGGGCCGAGTTCGAACAGCGGAGAGCCGCGTAAACAGAACCCCTAATCAAATTACAGGTGAATAGAGTTGGAATACCGCAAACTTGGCAATCTGGACGTTTCAGTTATCGGACTGGGCACCCTTCGGTCCTTCGATGTTACCGAGGACGCAGACCTGGCGCCCCGGCGGCAAATCATCGACAACCTGCTGGCTGAAGACATCAATTTCATCGACTCGGCGGCGATGTACGGCGCGGCCGAGAAAGCTGTTGGCATAACCACCGAGAGACGGCGGGACAAGTTCTTCCTGGCGACCAAGGTCCGGATCGAAGGCAAAGAGGCCGGCGAGAACCAGATAGCCGAGTCGTTCCAGAATTTCAAAACCGACTACATCGACCTGTTCCAGGTACATAACCTGATCGACACGGAGACCCACCTTCCGACCCTGGAACGTTTGAAAGAAGAAGGCAAGATCGGGATGATCGGCGTCACGGCCATGGTCAATGACGCCTATGCCGAGGTGATGGACTGGATGCGAACGGGCCGCATCGACACCGTGCAGGTCCCGTACAACGTGGTTCAGCGTGAGGTTGAAGAAGGTGTGCTTCCACTGGCCGAGGAACTTGGTATCGGCGTGATGATCATGGAGCCGCTCAAGAAGGGCCGCTACGTGAAAGAACTCAAGGGAGAACCGGACCTATCTCCGTTGAAAGAGTTCGGAGTCGAGACCTGGGCGCAGGCGTTGCTTTCATGGGTGATAGCCGACCCCAGAGTGAGCATCACCATCCCCGCCACCTCACGCCCCGAGCGCATCACCGAGAACGCGCTGGCCGGCAACCTCAAGACCATGCCTCAAGAGCTACGGGATTACGTTCGGGAAGAGACGCTGCGGCTGCTTTAACGGCACGGCTGCTGCAAGTTTGGTGGTTCGACGGGCTCACCACGAGCGGATTAATGAATGGTTGCCTATAGCAAGTTGATGAATGGTTGCGTACACCGCTCGTCCTGAGCCTGTCGAAGGGCCTCATAAGTCATGTTTCCGGTGCGGATTCGTTGTATTTGAAGGATCCAATTGGCTCGATTGGATTTCGAACGTAAAATAGGCACGAGGGGAATGGATTTTGGGCAGGTCGTGGCCTGTGTCGAAGCCTTTGGTATGATTGTGGGCGATATAAAGATGACAAAATGGACTCGTGAAGATGGACCCAAAGTCTAGCGACCAGTCTCAAATCGATGATGCAGTTGTAAAGAGCTATTTCGATGGGGCGGCTGGAACGACCGCCGCCGCTATGAGCATGATGGCGCATGGGCACAATCTACCGTCGAACGCGGTGGCCCACCGGCTAGCCAATGAGCAAAGTATCATCAGCAAATGGCTCGATGAGATTCAGCCCTCTGGCAAAGTGCTTGATGTCGGTTGTGGCGCAGGGGCGTGGGTTGAGATTTTTGCTGGCCGTTACGATAGTGCCATTGGAATCGAGCGTAGCGAGCTGATGGTCGAAGCTGCGAAAGATCGAGTTACTCATTTGGCTAATGCGCAGATCATATGCGGGGACGGCCGAAAGGACCTGCCTGCAAGATCATTCGATCTGATATTCGTGGGCGGACTCTTCATGTATCTCAGTGACGAAGATGCAGTGGAACTCCTTGATTCTTTGAAAGACCGTCTCAGTGCTGGCGGATCAATCATTCTGCGGGAATCGACTGTGCGGACCGGGGTACTGTTGGCTACAGGAGAATATCAAGCGATCTACCGAAGCGTCGATGTGTACCGTAATCTATTTCAAGAGTCCAAAATCACTTGCCTGGAGGTCAAGCAGAACCATGGCTACAGGAATATTGTGATGACGGAAGAATTAGTAAGTTTCCGCAGAAAGTGGCTACCCTTTTTGCCCAAAGATTCTGCCTTGCTGGGCAATCTTACCTGGTGGGCGCTAAAAGGGACGACGCCCATTAGTTTCTGGGCGTTGCCAAAGGCATTGTCTACACTGAACGTCCCTTGGCCTCGGTTGCAAAACCATTTCTTCCTGCTGCGAACCTCAGCTTAGAAGCCTTGGGTTAAAAAGCCTTCGGGAAAACCGTACCCATTGCCTCGGCGAAGTTGCGCCTGTGCTGCTTGATTCAAACCCAGTGCTATTCCACCCAGATAAAAGAGGCATAAACCGCGGTTAAGATTACGACGTACCCCGTGACAGCGTAATACCAGCGGCCTCCCAACTTCCCCATGCGAAAAGGCGCAACGTGCAGGTACGCTAAGAGCAATACCGTTGCGTAAAGAACGACAGCGAATATGTCGCTGTCGATGAATTTGTACAACAAGAACACAGCCGAAATAACAAGCGGTGAATTGTCGATCGTAAGACCGGCGTGGGCGCCATTTTCGTCGAGACCAAACACGTCAAAGTAAGCGAGGCGTAGAACCCCCGCTCCCACTATCGCTAGGGCCCCAGGGAAGAACCACGGGTTGAATTCACCGATACTTAGCAAGATGATTGCCGGCCCCACAGCCGAAGTAACTAAATCAACCAGAGAATCCATGTGGGCGCCGTATAGTTTTTGTGTCTCGGTCCTGTCCGGCATTCTTCGGGCGACCGATCCATCGTACCAATCCATCAGGACAGCCCAAAGAATCGCGATGATTGCGGCTGGAAAGTTCTGATTCAGCGCGAAGTAAATGGCAAGAAGCCCACTGCCCAGTCCAATCAACGTGACGATGTTGGCCCAATCAACAACAAAAGACAAAATATCCGGCAGACGGTCTTCGCCGCCCGGATTCTGTCCTAGGAATTTTGTACTCTTCAATTTCTCCTCTTCCGGTTGATCATGGTCTCGCATTCGCCCTCATCCCAATGAATTTAGGAGCCTGATAAAACAGCTTCCTAAGAAAAGGTTCCGGTTTGCCTTCATCATGCGTATCGGAAGCTAACGGTTAGCCGGCTACAGACCTGAAATGGAAAACTCGATGGGCAAATCTCCCAAATCTATTGTGACCGGACCGCCTCCGTGGGCTCCCTTTTGTATCAACAAAACGGCCATGCAGACCTCGCCATCCGGAGTTTCGGCTTCCTCGGCCACCTGGTGGAAATAACCGGTGCCGAGCAACGCTCTTGGATTGGGCTCCAACTGGAGAATGAAGTTGACCACTTCGTCTGCGTCGTTCACCACATACGGGACCGTGGCTTCAACGTCCGCGCCGTTGAATCGGATATTGTAAACCGAATTCCGCTGGTTTCCGATGCCCTTCAATAACCTTATGTCGGCGAGAACAAGCCTATTGGACACCCGGTACATCTCTTCCAGCATCCCTTGATAATTGGGTTCGTTATTGAAAACACTGGTGCAGTGCACTATGTCAAAAGTGTTGTCTTCAAAGGGCAACGAGAAACCTTCGGTGACAATGAATCTAGCCTCTGGGTATCGTTCCCGGGCTAATGCCACGGCTTGTTCAGACAGATCGATCCCGGTGTACTCGATATGAGGCTCGAAGGAGCGCATGATGTTGAAGAACCCGCCCGAAGCGCAGCCGACGTCTAGTACCTTAGCGCCCGGAAATAGCACCCGGGGTAGAAAGATCTTCTCAGACGGATAGAGGTCCGAAATCTCATGGCGATTTTGAGAGTAATAATCTATCGCGCTCTGATTTGACCACTCCTCGGCTGTACTCATATCACTTTACTCAATC
>CAVOAA010000225.1:0-4501 GCA_963693555.1 Dehalococcoidia bacterium | reverse complement strand
CTTCAGCAACGTAGAAGTTGTACAGGTGGCGGGCGATGAAGCGGCCAGCGGAAGGCTGTTTGACGATGATATTGATGATGTCGTCGCCGTTGAAGTTGCCCGTCTCACCCTGGAAAGTCTTCTCGCCGTAGTCATGATCGGCGGCGTTGAAGGCGAAGGTGGATGGGTGGCGTCCGTAAGGATACCTGGGTATGGCGTTGGCAATGGTCCAGCCGGTGAAGGCCCGGGCGCACACCTTAACGTCTTCCTCGGAGTAGTTGGCGTGGCCGTCCATGCCGACGCCCATGGCGAACAACTCCAGGAGTTCCCGCCCGAAGTTCTCGTTGATGGCGTCCTTATGGCTCATGCAGTTGTCCAGGTAAAAGACCATGGCCGGGTCAACCGAGAGGGCCAGCAGCAGGTCGGGGAAGTTGCCCATGCCCAACTCCCGGAACATGTTCAACTGGTGCTGAATCTGGGCGCCGTGCTCGCACTTGGAGTTGCCGACGCAGAAGATGCCGTGCCAGAAGAGGGTCATCTTCTCCTGGAGCGGGCGCTTGGTGTTGATCATGCGGTAGGTGAGGTACGCCTGATTGACCTCAAGGGCGTTCATCTCTTTCCAGTCGATGAAATAACGCTCCAGAATATCCATCTCAAGGTCAGGCTGTTCCATCGGGCTGAGCAATTCTTCCACCACGGCTTCGTAGCCCTTGGCGGCAAACGCTTCCAATTCTTCAAAGGTGGCGCCAAAACCGGCGCGGCGCATCAGGTGAGCCATGAGCTCGATATCAGGACTGGCCATCTGTATCTCTCCTTACGCGTAATTGTGGAGTAACCAGCGGGTGCGCCCTAGACACGAGGTCTACGGGGGCGTTGGCTGGGGTGCTTTGCTGGGCAAATTATAATAATTCCAACATAAGATTGTCTATAGCTAAGGTCGTGATTCGGGGAATTTGAATCGGCTAAAACGAGACTGAAGACCGAGGCACTTAGCCTTGTTGGCCGCCAGACCGGCGGCGGTGTTGTCTGAGGGTTCAATCGTCCATGATCACCGGGATGCCCGCCGCTTCTGCTTTGGCGGCCCATTCGGGGTTGATCACCCCGTCCTGCATCCAGATGTACTTAACCCTGATCTCTATCGCCTGCTCGACCACCGGCGCCACCAGTTCCGACCGCCGGAACACGTTGACCATGTCGATCGGCTCAGGTACCGACTTGAGGTCTGGGTAGCTCTTCTCGCCCAGCACCTCTTCAACCATGGGGTTGACCGGGATTATCCGGTAGCCCTGTTCCTGCATGTATTTGGTCACCCGGTAGCTGATCCGGTCGGGGTCGCCCGACAGGCCGACCACCGCGATGGTCTTGCTGTTTTGAAGTTGCTCGTCAACCAGGTCCATGGTTCCTCCCGTAGTGATCAGCCCGTATTTACCGGGCTGTTGTTACCAGGATTTGCTGGAGATGTACTTGAACGCCGCCACGGCTGCGGTTGCGCCGTCGCCGGCTGCCGATACCAACTGTGATGAAGAGTTCTGCCGCAGGTCGCCGACAGCGTAAACTCCCGGCACCTCAGTCTCCATCGAAACGTTGGTCGGGATGTGACCGGCATTGTCGGTCTTCAATAGTCCGTCCACCAGCCCTGAATTGGGCTCCAGGCCAACGTAGACGAACAACCCCGAGAGTTCGATGGCGTTCTCCATGTTGGTCACGGTGTTGCGTAAGCGTAGTCCGGACACGGTGTTCTCGCCCAGTATCTCTTCAATGATCGTGTTCCAGACAACTTCGATCTTGCGGTTCTCGGAGACACGGTTAATCAACGATTTCTGGGCCCTGAGCTCGTCACGGCGGTGCACGAGTAGCACCCGTTCACAGTACTCGGTGAGTGTCAGTGCTTCGTCGGCGGCCGAGTCACCGCCGCCAACAACAGCGACAACCTGGTTCATATATAGAGGGCCGTCGCAGGTGGCGCACTGGGAGACACCCCGGCCAAAGAACTCTTCTTCTCCGGGGATGCCCAACTGGCGCAGGGTGGAACCTGCCGCGATGATCACAGACTTGGCCCTCAGGCTCCCGGCGTCGCTGGCGACCACTCGGTAGTCACCGTCCTTAGTGATCCCAGTCGTTTCGCCCATGACGAAATCAGCCCCGGCGTTCATGGCCTGTTCCTGAACCGCTGGGCCTAGCTCCGCGCCGGATATGCCTTCTGGGAAGCCGGGGAAGTTGTCGATCTTCTCGATGTTGATGATGGAGGCCCCGCCCATCATGCGCTCCACGATGCCTGTTCGCAGTCCGTAGTTGGCGGTATACATGGCGGCGGTCATGCCGGCCACGCCTCCACCAATGATCAAAACATCATAATCGTCTGCCAAAGGGGCACCTCCAACGGGTCTATACTCAGTCATGCTGCAGGCGTGCTAAAAAGAGGCCAAGCCCTGCTGGCCTAACTATAGGATGACGCCTATATCGTGTCAACATAATCTGGGCCCGGTTGCGGCCACCCAGGCGCGCCCATAGAATTGAACCGCCAAAACAGCCAGCAAGATGGGAATTTGTTGATGCCTTCTATAAATCAGACCGGAGATCAGAACGACTTATATGAAGTCCATACCCAGTCCAATATCATGGTCGCCATGAGGGATGGGGTGCGGATGGCGACTGACGTTTACCGTCCTACCAAAGCCGGCGTTCCCTTGGATAGCGCATTCCCGGTGTTGCTCCAGCGCACGCCCTACAGCAAGACCAGGGAAGACCTGGTTGCAGAAGCGCAGTTCTTCACCTCCCACGGCTACGTTACGGTGCTACAAGACTGCCGCGCCCGGTGGGAGTCTGAAGGCGAGTTCACCAAGTACACCGACGAAGGCGAAGACGGCTACGATACCATGACCTGGCTGGCAGAACAGTCCTGGCATGGCGGCAAGGTCGGCACCTACGGGCTGTCCTACTCGGCCCACACCCAGGCGGCCACCGCCTGCCTCAACCCGCCCAACCTGGGCTGCATGTGGCTGGACTCGGGCGGGTTCTCCAACGCCTTTCTCAATGCCTGCCGCAACGGCGGCGCCTTTGAACTGCGGCAACTGACCTGGGCTTATAAAGAGGCGGTGGAAAGCCGTCAGGCCCACGCCAACCCCCAGACCGTAAAAGCAGCCATGGAGTCCCAGGACATCTTTGGCTGGTTCAAGCGGCTGCCCTGGAAGAAGGGACACTCGCCGCTCCAGTGGACCCCGGATTATGAAGATTACCTGCTGGACATCTGGACCCGAGAGAACTTCGACGACTACTGGAAGCAGATCGGGCTCTGCGCCGAGGAATACTACGACGTGTTCTCCGACGTCCCCCAGGTGCATATGAGCGCCTGGTACGACCCCTATTCCCGCACGGCCACCGATAATTACGTGGCCCTAACGTCCTCCAAGAAAGGTCCGGTTACCCTGTTGCTGGGACCGTGGACCCACGGCGCACGTACATTGACTCACTCAGGGAACGCCGACTTCGGCCAGGCCGCGGTTATCGACGGCAACCTGGCGGAAGACTTCGATCATCTGCGGCTGCGTTTCTTCGACCGCTGGCTGAAAGGCAAGGAGAACGGCTTGGAGGCCGATCCGCCGGTGAAGCTCTTTATCATGGGCGGCGGATCTGGAAAGAAGAACTCCGAGCAGCGTCTCGAGCACGGTGGTCAGTGGCGCAGTGAGAACGAATGGCCGCTGGCCCGCGCCCAGAACACGCCCTTCTATCTGCACAGGGGCGGCAATCTTTCGATCCAGGCGCCTCTCGGCGAAAGCTCGTCCTCCACGTATCTATTTGACCCTGAGCATCCGGTGCCGACAATTGGGGGAAATATCTCGTCCGGCCAACCAGTCATGGCGGCGGGCGGCTTCGACCAGCGGGAGTCGGATGAGTTTTTCGGCTCCGAAAAGCCCTATCTGCCCCTGGCTTCCCGGCCTGACGTTTTGGTCTTCCAGACCGAGCCGTTGGCAGAGGACATGGAGATCACCGGCCCGGTGTCGGTCCAGCTCTGGATATCGTCCAGCGCGGTAGACACCGATTTCACGGCCAAATTGATCGACGTCTATCCGTCGTCAGAGGACTATCCAGAGGGTTACGCCTTGAACCTGACCGACGGAATCCTCCGGGCGAAGTTCAGGGGTTCTTGGGAGCGGGCGGAGTTGATGGAACCCGGGGAGGTCTACCAGATAGAGTTGAGTTTATTGCCTATCTCAAATCTGTTTGTGAAAGGACACCGTATCAGATTGGACATTTCATCCAGCAATTTCCCACGGTTCGACGTCAACGGCAACACCGGCGAGAACCCTGGAACATCGGCGATCAGAGTGACCGCCCTAAACAGCGCGTACCACGAAGAAAACCGGACTTCTCATGTCCTATTGCAGGTGGTTCCGGTCTCGTAACCGGAGTACCACTTGTCAGACCGAGCTTCAGGCCGTGCGGCTTTTGATCAGGGTCGCCAGGTAATAATCTTCGTTGAGGTTGATGGAAGACTGGACTTTTAAACCGCTGTCAACCGCGA
>CAVOAA010000224.1:0-4516 GCA_963693555.1 Dehalococcoidia bacterium | reverse complement strand
TGGCACGCCAGTACACATCTATCTCTACGTGGAAGACGTCGACCGAATATTCGGGCAGGCCATTGCCGCCGGGGCCAAGGAATTGATGGCCCTGGAAGACCAATTCTGGGGTGACCGCACCGGGACAATAGTGGACCCATTTGGACACCGCTGGTATCTCAGCACCCACAAGGAAGACCTGACTGAAGAAGAGCTGAACGCGCGCGGCACAGCTTTCGGAAGGTTCGTAGGGGGGCAACGCTTGCGGGCCAGCGAAACCCCAAGATAGAAGGCGTCGAGATTACCCTGGCTGGGGGTTATATTTAGCCTCCTCAACCGCTCATCCTGAGCCTGTCGAAGGACCTCTCCACGACAGGCTTGGTTTCCCCGAAGCAAAAGCCCCCACCCTAACCCTCCCCCGTTGCGACGGGGGAGGGGATTTTCTTCCTGAACCCGTCGAAGAAGCCAGTCATAAATCCAGCCTGTGGTATCATCCAGCCTCGAACACATCGAGATGAGGTGCATCTATGCCGTACGGTGATAACGATTGGCTGGCTTTAACCCAGGAGCCCACTCTGGAACCGGAGCTCCCAATCTGCGACCCGCACCACCACTTCTGGGATGTCCGGCCCGGAAGCATCCCCTACCAGCGGTATCTCCTCCATGAGTTGAACGCTGATATCTACAGCGGACACAACGTCCGCTCGACTGTCTTCGTGGAAGCCAGGTCCATGTACAACGCGGAAGCGTCTGAGGAACTGCAGCCGGTGGGCGAGGTCGAGTTCGTCCAGGGTCTGGCAGCGGCCAGCGCCAGCGGCGTGTATGGCCCAAGCCGGGCAGCAGCAGGCATCATAGGTCACGCCGACCTGAAACTCGGCGCAAATGTCGCTCCGGTCTTGGATGCACTCCAAGCAGCCAGCCCCAACCGGTTCCGCGGCATACGGCACAACGTGACTTGGAACACCGACCCCACTTGGGACAACCGGGAGACCGAGGGCATACTGGCCGACGCCAAGTTCCGGGAAGGGGCCAAGGTGCTCAGTCAGAAGGGATTGCGCCTGGACATGATGCAGTCCTTCCCACAACTACCGGAGATCGCCGACTTCGCCAGGGCTTTTCCGGACCTGCCGATCATCGTCAATCACATCGGTGGCGTCAGCCGGGTCGGCATCTACGCCGGTAAAGACGACGAGATAATCCCAGTCTGGAAAGCGGGTATTGCCGCGGTCGCAGCCTGCCCTAATGTCACCATGAAACTAGGCGGACTGGGCATGCCCAGGTTCGGTTTCGACTGGCACGGCAGAGAGAAACCCATCGGCTCGGCAGAGGCGGCCGAGTCCATGGCCCCGTGGATGAATTACTGCATCGAGCAATTCGGACCGGACCGGTGCATGTTCGAAAGCAACTTCCCGCCAGACAAATCGTCATTCTCCTACAACGTCATGTACAACGCTTTCAAGTTGCTATCCAAAGGCTATTCGGTGTCAGAGCGGGCCGCCCTGTTGCATGACACGGCCGTGCGCGTCTACGGCATCTAGCTTTAAACCAACCTTCGGAGGCCCAACATGGAACCCGTAATCAGAAATATTAGCGATCACTTTGACGGGACGAACGCCGTCCGTCTGATTAACCTGGATGACAATCCGCCGACCTGCACGCTCAGTTACTCGCAGATCGAGCCCGGCAAGACCAGCGCGCACCACATCCACGAGTGGGAGCACGAGGTCTATATCATCGCCGGCAATGGCACCCTGATCTGTGATGGCGAGAAATACCCGGTCAAGGCCGGCGACGCCATGTTCATCCCGCCCAACGTCGACCATTACACACTCAACGACGGCAATGGTGGGGATATCCACCGCATAGAGATCAACCCTCTGATAGCCGCGCAGAGCGGGGGTGCGAAGAATGATGGCGGTCAAGGCACCGGTCAGCCGCCGGTGATTCGCAACCATTCGGAACTGGACCGGAGCCAGGGCCACGTCCTGATCACCAGCCAGGACGGCGCGAAAAACTACATCATGCTCCACAACAACCCCATGCAGCCGGGGGCGGTCAGCCACCCCGACACCGGCGGCCATATTCACGAATGGGAACACGTGGTCTACATGCTAGAAGGCACCGCCACTCTGGTCTGCGGCGGCAAGGACTACACAGTCTCAGCAGGCGACGCCATCCTGGTTCCGCCCAACGAACACCACCAGTGGAAGAACGAGTCGCAGGCCCCGGTGTCGCGCGTCACCTACAACCCAGTGTCCTCTGAGGCTGCGGAGCACTAGAAACTAGGCAAATCGAACCTCGGAGAGGAGACGATCATGGCCGATTACATTCCTAGCATCAGCGATTGGGTTGCCGAACAAGTCGAGCTCTACGAAGGCAGCGGCGGCACCGAAGGAAATACGCTAAGGGACACAGGCCTGCCAGTAATCATCGTAACAAACACGGGCCGCACGTCCGGCGCGATTCGCAAGACACCGCTGATGAGAGTAGCGGACGGCAATAATTACGTACTCGTAGGCTCCAAGGGTGGAGCACCGAAAGATCCGGTGTGGGTCTACAACCTCCGAGCGAATCCGAAAGTCTTGATTCGAGATAAGACAGAAGTGCAACCAATGCGGGTCCGCGAAGTAGAGGACCATGCCGAGAGGAGCCGCCTTTGGGATATCGCGGTCGAGGCGTTTCCACCGTACAAAGAATACCAGGAGAGGACCGACCGCGTGATTCCGGTCTTCGTTGCCGAGCCAGCTTAGCCCTTAGTCCATATAGGGAATGATCCGGTCTCCGATCAAGTCGATGGTTTTCATTATCTGAGCGTGGGACGGGCCTCCCGAGTGGGCGTGCCGCAACCGGAGCAGGCATGACTCGGCATTGGTCGCGTCGCTCCACCGCTGGAATTCGTTCAAGCACTCTTCAGGGTCGCCCATGATCAGGCGGTCCTTGGCCACGCGTTCCAGGGTCAGTTCCGACTCGCTCTTGATGGACAGGAACTCTGGCAGACCGTTCTGCCAGTAATACTTGTACGCCTGCATGACCTCCGGGCCGTAGACCTCCTCGGCCTCTTTCCGGGAGCTGGCCACCCAGGCGTCCCGCATGATAATGGGCGCAGGCGTCTTGCCAGCAGCCACGGCGAAGTCCTTGTACCGGTCGATCAATTTGACCGTGCTGTCCAGCGTGGTGCTGGGCGTGGTGACGATCGCATCACCGATGTTGGCGGCACGCCGTGCACTGACCGGGGCGCTCGCCCCGATCCACAGAGGCGGCGTTGGCTTCTGTACGGGGTCAGGTCGTACGGTGAGGTTTTCTATCTGATGGTGCTTGCCGTTGTAGGAAAACTCCTGACCAGACCAGCACTTCCGCAGTATCTCCACCTTCTCTTCGAATAGCTCAACGCGGTCGGCCATGTTGACGCCGAGGGCATCGAAGTCCGCCTGCTGGTAGCCCAATCCAACGCCGACGGTCACTCGTCCCTTGGAGATAATATCCAAAGTGACCACATCTTCGGCCAAGCGCACGGGATGGTGAAGCGGCAACAGGATCACCGAAGTACCAACCCTCAGGGTGGTGGTGGCCGCTGCCACGGCGGTACAGACGATCAGCGGAGAAGGCAAAAACCCGTCCTTGTCCTGGTGGTGTTCTCCAAAGAAACACGAATCGAACCCAGCCTGTTCGGCCAACTTCGCTTCTTCGATAACTTCGTCTACGCACCTAGGCAAGTCTTCGCCCCTGGGCGGGTTGGCGATGGAACTATAGATCCCAAATTTCATGGAGTAACCGCCTTCGTTCGTTGATTCCCACTCGTCTTGAAGCATACCACCGTATAGAATGGCCAGGTCATGGTGGTGCGATGCCGGCGTCCCGCCAAGGTCCGTCCGTCCTGAGCTCCGTCGAAGGGCGCGCATCAGTCATAATATTGGTGTGGTTACCCCGTCCGGCTAACAGGAAACAAAAACCTCTCAACCGTGTCGGAGGTGAGGGTTCTTGTTCTCGGTCAACCAGGTTTATCGCGGAGCGGTGGTTCGACGGGATCACCACGAACGACATCCACCGATTCTGAATTCCAGCAAAAGCGCTCATCCTGAGCTCCGACCGTCGGTCGAGAGTCTCGATCATTCGGACCCGTCGAAGGAGCCAGCGATGCCCGAACTGCCTGAGGTAGAGAACACCCGCCGGAACCTGGTTAGGGCGGGACTGCCTGGCGCAACCATCACCAGCGCCAATATCACCTGGACCAACACGGTCAAGAAACCTTCGGCAGCGGAACTGGCGAGCGGCCTCAAAGGACGCACCATCCAGTCCATAGACCGACGCGGCAAGTTCTTGATTCTGCCTCTTTCCGGTAGCGGTCCCGCCAATTTCATAGTTCATCTGGGGATGACCGGTCGGCTCTTGGTCCAGCCCCAATCCCAGGAAGCGGACCCCTTGACCCGGCATTCTTTCCCACTGGACGACGGACGTGAGCTACGTTTCGTTGACGGGCGAAAATTCGGCAAACTGTGGTTGGTGGACTCGCCTTCGGAGGCCTTGCCGGCCATGAGCC
>CAVOAA010000223.1:0-4551 GCA_963693555.1 Dehalococcoidia bacterium | reverse complement strand
GGACGGCGATACCCGAGTTGTTTACCAGGATATCCAGCCGGCCCAGGTGGTCGATGGTGCTGGTAATCATGCGCTGGATGGCCGGTTCCTGGGTGACATCAACGGTGACGCCGTGGGCTTCGACGCCAAGAGCACGGATGTCTTCCAATGCCTGGGCGGTCTTCTCAACGCTGCGTGCCGCGACGATTATGTTGGCGCCAGCTCCGGCCAGACCCATGGCGATGCCCAAGCCGAGCCCACCGTTGCCGCCGGTGACCACTGCGACTTTTCCCGTCAGGTCGAATGAGCCAGCCATCGTTAAGCGTCCTTGAACTTGGGTATTACTTTCTCGCCGAACAAGCGCAGTGATTTCTCCACCTTGTCGGGCTGGATCTGGCCGACGTTGGGGTTTAACAAGACGTTGCGGACTCCGAGGTCGCGCAGTTCTTCCATCTTTCCGGCCACGGTGGCCGAGGTACCGGCCAAGAAGGCGTGTTCAACTTGCTCGCTGGCTGGGATGGGTGTGCCAGGAGGGGGCGGCGGCGCTCCGCCGGGATTGAACCTTACTCTGGCGTCCAGCAAGTGGGCCTTGTACCGGGCCAGGCCGGCTTCGGCGATCTCCAGACCCTCCTGGTCACTGTCACAGACGAATAAAGCGCGCTGGGCCCAGGTCTGGTCCAGAGTGTTTTCGATCTGCTTCTCATCGAGTCCTGATTCTTGCAGAGCATCGTTGTAGCGGCCGAACCGGTGCTTGAGGACATCCAGAGTCTGGACGCCGATCAACACCGGTCTTCCAGCGTGTCCCATGGCGACCATGGACTCTTCAGAGATGCAGGCCCGCACGATGGGCGGGTGGGGTTTCTGGTAGGGCTGCGGCCGCAAGCCAGGGAATGCCAGGTCCCAGAACTTGCCTTTGTGGACCACGTCCTTGCCGGTCCAAGCTTTGATCAAGAGTTCTTCGGCCTCGTCCAGCATCTCGCGGCCTTGTTCCAGGGTTATGCCGTAGCCGATGTACTCGTATTCGTTGTAGGCCGAGCCGCGGCCGGTGCCCATGATGAGCCTGCCGTTGCTCAAGTTATCCAATAACGATGTTTGGACCGCCAGCCGGACGGGGTGATGCAAGGCCATCTCCACCACCGCGAACCCGATTAGGACTCGCTTGGTGCGGGCGGCCACGGCGGCGCCGAAGACCACCGGGTCGGCGTAGGCCACCGCCCCGTCGAAATGGTGCTCGGTCAGCCAGACGGCATCGAACCCGACCTCTTCCGCAAGTTCGATCTCACGCAGGGTCTGGCCGATCATCTCGTGGTCATTGTTCGGGTCGGCGCTGATCGAAAAAACGAAGCTGCCGAATCTCATATTTACTCCTGGTTACTTTTGTTAAGCCTGCTTTATCCAGTCGGCTACTCGCTCACCGATCATAATCGTAGTGCAGTTGGTGTTGGCCCGGATGCAGTCGGGCATGATCGACGCATCGGCGACGCGCAGCCCCTGCAGTCCTTTGACGACGCCCTGCTGGTCGACCACGGCCATGGGATCCGAGTCCGGCCCCATCTTGCAGGTTCCGGAGATATGTTGGGAGGTGGTGACACTCCGTTTCAACCAGAGGTCCAAAGTGTCGTCAGATTCTAGGTCGGCCGGTTCCGGCTCCAACAGCTGTTTGACGATGGGCTTGTAGTCGTCGTGTTCCAAGACACTGACGCACTTCCTGACGGCCTCTCTGAGCCGGGAGAGGTCGCGGGGGTCGTCCTGGAAATAGTTGTAGTTCAGTTCGGGCTGCACGTTGGGATCGGTGGAGGTGATTCTGAGATTACCCGATCCGTAGGCCAACTCCAGGATGCACGTGAACCGGATGCCCTCTGCCTCCAGCGGGTCGCCTGAAATGGGCGACGAGAAAGACGAGGCCATGATCTGTATGTCATTGCGCAGGTCAGAACCGGTGGCGGTGTACCGGAGGGCCACCTGCGAGCGCGGGTCCTCGGGGTTCAAGGGGAAGTCGTCCACGACCTCGATCGGTACGCGGATGTTTGGGTGGTCCCTCAGGTTTTGGCCGACACCTGGCACTTCCAGCACTTGGGGGATCCCCAATGGGTTCAGGACACCAGAGGGGCCAACTCCAGACAGCATCAGTAATTGGGGCGAGCCGATGGCCCCGCAAGAGAGAATGATCTCCGAGCCTTCGACCACGAAGCGTTCGCCGTCGCTCTCCACATCCACCCCGGTGGCACGGGTGCCGTCAAAGATCACCCGGTGGCTGGTGACATTGGGCTTGATGGTCAGGTTCAACCGGTGGCGGCAGTCGGCCAGGTAGGTCAGGGCGGTGCTCATGCGGATGCCGTTGGGGTTGTTCATGGGTATCGGCCCAACGCCGGCGGACTCGGGGTGGTTCATGTCCGGGTCGTCGGGATGGCCCTGGGCGATGAAACCGGCGTAGAAAGCATTCTGGGCCGGCAGCCAGGTATCGCGCTTGTGGCGGCGGACGGGAATCGGCCCTTCCGAACCATGGAAGTCGTCGTGGATGTCGGTGTCGGTCTCCAACTTTCTCAGGTATGGCAGGACATCGGTGAAGCCCCATTTGTCGTTGCCCATGGCGGCCCAGGCATCATAGTCCTCGGGAATGCCGCGCAGCAGTACTTGGCCGTTGATAGCGCTGGAACCGCCTACAACCCTGCCTCTGGGCACGGGTATTGGGGTGGTCTGTTCCGGCGTGGTGTTGCCTTCGAACGACCAGTTGTGGGGCGCATCGACGGCTGAGGCGGTTTGGTTGTAGCCGAATTTCAAGTCGTCGGGGTAGTGTTCAAAGTCGGGGTAATCCGGCCCGGCTTCCAGTAGCAATATGGACTTGCTGGGGTCGTCTGACAATCTACTGGCGATGACGCAACCGGCCGAGCCAGCGCCGACGATTATGTAGTCGTACTTCATATGAGTCTGCTCCGATCTTGAATTGATTTGGGTGTTCTCGGTCCCGGGGGCTCCGGAACGGCCATCGGATGATCACGACAGCCGGGCCGGCACCACGGCAAGATGTGTGCCTGAGGCCTTTCTATGGCAAACGGCATTATCGCATATCAGACCGGCGGCGGCACGTCTGCCCGGCCTGAAGAACTAAACCGAAGAACTAAACCGAAGAACTAATCGGGGAGGTTGAAGACAAACTTGAGGCTGGCGAAGTTGCGGTTCAGGTTGAAGTTGCGGGCAGTCAGCTCGGGGATCATGTCATTGGCCATGGCGAGGAGGGTATTGTCTCGATCTTCGGCGGCCCGCAGTTCCAGGGTAAGCCAGTCTAGGACGCGGCTTAAGTGCTCTTGAGCTTCTAGATGCAGGGCCAGCGCCTTGTCCGGGGGATTCAAAAGATTGAGACTGTCCAATAGATCTTTGGCGGTCGAAGCCAGGACGGCGCGGCTTCTGATAGCTTCATTGGCGCTCATCTGCTTGCCCAGGTTCTCGGCACGTTGGTTCGAGTTGGCTGTCTCAGCGGCTAGGATGGCGTCGAGATCGGACAGATATGCGGCGACGTCTCCACGTTTCGAGTCTTCCCAGTTTGCCAGCCAACGGTTCATTTGTGACTCGAAGACATCGATGTCCAACCCGGTAACCGACCCGATCGCGTCTGACAACCCGGTGCCGGTGGCCATCACTTCCACCAAGTCTTTGCCGGCCAACTGGCCATAGGTCTCGTTCAGATAGCGGACGGTCATGTAAGCCTGGGCATATTGCAGGGAAAGTTCATTCTCGTCGGTCCGGGAGTTCCAGGTCATCTGGTCTTCCAAGGAGGCCAGGCTGAACAAGCCGCCGGATCGAGCTGCGCTCCGGGCCAGGTCGGCGGACTCAAATAGCCTTAATAACGACGCATCAGGCCGAGAGCCGGACATCGCGATATCGAACTCGTAATACTCCGATAGCCCTTCGGTCAGCCATGCCGGCATGACCTGGTCGTTGGACAGACCGTCAAAGACATGGTGGATGTATTCATGGGTCAGCAACCGGCGTACTTCGGTGCCCAGGAGGTCGGTGCGCATGAAGATGCCGGGCCGTTCGCCGGAGTTCAGGTAATACCCGTCTTCGAATCCCAGGTCCACGCCTGTGACCGAACTTACCATGCCCAACAGTTCGTGGTTGCCGGTCAGGTAGACGTCCGGGATGGTCCCCAAATCGGCCTGGATCCGCTGTGCCATCAGCGAAGCGGTGTCGATCAGGTGGTCCTGCAGGTCGGCCACCAATGCCGTGGGGACCAGGTCTGAGTAGTAAACGGTGAATCCGGGCGCCCGGCGCCGGGTCAAGAGTGTTCCCAGCGAGACTGTTTCGAAATCTCGGAGTTGCACGCTTTCCAGATCGTAGGTTGTTGAATACACGCTTCCGGCGAGTTCGATGTCTACCGACCAGCCGCCCGTCTCATCGAGCGTCCCGTAGCGTCCCCATTCGAGGGTCCCGGAGAGGGGAGGGTACATCTGGTAGGTCGTGGCCTGGGTCTTGTCCATCTCCAGTAGGTGCACGTCTTCAGGGGTGATCCACGGCACGGGGACACCCTCAGGGTCGACAAACGTAACGCTAACCTTGGCCCAAGTCGGCACG
>CAVOAA010000222.1:0-4566 GCA_963693555.1 Dehalococcoidia bacterium | reverse complement strand
TCCGGTACCGCGATCCCTACATCGGCCCCCGCACCCTAGTTGTTTCGATCGGCCAGTCTGGCGAAACGGCGGACACGGTTGCCGCCATGCAGATGGCCAAAGATAAGGGCGCAAAAGTGGTAACCATCTGCAACGCTGAAGGCAGCCAGGCCTCCCGGATCGCAGACGGCTCGCTCTACATGCGGGCCGGGATCGAGATCGGCGTGGCCAGCACCAAGACATTCGTGGCCTCGCTGACGATCCTGAACCTGCTGGCCATCTACTTGGGTCAGTCCCGAGGAGTGTTGGACTCAGCGAAAAGCCAGGAACTGGTGGACGGCCTAGCCCAGATACCTAGGTTGATGGGCGATATGCTGGCCGACAGCGCGGTCTACCAACACCTGGCCAAAGAGTACGCGGGCTTCGATAATTTCTTGTTCTTGGGCCGGGGACTTAACGCCCCCATCGCCACCGAAGGCGCTCTGAAACTCAAAGAGATCAGCTACATACACGCCGAGGGTTATCCCGCCGGCGAGATGAAGCACGGTCCGATAGCCCTCATCGACAGTTCCATGGCGACCGTTGCCCTGGCGCCCAAAGACTCGCTGTACGACAAAGTGGTGAACAACGTCAAAGAGGTTAAGGCCCGGGATGGACGAGTCCTGGCGATATTGACCGAAGGCGACACTCAGTTGGCGGGGGATGTGGACCATGTGTTGTACATCCCGGAGGCCCCGGAGCACCTGATTCCGTTGCTAACGACCGTGCCGCTGCAGATGTTGGCGTACCACATAGCCCTTCTACGAGACCGGGATGTGGACCAACCCAGGAACTTGGCCAAGTCGGTGACCGTCGAGTAAAGACTCCTACTCAGCCCCTGGTTTTCCTCATTGCCCTGCAATCTCGCGCTCAACCCCCCTGGCATAATTGCCGACTCATTTCGCCGCTGACCATAGCGATTCCGACGCAAATGCTATCTGAGTATTCATATGGCGTTAATGGCCGGTCGAATTCCGGCAATCAGGCCGAAAAGAGGATTGCAGTAATGCCCCGGTGATGCAATCATAATATTGCGTCATGTTGGTTATCTGGCGCGGATTCTCATCATATTTTCTGGGCCCTAATCGGGTCTTAAAAAGGAAGAACCTTAGATGTTTTCCAGGCTTGATCACCCCTCGGTTGAATACAAAGATTACCGCCCCCTCTTGGACCCTGAATTGGCCGACAATCTGGCCGCTGTCGCAAGTGAATTCGGACAGCTGCGGGTGCTGCATCTGAACAGCACCGCAACCGGTGGTGGGGTGGCGGAGATTCTCCAGTCCATGGTCCCGCTGGGAAATTCACTGGGGATCGAGACCGAAAGGATCGTGATCAACCCCGACAAGCCGGAATTCTTCGACGTCACCAAGAAGATCCATAACATGCTCCAGGGTTCGGAAGGCGAGCTAACGCCAGAGGAACTGGAGATATATCTCGACTGCATCAAGAGAGTCGCCGAAGACATGCGGGCCAAAGGCCTGACCGCCGATGTCTGGTTCGTACACGACCCGCAGTTGCTGCCCCTCGCCCGGTTCCTGCCCAAGAAGGACACCGAGACCTGGATCTGGATCTGCCACATCGACCTCACCACGCCCAATAAGTCGGTGTTGGACGCCCTGATGCCTCTGACCCAGGATTACGACCAATTGATCTTTTCCCAGACCGCCTACGTCCCCAAGAACCTGGGAGATAAAGTTCCGGTGCTGATCGCGCCTCCGGCCATCGACCCGTTGACCGTAAAGAACACCCCCATGGACATGGACCAGGCCAGGAAAATCGTCCGCTCTATGGGTATCGATACCGACCGTCCTCTGATCACCCAGGTGTCGCGTTTCGACCTTTGGAAAGACCCTTGGGGGGTGATCGACGCCTATCGCATCGCCAGAGAGTCGGTGCCAGGACTGCAGTTGATCCTGTTGGGCTTGAGCCAGGCCACCGACGACCCCGAGGGAGTCAAGGTCTATCAGACCGTGGCCGACCATGCCGCTGGAGACCCGGACATCCATCTTTATATCGACCCCAGCGATATGCCGGTGTCGGTTGACGAAGTTGTGAACGCCGTCCAGATGGCCTCCCGGGTGCTGATGCAGAAATCCACCAGAGAGGGTTTCGGTCTCACCGTCACCGAGGGTATGTGGAAGGGTAAGCCGGTCATCGGCGGCGACGCAGGTGGTATCCGCGTGCAGATCAACGACGGTGTCAGTGGCTTCCTGGTCTCCTCGCCCGAAGAGTGTGCCAAACGGCTGGTGGAATTGCTCAAAGACGACGCACTGACCGCCCGTATCGGCGAAGCGGCCAGAGAGAGCGTGCGTCAGCGGTTCCTGCTACCCCGCCTGGCCTTTGATTACCTGAATGTCGCCAGGGCCCACTTCAGCGGCGGGATGCCGGCGGTCAGCGGAGACTAGACCGCCCCTCCTACCCAACTATCTTCGGAAGACCGGCCGGTCCTAGCGACCGGCTGCGGATTCTTATCTCGTTGTCCGCCACTTTCCTGCCTGGCTTGTCGGCGATTTGGTGTTAGAGTAGAGTCTGATTTGCCGTCTCGGCCCGCGTTTAATATGCGGAGTTGAGATGACTGAAAACTCGAAATAAATCGGCAAGCAAGATAGGCATGACATTGATCCGCGTCAAAGCGCCAGCCACCACCGCAAACATGGGCCCTGGGTACGATTGTCTGGGTATGGCCCTCGATGTCTGGAATACCCTCGAGGTAGAGGTCCTGGACAGCGCCGAGCCTGTTGTTGAGATCGTTGGGGAAGGCGCCGGCGAGCTAGGTACCGGGCGCGACAACCTGGTCTACCGTTCCATGGAATTTCTCTTCAAGGACGCGGGACAAGACATGCCCGCCGTCCGCCTCAAGTGCGACAACGCCATCCCCTTGGCCCGTGGCATGGGCAGCAGCGCCGCCGCCATCGCGAGCGGGCTGGTCGCCGCCAATGCCATCTGCTCCCAGGACTACGCACCCAACGACCTGCTGGAGATGGCAGCGACCATCGAAGGACACCCCGACAACGTTGCAGCCGCCGTGTTGGGCGGGATGCAATTGGTCATCGCGGACCAAACGGAAGAAGGCAACCGGCTATTCACAGTGCCGATCAACGTCCCACCGGAACTACATGCGGTGATATTTGTTCCCGACGTTAGGATATCCACGGAGGACGCACGAGCCGTACTACCAGAAAAGGTATCTGTGGCCGATGCTGTACATAACATGGGCCGTGTTGGGCTTCTGGTGGCCAGTATGGCCACCAATCACCCGGAGTACTTGGCCATTGCAACCCAAGACCGGCTGCACCAGCCCTACCGGCAGCCGTTGTTCCCCGCCATGAAGGTGATCTTTCAAGCGGCCCTGGACGCCGGCGCCTTGGGGGTTTTCCTGTCCGGCAGCGGCTCCACGGTGTTGGCGTTGACCCAAGGCCGCGAGATGACCGTGGCCTACGAGATGGCCGAGGCGGCGCGCCAAGCCAGTGCAGAGGGCAAAGTCAGCGTGACCCAGCCCACAGTGCGCGGCGCCCACCTGATTGACCAAGAGTCATAGTCGAACCATGTCACTAGTTGTTCATAAATATGGTGTCTCCAGGTAATGGCCCTAGTAGTTCATAAATACGGTGGCTCGTCTGTTGCCGACGCCGAGAAGATCAGGAACGTGGCCCGGCGCATCGCCGTGGTCAGGGAGAAGGGCACGGGTGTTGTTGCCGTGGTCTCGGCCATGGGCGACTCCACGGACGACCTGATAGACCTGGCTCACTCGGTCTCGGACCAACCGCACCCCAGGGAGCTGGACCTGCTGCTTTCAACCGGTGAGCTGGTGTCCTGCACCCTGCTGACCATGGCATTGGCCGACCTGGGCCAAGAGGCTGTGAGTCTCACCGGTTCCCAAGCCGGCATACATACCGACACCAGCCATGGGCGCGCCCGCATCGACCGCGTGGACACGGCCCGGATGCTGAAGGAACTGCAAGAGGGCCGGATAGTGGTGGTGGCAGGATTCCAGGGCATAACCGACGACCAAGATATTACGACCCTTGGGCGCGGCGGCTCCGATACCACCGCTGTGGCGCTGGCGGCCGCTTTGGAAGCCGACCGTTGCGAGATATATACCGATGTCGACGGCATCTACACGGCCGACCCCAGGATCGTCCTGGAGGCCCGTAAGCTGACCGAGATCGGCTACGATGAAATGCTTGAGTTGGCCAACTACGGCGCGAAGATGCACCCCAGGTCCATCGAGTTGGGCTCGGTCTACCAGGTCCCGATCTATGTGGCTTCCAGCT
Source organism: Dehalococcoidia bacterium (assembly GCA_963693555.1). Taxonomy (GTDB): domain Bacteria; phylum Chloroflexota; class Dehalococcoidia; order Lucifugimonadales; family UBA3495; genus UBA9611. Next base: position 274 of record CAVOAA010000222.1, on the reverse strand, counting down.
TCAACGACACTCCGGGGACATTGATACACGGCGAAGCGGACAAGAGAGAGATGGAAAACAGAATCAAAGTTACTGGAATCGCCTGCACCAACAACGTGGCCAAGATCACTGTGCGCAGCGTACCGGACCAACCGGGCGTGGCGGCAGCTTTGTTCGAGCCTCTGGCCCAGTCTGGCATCAGCGTGGACACCATCGTCCAGAACACCAGTGAGGACCGGACAACGGACATCAGCTTCACTGTCAGCGGGACCGATCTGAGCGCTGCGATGGCCAA
>CAVOAA010000221.1:0-4614 GCA_963693555.1 Dehalococcoidia bacterium | reverse complement strand
CCGACATCTTGCTTGGGAAGCAAGCACTCTACCCCTGAGTTACGCCCGCTCGGGGAATAGATTATAGCAAAACTTGCGCCCCAAAAACCGACCGCGCCAGCCTTTAAGGCCGAACGGGTTGATACGCAGTTCGCCCCAACGCTCGTGGCCTGCCTACACTGGCCACAACAAAAGAAAACCCGGCGAGCCGGCTGGCTACTTCTCTTTACGGTCCATCAGCCAGGGCATGGCCTGGACCTCTAGTGACATCCACCGTTTGGCGTCTTCGAACCGGCCTTCCTGTATCTCCACGCCTAGACCGTCGGCCAATCTGGTCATGAAGCTGAAATTGCAGGTGATCAGGACGGTCGACAACACTTGCTGCTCGTTCAGGCCCAGGTCGCGGAGTTTCTGAAGGTCGGCTTTGGTGTTGGACGACGGGTGAAGCGTGAGTTTCAGGGCGAAGTCCAGCATGCCCCGAGTCTGGTCGTCCAGATCGGCCTTTGTGTAGTCGTGCATCATGTGGTTGACGAGCTCGGTGTCGTCGGAGTGCTGACGGAGGAACCCTCCGTGAGACATGGTTCAATATCGGCAGGTATTGGCAGCGGCCACCACGGTCGAGATGCACTCTTCCTGCACCCTGGTCAGCGCTGAGGAACCGAAAGTTATATTGGTGTTCAGGTTCACCACTGCATCCATCGCCTTTTTATTGATCGACATGCAGGAGATCACCGGGGGCAGGTCTACCTTTTCTTCTTCGATCCACGACATGATTTCAATCCTACCTTGAGCATAGATTGCCATTGGGTATGGGCTTAGATGCGCGGGTCAGGAATTCGCTTCTTGTATCCCGGCCCAGTATGCCGTCCATTCTACGCGCATCTCTTCCTCAGTCTTCCCAGGCGTATAGCCAGGGGAAACGACCGGTGCCGCTTTGGTGACAGTGATTAAGACATAACGCTTGGTGGACAGGCCAGACCTCTGGATGCCACGGCTGCCGGTGGCGTAGGCGTCTTTGATCCCATCGAACAGGTCGCCGCCAGTCACGATCTCGGCCGTCCCTTTGAAGCGGTAGCCCTTTCTGAGAAAGACGTCCAGGACGTTTATCTCGCAGGCTGGATTGTGCCCCAGGTTCTCGATCGTCTGCGGAGACCCCAGGTCAGCGAAAACCAGGCGGTCGTCGTCCCAGACCGTGGCAGTGCCCTTGGGAGATAGGTTTGGAGACCCGTCCGGGCACACGGTGGCCATGAAGCCCATCCGCTGCTGCCGGACTACCCGTTTCATGTCGTCGGTCAGGATTCCCATATCTGCTCCTCCGGGCCGCACCTAGGCGGGAAATTGGACGAATTATACCTCATGGTCACAGTCGTACGGCCATAACGGCCCGTCGCTTTTTATCAGCGGTCTCTTACGGATTGAACCCAGCGGTGGCTGGTGCTAACCTTTCTGGACACGGAATCTTAATCCTGATTCAGTCATCAAAGAGCAGAGACCAGCAGAGACACCGGAGGTAAGAGATGCCCTACGTGAGGACCATTCCCTACGAGGATTCCCAAGGCGAGCTCACAGAGAATTACGACAGGATGATCAAGACAAGGGGACAGATCCCCAACGTCCAGTCTGTGAGCAGCCTCAAACCCAACATCATGAAGACCCTTATGGCCCATGTTAGTTCGGTGATGTTCGACGAGTCAGGCGTGTCCCGTGCCGAACGCGAGATGGTGGCCGCCGTGGTTTCGGCGACCAACAAGTGCCAATATTGAACCCTCGCCCACGCACAGGCCCTCCGTGGTGAGGACCCCGAATCGAAACTAGCCGAGCAACTGGGAGAGAACTTCCGCGAGGTCGGCTTGCCGGCCAAACAGGCCTCGATGCTGGAGTTCGCCGAGTTCTTGACGACAACTCCCTCAGGCATGACCCAAGACTGGGTTGATGAACTCACCAGCGTTGGCTGGGAAGACGCCGACGTGATTGACATCGTGCACGTGGTGGCGCTGTTCAACTATATGTGCCGAGTGGCCGACGGACTGGGCGTAGAACTGGACACCGACCGAGGCTGGCAGGACCAGGCGCCCAAGCTCTCGTTCAAGGACGACACCGCGCCCAAGGTCTTCGGGAAGATAGCCCCCACGCCGACCACCGCATAGACCAAACTAGACTCAAGAACGCCTAGAAGGGGCCGCTAGCTGATCCAGCCGGCGGCCCTTTCTGCTATCACGATGGCCGTGGCGTTGGTGTTGGCCCGTACCACGTTGGGGCAGATGGATAGGTCCACCACTCGCAGGTTCTGAAATCCCCGTACCCGGCAGTATTGGTCCACGACCGCCATCGGGTCAGACTCCGGCCCCATCTTGCAGGTGCCTGATGTGTGCTGGGTCGTGGCTACGTTCTGCCGCAGCCAGGCGTCCAGAGAGTCTTCGGTGGCCACGTCGTCGTCGGAGGGTGAAATACGCCGTTCGATCAACGGGCCAAAGGACGGGTGCTCCAGCAACTTCAGCGAGAGGTGCACTGCGTCCCGCATGCGCTGCCGGTCCCATTCAGTCTCAAAGTACCGGAATTCCAGGTGTGGCCGGTCATTTGGGTCGGTGGATGTGAGAGTCAGTTCTCCCGCGCTGTCGGCCAGCTGCAAGAGACAGGTGATCCTCATACCTTCCGGGCGATCGGGGCTGCGGCCCTGGAGTGGATCGCCGGCCCGAAGTCCGGTGAATGATGAGGGAAAGAGCTGCATGTCGTTTCGTGTGTCGGAACCCTCCGAGGTGTAACGCAGCCCACTCTGGATGCGAGGCTCGGTCGTCGCCAGCTTCACGCCGGCCCTGGGCACAAGATCAACCGTGACCAGAGGGTGGTCGCGCAGGTTTTGTCCAACGCCCGGCATGTCTTTCACGACTGGTATGCCCAATTTCTCGAGATGTCCGGCCGGCCCTACGCCTGACAACAGCAGTAACTGGGGCGACGCTATGCCTCCGGCGCAGAGGACGATCTCGGTGCCCTCCACGGTGAACGTCTCGCCTCCGCTCTCCACCTGTACGCCGACAGCCCGGTCTCCTTCGAACACGATCTTGTGGGCCAGGACGCCGGCCTTGACCGTCAGGTTCAGCCGGTGCCGGTTGGGGTTCAGATACGCGATGGCGGCGCTGGTCCGGATGCCGCCCGGGTTGTTCATCGGCACCGCCCCCGTGCCAGCGGAGTCGGGGTTATTCATATCGGGGTCTTCCAAGAACCCGGCAGCCACCGTGGCCTGGTGGAACGCCTCGTTCACAGGCATGAACTCTTCCCTCGGTAGCCGCCAGACCGGAATGGGTCCATCGGTGCCGTGGAAGTCGTCACGCACGTTCTGATCAGTCTCAAGCTTGCGGAAGAACGGCAGCAGGTTGATGAAACTCCACTCGTCGTTGCCCTCGGCGGCCCAGTTGTCGTAGTCCTCAGGCACGCCCCGCAGGAACACTTGCCCGTTCACCGAGCCCGATCCGCCAATGACCTTGCCCCGCGCCACCTGCATGGGGACCTCTTGCTCAGGCGTGCCCTGACCCTTGTAGGCCCAGTTGAAGGGTGACTCGATGTCGCTGGCTTCCTGCCGGTGACCGAACTTGATCTCCTCCGGCATCTGTTCCAGGCTCGAGTAGTCGGGGCCAGCTTCCAGTAGCAAAACCGACCGGCTAGGGTCTTCGCTCAGGCGTGTCGCAAGTGTGCAACCGGCGGAACCACCGCCCACGATAACAACGTCGTACTTCATTTTTCCTCTATCTCGCTATGGCTATCTGGCTACGGTTATCTGGCTGCGGAAGCCGCTTGGCCCAGCAGCTTCATGGTGCGGTCTAGTGACGCCTCACGGTCGGCGCCGGCGGTGATGGGCGAGGCTAAAACCTCGGTTGCGCCCATGTCCAACAGTTCCTGAATACGCTGGGCGGCGGTCTCTTCGTCTCCCAATATGGCCACACCCTCGATCATGGCGTCGCTCCATTTGCCCTCTTTGGCCTCGGGGTACCCGGCGGCGATCAGCATGTTCTGGTAGTAGGGCAGGGCTGGATGACCGAATTGCTCGCGCATGGCGGTCCTGACCTCATCCAAGTTGTCGTGCACGCATATCGGGACGTGAGCGATCAGCGGCGGCACCGGACGTTTGGCTTCTTTGGCGCCCTTGGCCATGGCCGGCAGGGCCACATCCCGCAGATAAATTGGCGGGCAGACCCAGCTTATCGCGCCGTCAGCCTCGGCCCCGCATAGCTCGAATGAACCCTTCTGGAGTGCCGAACCCATGATCTGGACGTCCATCGGCCCGGCGATCGACCCGTGGGCCGAGTAATGCTCGCCGTCAAAGTCCACGGAGCCCGCCTTGAGGATCGCTTTGAGTATGCGGAGGTATTCTCGGAGGTGAGCCAACGGGGCGTGAAAATCGATCCCCATGGACTCCATCAGTGGCCGGTGGCTGGGACCGACACCCACGCGGAGACGTCCTGGCGCGAGTTGGGCCACAACCTGGGCCTGCTGCGCCACGACCAATGGGTGGCGGGGGTAGGTGGGGATGATCGAAGTGCCCAGCTTGATGTTGGTGGTGGCGCCGGCCGCAGCCGCAAAGCAGGTCAGGCTGTCGAGGCTGGTGCCTCCGGTGGTCATCCAGGCAGCGTGAATACCCAG
>CAVOAA010000220.1:0-4639 GCA_963693555.1 Dehalococcoidia bacterium | reverse complement strand
TGCCACCGCGATCCGGGAGACCAACGTGATCTTCATCTGCGTCGGCACTCCACAGGGAGCGGACGGATCCGTTGACCTGACGCAATTAGATGGCGTCGCCCGGGCGGTCGCCGCCAACCTGAACGGCAAGAAATTCGTGGTTGAAAAGAGTACATCCCCCGTGCAAACGGCGAAAAAGATCAAGGCCAATATAATCGAGTATGCAGGCCAGGCCGGAAATAAGGACGCAGGATCCAACATAGAGATCGTCGTCAATCCTGAGTTCATGCGGGAAGGCAAGGCGATGGAAGACCTTTTCAATCCGGACCGGATCATCCTGGGCGTTGAGTCCGAAGACGCAAGAGAATGCATGCTCCGGATCTATCGGCCCCTGTTGAATGCGATGGGGCCCGGCGCTGAGGGCAAGGTCGTAATGACCGACGTCAATTCAGCCGAGATCATCAAACATGCTTCCAACGCGTTTCTCGCGACAAAGATCTCGTTCATAAACATGATTGCCGACCTTTGTGAAGCCGCCGATGCCGACGTAGAAGAGGTCGCGCTAGGCGTGGGTTTGGACCCAAGGATCGGGTCCGGACACTTGAAAGCCGGCGTAGGGTACGGCGGGTCGTGCCTGCCCAAGGACGTTCGGGCCTTCACCATCGTGGTGGAACAGCACGGACAAAACGCATCATTGCTGAGACAGGTTGAAGAGGTCAACAACAGCCGGGTCGATCGGCTGCTGGACAAGGCACGCCATACCCTGGGGTCGCTGAGCGGCAAGACCGTCGGTGTTTGGGGACTCGCATTCAAGGCTGATACCGACGACGTCAGAGAGGCCTCCAGTTTGCAACTCGTAGACCGGCTACTCTCCGAAGAGGCCAACCTTCAGCTACATGATCCTCAAGCCATCTGCCAATTCAAGCGGCAACACCCGGAAGACCTCCCGCGTCTCAGGTATTGCGATTCAGCAGAGGACGCGGCCAGTGGCGCCGACGTTTTAATGATCCTGACGGACTGGTCTGAATACACGAAAGTGGACCTTTCCTCGGTCCGGCAGCAGATGTCCGTGCCGTTGATTCTGGACGGCAGGAACTTGCTGGAGCCTGATTCGGTCAGAAAGTTTGGGTTTGAATACCACAGCACAGGACGTCCTTAAATTGGCATCGAACGACGAAGCAAGACGATTCAAAGTGGCCATAGTCGCCCCCACTTGTTTTTACTATCAGGTTGAGATTTTCAGACAATTTGCCAGCCACCCCAGGATCGACCTCATGGTTTATTTTTGCTCCGATGAATCTCTGCGGAGTAAAGATGTCGCCACGATGTTCAAATCAAATAATGAATGGGGCGACCGCGATACGCTGTTAGAGGGTTACCCCAACCAACTGCTAAAGAACTACTCGCCCATCCCTTCCTACCTGAAATGGCCCGCCGGTCTCATCAACCTGGGGATATTTGGCGAGCTTCGCCGAAACAGACCCGATGCCGTCATCTTGATGGCCTGGAGTAATCCGACTTGGTGGATCTCCATCATCGGCTCCTACTTATTTGGCTCGCGCGTGTTTTATATGACCGATGCCAACGTGCAGGGAGAGAAGAGCAAGAATAAATTGAAGCGCTGGCTGAAGAAGATCGTCTTGGCCGGCATCTTATTCAAAGTGGTGGCCGGCTTTCTGTCGGCTGGCGAATCGAACCGATTGCTCTACCAGCTATACGGAGTGCCCAACAAAAAGATAATCCCGTTTGCCTATTCATGGGGCTACGACAAGCTCGCCGAGATGCATGAAAACGACACCACCGATGCAGGCCCGGCATTAAGGGCACAATTGGGGATCGATGACGATGCCAATGTAGTCTTGTTCTGCGGCCGCCTGAGTGAAGAGAAAAATCTGTTCAACCTGCTTGCAGCATATGACCGCTTGAAGGTCGATAACACGGCGTTAGTCTTGGTCGGAGACGGGCCGTTGATGGGAGCGCTAAAGGATTATGCTGCGGACCACGACCTGCGATCCGTCCACTTCATTGGCTTTCAAAACCGAAACACCGTGTTGGACTATTACTCCATCGCAGACGTTCTGGTCCTGCCTTCGATACGGGAAACATGGGGCATCGTCGTAAACGAAGCAATGTCTTTTGGGGTGCCGGTCATCACGTCTGACCAGGTGGGAGCAGCCTACGACATGGTGGAACATGGGAGCAATGGATACATATTCAAGCCAGACGGAGCCGACGGCCTTGCGGATGTTCTTGATACATTCTTTGCCCTCTCCAGTGAAGAGCGAGCGCTGATGGGAGCCCGGTCGCTGGAGAAACTCCGAGCTTGGACCAACCGGAGTCTGGCAGATTCGCTGTTGACACAACTAGACAATATGTCCACAAATGCCTAAACCTCTGCGCCCCCCCCCCACGCCACGAGGCTGTACGCCCTGTACTCGATAACCCGCCGCCTATATCTCATGGCCCGGGCTGTTTCGACCGCCATCGGAATACACCAATGGCTCCGCCGAGTCATCGGTCCGGTCGTCGGTCGACTCCTATTCCGGTTTTACCGAAAGTCCCAGGGCCCACAGTTGGTCAATGGCTACCGGATGCAGCTGTCCACCGGGAACGCCTATCCACCGTTGGATATGCTTGCCGGCAGTTTTGAGTCCGAGACGACTCAACTCATCATGAGTCTGGTGCAACCAGGTTCATTCGTAATAGACATCGGAGCCCACGTTGGCTACTACACACTCATATCAGCCGGGCTCGCCGGTGCCAATGGAAAGGTGCTCGCATTCGAGCCGGACCCCATTAACCACTCATTGTTGCTCGGTAATATCGCGCTGAATGGTTTCCAAAACATAACGGTGGTGAATAAGGCCGTGTCCGACCGTACAGGCGCCGGCATCCTGTTTCAGACGAAGTTGGACAGCGGAAGACACAGCACCTATCAGCACGATATTCCCCTAGCCGGAACGGTTGATATTGAGACCGTCAGCCTTGATGAGATCTTGAAGGAAGAGGGAAACCCGAAGGTGGACCTGATCAAGATTGACGTGGAAGGTGCGGAGCTGGACGTTTGGCGAGGTATGGGCCAACTTCTCGCCAACGACGACGCCCCAAAGATCATCATCGAATACCACCCGATGCTGCTCCAAGGCGCTGGGGTCGACGCGGTGCAATTCGCAAGGCAGATCTTTTCAGAAGGGTTCAACATCCAGATCGTCGACGAGAACATCGGCCTGAAAGCGTTGGAAGAATCTGAGATCCAAGATCTGGCGGACCGTCTATTAGAGCAACAGATATCCGTCAATCTCTTCTGCGTGAAATGACCGACCAACCCCGGATCCTCGCCTGTACCTTTGCCTGTTGCCCGCCCAACAAACCCGGGTTCGCCGGTGGCGAAGACGTGTTGGGGTGGAATCTGCTGGGCCAGATCGCCAAGCATAACGACGTATGGGCTTTAACTACGACTCAGAACAAGGCTGGTATCGAAGAGGCTATCGCGGAAGGTCTCATCAGCGGTGTGACGTTCGAATATTTCGACCTGCCCGGCTGGCTGAAACCGATGTTAAAGATCCAGGGCGGGCATCAGGCTTACTATTTCTTCTGGCAGATCAAGGCCTATTTAGTGGCCCGCAGACTGCATCGAGAGAAGAAATTCGACCTATTTCACCACATCACCTACGCCAACGACTGGATGGCCAGCCTGATCGGCGGTCTGTTGCCAGTCCCATACGTCAGAGGCCCCGGCGGAGGGGCTCACCGGACCCCAAAGGGGTTCCTTCAAGAATATTCGTTGAAGGGCCGGTTCTGGGAGATGGTCCGGTCCGCGGGCCAGTGGGCGTTCCGCCACGACCCGTTCTTCGTGATCAGCCAGAACCGTGCTAAGGCCATCTTGGTGTGTACGCCAGAGTCCATGGCCCAGCTACCTCGATCCTGGGAGCAGAAGGCCCATTTTTTCCCCGTAAGCGGGGTGTCGAAAGAGGATATGAAAACGGTAGCCTCTGCTCCGAAATCAGGTGATACCTTCGAGGTTTTGTCGGCCGGGAAGCTGCTGAGGATCAAGGGGTTCGCGCTGGCGATCAGAGCGTTCAAGCATTTTGTGGACCGTAACCCCAACGCCCGGCTCACCATCGCTGGCCGCGGTCCCGAGGAGGCGTACCTCAACAGACTGATCAGCAGTTTAGGGATCGACGACAATGTAACCCTCTGCGGCGAGATTTCCAGGGATAGTCTGCTGGAGAAAATGGCCACAAGTGACGTATTCCTATTCACCAGTCTGCGTGACGGCGGCGGTACTGTTGTCGTTGAGGCCATGGCTGTAGGTACCCCGGTGGTCTGCCTAGACGCCGCTGGACCGGGTTTACATGTAAATGAGGACTGCGGCATAAAAGTTGCGCCGCAATCGCCCTCACAAGCCGTTGAGGGTTTGGCTGGCGCTTTAGAGAGCTTGTATCTGGACCGTGACCTCTTGAAGAGGCTGGGGGATGGGGCCAGAGAGAGGGCTTCCAATGATTACGATTGGGACCGAATGGGTGACCGCCTAATGAAAATCTACGATGAAAATCTACGATGAGGGTATGGCTCAGAACACCGCACGATAATTCATGATTGTCCTCAAATACACAAAGATTTGGACTCACGGCTCCCCGGTCTTGGCTTTCTTGTCGTT
>CAVOAA010000219.1:0-4660 GCA_963693555.1 Dehalococcoidia bacterium | reverse complement strand
CAGGAACCGCACCTGCTTACCGTCTATCTGGAGCACATGGACCGCCCGATATCGATCGGGCTACTGACCGGTAGCTCCCGCGCCCCCGTGAAACGTGAGCTGACAAAGATGGCGGCGGACGGGACTCTGGACATTTTGATCGGCACCCAGGCCCTGATTCAAGAAGGAATCTCTCTGCCTAAATTGGCCCTGGCCGTCGCCGACGAGCAGCATCGGTTCGGGGTGATGCAGCGGTCCGCCCTCCAGGAGCGAGGTCAAGAGAACCCGCACACCTTGATCATGTCGGCCACACCCATCCCCAGGACCCTGTCGCTGACCCTGTTCGGTGACCTGGACATCTCCACCATCGACGAGATGCCCGCCGGACGCCAGCAGGTGGCCACCAAATGGCTGGAGCCGGATCAACGGAGCACGGCCTACGGATTCATCCGCAAGCAGGTCGAGGAAGGAAGACAGGCCTTTGTGGTCTGCCCGCTGGTCGACGAGTCGGAGACCATCGAGTCCAAAGCCGCCGCCGAAGAATACCAACGGCTCTCCGAGGACGTGTTCCCTGACTTATCTTTGGGGCTGCTCCACGGACGGATGCCGAGTAAAGAGAAGGAAAAGGTCATGCGCCAGTTCCGGGACGGAGAATTGGACATCTTGGTGTCCACGCCGGTGGTGGAAGTGGGTATCGACGTGGCAAATGCCACTGTAATGATGATCGACGGCGCGGACCGGTTCGGCTTGGCCCAGCTACATCAGTTCCGGGGCCGGGTCGGCCGTGGCGAGCACAAGAGCTACTGCATCCTCATGTCGGACAGCGCCTCCGAAACGGCGAAGGAACGGCTATCGGCTCTGGCACGGATACATGATGGGTTTCAGTTGGCAGAGGTTGACCTGGAACTGCGGGGGCCGGGAGATTTCTTCGGCACCCGGCAGAGCGGCTTACCCAGCCTCAAGATGGCCCACATCACTGACCGCGAACTGCTTGAGTTGGCCAGAAACGAGGCCACCAGGTTGATGGAAGAAGACCCCGAGCTAAAGGCCCCGGACCATGCGGCCATCGCTGCTCAGGTCGCCCGGTTCGTCGACCAAGCCAGCGCCAACGTCGCCTGATTCCCCGGCTACCCAGACTACTTGGCTGCGGCTTTGACCGCCTTCCGGTAGCGGAATAGCGCCGGCTCAACGTAAGCACTGGGGGATGACAGAGCATCGTCGATGATCTGCAACACAGCGGCGATCACCGGCTCTTGAAGCAGCCCGGACCGCTTTTCCGGAGTGTCCGTCATAGCCTCGTAGCCAGGCTGACCCGCGTTCTGCTCGTCCAATATCTCGGTGGCCTTGGTGATGGCTTGTTCGATCTCCGCCTGGCTAACCACGCCGTGTAGTCTCCAGTTGGCGATGATTGCGCCGTCGATCCTCTCGGTGGCCCTATCTTTCATCTCTTCGATCTGGCTGAAGTTGGGCACGCCACTGCACCCGATACCGCGGTGAACCCAGGGTTCCACATAGGCGACCATGCTATGGGCGTAGCTCAGGAGCAGGGTCTCTTTGGTCGCAGCGTCGGCGACTTTCTCTCTGTCCAAAACGGGGAAAGTCAGAAGGTCACGGCGTGAGATGTTCGGAGACGGAGAGTCCTCCATCGTCCGCTGCACCTGGTCAACGTCGATCATGTGGTAGTGCATGGAGTGGAGATGGCTGGGGTTGGGCGCCGGCACCCAGGCCGTGTTCCCGCCGCTCTTGGGATGATTGATCTTGATCTCCATCATCTCGGCCATCGCCCTGTTTTTGACCTGCATCCCCTTGCCGATCTTGCCTTGGTTGTGGACACCTGCCCGGAGGCTGACATCGACGTTGTGCAGTTCGTAGCTGGTGTTGAAGACCGACCGGGTCAGGTCATCCCGCAGGTCGACCGGGCCGGCTTGGGTCTGGACCCTGATCTGCGAGCCAGTGCGGTCCAGGAAGCCGGTGTTGGTGAAGAAGACCCGGCTCTGGGCCAACCGGAGCGCCTCTCCGAGTTGCAGGGTCATGCCCAGTTCTTCGTTCATGATGCCGATGAGCATGGTGGTGTTGGCGAGACCCAGTTTCGTTTCCACAGCCTCGAAGAAACGCACCTGTTCGGCCACTTCCTCGGCGGTCTGCAGCTTGGGGGTGACCTGGTAAACGTAGCCTTTCGTGCTGTTGGGGGCACGCTTGTCCGAACCGTTGTCGTGCGAGGTGGCGATGAGCGTCGTCAACAGCACTCCCAAAATCCGCTCGGATATCTCCTGGCCGCCGACCTGCACCATGTCTGTATACATGTGCAGCGAAACGTTGCGCACCGACATCAAACTCGAGGCCTTGGCGGTCTGGCCAGAGCCATCGGCGCCGGTGTACCTGATGTCTGCGTTGACGGTCTTGAGAGCGCCCCGGGAACCGTAGGCTTCGATATCTCCCCTGATCAGGCCCAGGTAGTTCCGCAGTGCCAGGACCATGTCCTCGCCGTCAACGATGGCCACCGCATCTTCGAAATCGACGATATTGGTGACGGCCGATTCTACGATCAGATCCTTGAACTGGCCGTTCTCCTCGTTGATCTTGCCGCCGTCGTAGAGCTGGAACTGGATCTTGAGGCCATTGTCCTCCAGCAAGAACTCGGACAATTGGTCTCCCTCTAGGTTGAACCCCACGAACCTGGCGGGGTCCTGCAACCCGGACTCTGACCCGTCTGCGGTGTGTCCCAGAAGCACGGTCCTGCTGCCAGCTTCTTGGCGCACGGAAAAGGATGTGAAGTCGTTGAATCCCTTACCGTTTTCCCACTGGGCTACATGATTGTTCAGGTAGTCATTGGTCTGGTCGACGACCATTTCCAGCCGCTCGCTCCGCTGCGAATCGCGGTCAATCTCTGGATGCAGGTCGCTAAGGAAGTAGGCGTCATAGAGGCTGCCCCACCGGGCATTGGCCCCGCCGACAGCCATGCTGGCGATGTTGACCGGGGTAACAAGTTCAGGCCCATTCTGAGACATTTCGTAGTCTAGCTCGGGCGTGGTCATGTTTACTTCGATGGCCGATTCCGGCTCCAGGAACCTTTCGTCCACCAGGAACTGGCCTAACTCGGCCGCGTCTTGGGCTGCAGAATCTACCGTGGGCTCCCATCCTGCTTTTCGTTTGCTGAGGTAATACTGGTCAATCTTCGACTGCCTGGCGATGCGCTTGTCCAGTAATTCTGCATTCTTGGGACCGAAATCGGTTACCAGGTCACCAAGTATGGTGAATACCTCATCCACGGTCTTGCCAGTACCCGGTACAACTTCGTCTCTGACGAAGTTGTACAGGACGTCGTCGATCTCAACTGGTGTTCCAGATGCCAGTGTTACGGTGGTCATACTTGGCTCCGATTTGATTTGGTGGGGTCGGTTTCTCTAGCCGTTGGTCCGCTCAAATTCTTTCATGAACGCCACCAAGGCCTCGACGCCCTCTTTGGGGAAAGCGTTGTAGATCGACGCCCGAATGCCGCCAACCGAGCGGTGTCCTTTGAGTTCAATAAGTCCTTCGGCAGCCGCCTCTCCGGCGAACTGGGTCTCCAATTCTGCGGTGGGCAGCCGGAAGGTCACATTCATGGGTGACCGATGCCCGGCGACGGCGTGGCCGCTAAAAAACTCGGACGAATCAAGCTGGTCATAGAGCAACTTGGCCTTGTCCTGGTTCTGCTGTTCCATGTGCTCAAGGCCGCCTTGCTTGGCCAACCATCTGACCACCAGCCCCAGGATGTAGATCGAGAAGACCGGTGGGGTGTTGTAGGCTGACTTTGCTTTGGCATGGACGCTATAGCTGAGCATGCCCGGGAGAGTGTCCGGACTGCGTTCCACCAAATCATCCCGGATGATGACCATGGTCACGCCGGCAGCGCCCAGGTTCTTCTGCGCGCCGGCGTAGATCAGCCCGTACTTGGTGATATCGATGGGCTTACTGAAGATATTGGACGATAGGTCGGCCACCAGTGGTACGTTGCCGGTGTCCGGCTCAGTGGGCCACTCGGTGCCGTAGATGGTGTTGTTACCGGTGATATGCACGTAATCAGCGTCGGGGTCCAGGTCCAATTCATCCTGGCTGGGCACATGATCGTAGTTGCTGGCTTCGGTGGAGCCCGCGACGCGGACGTTCCCAACTTTCTGAGCGTCTAGCAACGCCAGGTTGGCGAAGTTGCCGGTGACGATGTGGTCGGCCTTGCCGTTGGGGTTCAAAAGGTTCATCGGCGCCATGGAGAATTGCAGCGACGCCCCGCCTTGTAGGAATAGGACCCGGTAGTTGTCCGGTATTCCGGCCAGCTCACGCATGTCTGCTTCCGCGGCGTCAATCATCTCCACGACCGGTTTTGACCGGTGGCTCATCTCCAACAGTGATAGCCCAACATCCGGAAGCGAGACCAGGTCTCGTTGTGCTTCCTGAAGTACCTCCGCAGGTAAGATGGCCGGCCCTGCGGCAAAGTTATAGATATTCATTAAAAATCTCTTTCGCTGTTTATAACGCCTGCGGGTTCGGATTCCACAGGCAAGCAACGAGTAATGCTAGCCGACCCCGAATACTTTGGCAAACTGAGGGGGGGCAGAAGTGGCCCAGTCATCTTCAGCCATCGCACCGATTCCGTTCGTCCTGAGCTCCGTCGAAGGATGCGCATAAGTCTTGTTAATTTCGGAAA
>CAVOAA010000218.1:0-4666 GCA_963693555.1 Dehalococcoidia bacterium | reverse complement strand
CTTGCTTCGGTATGGCGACCGCCACCAATATAGTGCTCTTCTATGTCGCTTTTGCCAGTCTGCGGGCCTTGGGGCAAGGCTCATTGGGCATCAACTCGATCCTGTTGGTGAACACGTGGTTCGTCTCCAAGCGAGGCCGGGCCATCGCCATGATGGGGCTTGGCGCAGTGCTGTCCAGCGCCATATTTCCTCCCTTTGCCAGGTTCCTCATCGTCAATTTTGGCTGGCGTGAGGCCTACGCCGTGATCGGTTTGGTGGCGGTATTATTGATCGTCCCGGTGGCTATCTTGGTGGTCAGGAACCGCCCAGAAGATATGGGGATGTTCCCCGATGGGTCATCCGAACCGCCCGCGTCAGAGACCAGGATGGCCGCAGAGGGAGTCCGCAGGGACACACGGGTTTTCAGCTCGGTCAACTTCTGGCTATTGGCGTTATCGCTGGGCACTCCGGGGCTGGTTTCGACGGCGCTGGTCTTTCACCAGACGTCTATATTTGAAGAAAAGGGACTGAGCGCGACGTTAGCCGCCGGGGTGTTCGTGATCTTTGCCGCGTCTTCGGCAGTCAGCTCTCTTATCTCTGGGTTCGTCGTAGACCGCATCGGCCCAAAGGCCCTTTACGCCTCTGCCATGGTGTCCCTGTTCATCGCATTGGTGCTGGTGGTGGCCGTTGACTCAGTGTTCATGGCCGTGATCTATGTGCTGGTCATGGGTGTTTCCGGAGGGATGCACCACATCGTCCAGGGCGTTATATGGGCACACTATTACGGGCGTCATGGTTTGGGCCAGGTGCAAGGCTCAGCGATGACCATCAACTTCTGCGCCTCCGCCGTGGGCCCGCTGCCCTTGGCCATCTTCCACGATCTGACCGGAACCTACACCATGGGTATGGTGGTGATGATGGCCCTGCCGGTACTCTCGGTCCTGGCGCTGATCAAAGCCCGGCCCGGCGGTACCACCCGCATCGAAGAGGCTGTGCCGGAAGCTCCGCAGCCGTCATAAGCCAGATTGCCGCCGTTACTGGCGTTGTGTAAAATGCGCCAAGGATTTGTGCCCAATGCCGGGCGGTAATCAAGAGTTAGACGAGAGTGAGATAGGAGACCGAACAATGGACCTAGGACTTAAAGACAAGAAAGCATTTGTAGGCGGCGGCAGCCGTGGCATCGGCAAGGCCATCGCCCTGGAATTGGCCCGTGAGGGCTGTGACGTGGTGATCGCGTCCCGCACGAAATCTGCCTTGGACGAGGCCGCCAAAGAGATTGAAGATATCACCGGCCGGAAGATCATACCCATGGCTCTCGACGTCACCTCCCGCGAGGACGTCGACCGGGTGATGGCCGAGGCTGTCAGCCAATTGGGCGGTCTGGACATCTTGGTCAACAGCGCATCGTTGCCGGGTGGGTCTCCGGGCGCCGTAGGGCCGATCGACACGGTCGTCGATGAAGAATTGCTCGGTGACTTCGACGTTAAATACGTCGGTGCGCTCCGCTGCGCCCGCGCCGCCCTTCCGTTCTTGAAGAAACAGCCTTGGGGCCGGATCATCAACATCAGCGGCGGCAACGCCCGGATGGCCGGCAACCTTAGCGGTGGCGCCCGCAACGTGTCCTTGGTCCATCTGACCAAGACTCTGGCGACACAGGTGGGCAAGTTCGGGATCACCGTCAACTGCATCCACCCCGGCATAACCCGCACTGAGCGTACGGTTAGTTTGATGGAAGCTCGCGGCAAGGAATTGGGTGTTAGCCCCGCCGAGGCGGAAGCCCAGGACTTCACTGATGGCTCCCCCCGGACCAACCACATCAACCGTATGGTAGACGCCTCTGAGATTGGCTTCCTGACGGCCTATTTGGCTTCGGATAAGTCGTGGGCTGTGACCGGTGAAGTCATCATGGCTGGCGGCGGCACCGGCAACTCGGTCTATTACTAAAGGCCGACTTTAGGTAGAAATCCGGCTTTAGGTACAAGAAATTAAACGGGACGTCGTGTTCCTTCCCGAGTGCGCGGCGTCCTGATCAGGTGTTCAACAGACCCATGGCCACAGATGACCAGTTAGAACTCGACAAAGATATAAATGAAGTCCGCCGGAGGGTGGAAGCACTGGCCAACGATATGCGCGGGCTGGGCATGGAGCTGCGGCTATCCACGGAGGAGTACGGCTCGGAGAAAGACTTCGATGGGACGGTCACCCGCAGCATCACCTTCATTTTCAAAGTTTCGCAACAGGACTAAGTTGCCTATCGGTATTTTCTTAAGGTTATTGCAGCAGGACTAAGTTGCCTACCGGTACTTTCTTGAGCTTATTGCAGCAGGACTGAATCTGGCGCGTCAGCGGCGTCCCAACGCCATGCCCGTTGCCTCTGGAAGTGACCGCAAGCGCACCATGGCTGCGGACAGGTACGCCAGCGTAGACGGTGCTCGCCAGTTATAGCCTCGGTCACAGGCACATCAGGGTCTTCGGGCATGGGTTTTCTTGCGGGTCTTCCATCGGGTCTTCCGGCATGGGTTTTCTTGCGGGTCTTCCATCGGGTCTTCCGGCATGGGTTTTCTTGCGAGGAGGCCGGTCCCTACCATAGTTCCTGGCTGGCCAGGCGTGCTCCCTCGACCATGGCTTCCAGTTTGGCCCAGGCGATTCGTGATTCCACCCGCCGCCCCCAGGCCGAGGTACCGAAGCCGCAATCGCTGCCGACCATCATGTTTTCCTTGCCGACCACGCTGGCATAACGGACGATCCGTTCGGCGATCAATTCAGGGTGCTCGATGAAGTTGGTGGTGGTGTCCAAAACCCCCGGGATGATGACCTTGTCTGCGGGGAGTTTTACGTCCTGCCAGACCTTCCATTCGTGGGCGTGCCGTGGATTTGCGCCCTCGAATGATATCGCCCCCACCGGCACTTTGAGCACCGTGTTGATGATCTCTTTCAGCGGCACGTCATAGTGATGAGGGCCCTCGGTATTGCCCCAGCAGAGGTGCATCCGCATCCGGTCTGCGGGTAGACCGCTCAGGGCGTATTGCAATACTTCAACGTGCATCGCGACTATTTTGATGAACTCTTCCTCGCTGAGATGCGAGAACTCGGTGATCCGGGTCATCGCCAGGTCGGGGCAGTCTATCTGCAGCAACAGGCCGGAATCTACGATGGCCTTGTAGTCGTCCTTCATCACTTCGGCCAGCGCGTACAGATAGGCCTCATCCGATTCGTAGTGTTCGTTGTGCAGGAAGTTAGCGATCACTCCGGGCGAGGCTGCGGTCATGAACACCTCTTCTGCCTTCGTCCCGGCGGTGGCTGCCTGGAGGCGCTGAATGTCCCGCTGCACGGCGTCCTTGTCTTTCCAGGCGATGGGGCCGGTGCAGGCAGGCCACGGTATGGTGGCCGATGAGGATACCCCGGTTTGGATGGCGAATTCCGGGAAGTCCAGCATATCTTTCCTGGGGCGGGACCTGAGGGTCTGCTCGCCGTCGAAGCCGGTCAGCCGGTCTTTCACGTAGGTGGCATATTGGACACGGCCCTGCTCGCCGTCATTTATGATGTCGATCCCGATGGCTGCCTGCTTGGCCACAACATCGGCCACGCCTTCGTCGACGCCGGTGCGGAACTCCTCCACCTCGCCCTCGTTGGGGTCCAGTCTGGAGCGCAGCAACTCCTGAAGTTCGGGTGAACGCGGTAGACTTCCAGTGTGGGTGGTAAGGATTCGGGACTCGCTTCGTCTCATGTTGCGCTCTCGCTCCTACTTGGACCTGGTCGTGAAAGATGCAACGGATTGTACACGGTCTTCACAGGGAGTGGACGGGAGAAGAGAGTTGGGTGGCCTGGTGTCTCAAACGCCGGTCAAGAGGGATGGGACAGAGTCTTTTAGCTACCGGGAAAAGACATTCTGCCGGTCATAGAGAAACGGTTGTTGAGGAAGGCGGTTGATCGACTTCAGCAGCATGGTTTCCGTTTTGGCTTGCCTCGGTTTTAATCTCGCCAGGCGCGTCTGCCACCGGACTTGAAGGGCTGCTCGTTGGCACGGTGAAGAAGAACGTGCTGCCCTTACCAAGTTCACTTTCCACCCATATCTGACCGCCCATGTGCGTGACTATCTCTTTGCTGATGGCGAGACCCAACCCGGTCCCTTGAGGCCGGTCGGAGAGGGAGGTGCCGGCCTGTTGGAAGCGCCCGAATATCTTGTCGAACTCGGTTCTGAGAATGCCGACGCCGTTGTCGGAGACACTGATCTCCACCATTCGCTGCCCGGATGATTGCCGGGGGCCAGGCTGCAGGCGGGACTGAACGCGGATAAGCCCACCGTTGGGCGTGAATTTCACCGCATTACTTAATAGGTTAGTAATCACCTGGACCAATTTATCTGGGTCGGCGATTGCTGAAGGCAGGTCATTTACGGAGTCGACTTCGACCTTCACGTTCTTCTGCACGGTTAGGGCTTGAGTGCCGAGCACGGCCGTTTCGATAACACCCTTCACGTCCACTTGGGAAATCTCCCACCGCATCTCACCTGATTCGATCCGGGATAGGTCGAGCACATCGTTGATCAGCCTGGTTAGCCGGTCGCTTTCGTTGTCGATGATGCTGAGAAATTCCACCTGGGTTGCCGGGTCTTCGTCTCTGTAGTTGAGGAGAATCTCAGCCGCGCCCTTGATGGACGTCAGCGGAGTGCGGAGTTCGTGGGAGA
>CAVOAA010000217.1:0-4746 GCA_963693555.1 Dehalococcoidia bacterium | reverse complement strand
GGCGTCCATCGCCACTCGCACTGGCATTGTTCCGTTGTCCGTCGCTTTCTGCATAGTGTTCCTTCCTCGTCTGACTGGCGTCTCTCCAGAGACTACCGTGCCATTCGCTAAAGGCTGCTACCTCTAAATTATGGTAAATCCGGCGGTGCCGGCGATAAGTTCTTGTCCGTTGACGCTGTTCCTAACTCCCACCGAGTAGGTCTTGGATGCACCCTGTTCCTTGGTCAAGTTGCCCCAGGCCTCGACTTTGTCGCCCAGGTAGGCGGCGCCCTTGAACCTGACCCGCAGGCCGCCGGTCTGCAGCCAGCCGCGTCCGTGGGCGGCGGCCATCATTTCCGATACAAAGGCGAGGGTCAACATACCGTGGGCGATTATGCCACCAAACTGGGTTGTGGCGGCGAATTCCGGGTCAAGATGCAATGGATTGTCATCGCCGGACGCCTTGGCATAGGCGGTTAATCGTTCTTGGTTGATCTCTTTTGAGATAACGGCCAGGCCGCTTTCGATGGGCCTGTTGGTTTGTTCTTTGGCTTCTTTTGCCGGTGCCTCAGGAGACGCTTCGCTGGGCACCAGGACTGTGCTTTTGGACTTGAGTGCGACTGCTCCACCGGACTCAATGGTACAAATCACAGTTACAAACTCAAGCCCGGCCCTACGCCTTGGTTTCTCCACCAGCGCATTGATCTTGACCTTGCTTCCTATGGCGACTGGGGTCAGTGTTTCAACTTCTTGGAGGCTGTGGATAGCGCCGGGTGGCAGGGCTAGTTCGCGGAGCAGAGCGCCCAGGGCAGATGCAGCCGAGTACAGAGGCGGCGCGATGCCGGTCTCTTTATAGATGGTAAGGGCGTTACCCACCGACGCCAGGTACTCGTCAACCGAGTCCTGTGTCGCGTCAAAGGAGCCCAAGTCTAGGTTTCGTTCAGCCTCAACCAGCAATGCCAGCCGTCCTCCGTGTGCCGTTGCCTCCGGCACGCCGAATTATACCGACGGCCAGACTCCCCAGCAACATTATGTAACCCCAGCTTAGCCAGCTTTGATGCCCACTCTCCGCTCAGAGTTACCCGGTCTAGGCCGCTCCACCGAAATTCTCGACCGCCAGACCGGCTATGTGCTCGCCGATGGCCAGGGAAGATGTTGCGCCCGGCGACGGTGCGTTCAGAACGTGAATTGCGCCACGGCCCTGAATGATGCTGAAGTCGTCCAACAGCGAGCCATCTCTCGCCACGGCCTGGGCCCGTACTCCGGAACCACCGGTGTCCAAGTCGGAGTTCTGGATCTCCGGAATAAGTTTCTGCAGGTCACGGAGAAACACCCGCCTGCTGTAGGAACGGTAGACCTCGCCCATGCCGATCTTCCAATACTTGAGGGCCATCTTCCAGAAGCCGGGATAGGCCAGGTTGCCGAGACTCTCGCCAAGGCTGAAGTCGCGTTTCCGGTAGCCCTCGCGCCGCAGGGCCATCACCGCATTGGGGCCTGCTTCGACGTGCCCCTTAATGTTGCGGGTGAAGTGAACGCCCAGAAACGGGAACTGCGGGTCGGGCACCGGGTAAATCAGCCCGGAGACCAGGTGATGGCTTTCCGGTTTCAGGGTGTAGTACTCGCCCCGGAAGGGTATTATCCGCACGCCGACCTTTTCTTCGGTCATGGATGCGACTTTATCGGCGTACAACCCGGCGCAGTTGATCAGGTGCTTGGCCTGAACGGTGCCCTTGGTCGTCTCCAACGCGACTGAGCCGGGGGAGTTGGTTATCTTCTTGACCGTGGCCCCCGTGAAGATGTCGCCGCCGGCCTGCTGGAACTTTTCGGCGAAGGCGGCCGCCACTTTGGTGAAGTCGACGATCCCGGTGTGGGGCGCCCACAGGGCCCGTATCCCGGCCGTATGGGGCTCGATCTCTTTAAGGCGTTCCGGGCCGACTATCTCCAGGTCGGGCACTCCGTTGGCCGTTCCCCTCTCGAAGAGGTCCTGCAGTCGGCCCAACTGTGACTCTTCAAGGGCGACAATGACCTTGCCGCACTGCTGGTATTCGATCTCGTTCTCGTTGCAGAATTTGACCATGTTGTTCAGGCCGGCCACGCAGAATTGGGCCTTATGGGAGCCGGGCCGGTAGTAGATACCCGAGTGCATCACGCCGCTGTTGTGGCCGGTCTGGTGGGTGGCTAATTGGTCTTCTTTCTCGATGACCGCGACCTTCCAATTGGGCGCTCTTTCCAACAACTGCATGGCGGTGGACAGCCCCAAGATGCCGCCCCCGATGATCGCGATGTCATACTGGCTCGATTCCATATGTCGCCTCGTATTCTCTGCTTAAACCGGCTGATTCGACGCTAAGCGTATTCCGACGGGCTGGGCCGGTCAAGAAGTAGGATCCTCTCGGTCCAACGGGTCTATCTAACGGCCCTTTAGCCAGTTTTCTTGACCCTTGGCCCGGCATGAAGTAGTTTGGAGCGTGGCTTTTGACACGCGGGCGCACCCGCGCTGGTGTCTGGGCACAGACAAACAATTGGCGATAAAGGGAGCAGCACATGCACTTTGGCGCATTCATGGAGTTTGGCAACCGGGTCGGGGTAACTGAGGCCCAGGCGTTCAAAGAAGGCTTCCGCATGGTCGACGCAGCCGAGGAGATGGGCTTGGACGGTGTCTGGCTGGCCGAACTGCACTTCAACCCAACACGCTCGGTGATGTCCTCTCCCATCGTCATCGCTAGTTCCATCGCCACCCGCACCAAGCGGCTCCGGGTGGGCATGGCAGTTTACGTGCTACCGCTGAGCAATCCCCTGCGCATCGCCGAGGAAGTGGCCACCGTCGACCACATCAGCGAAGGCCGCTTCGAATTTGGCATCGGCCGCAGCGGTTTCGCCCGCTCTTATGATGTCTTCAGCATCCCTTACGAAGAGAGTCAGGAGCGGTTCGCCGAGTCCCTGAAAGTAATTCTTAAGGCATGGGAGGGTAAAGAGTTCTCCCACCACGGGAAGCACTACAACGTGGAGAACGCCACCGTCACGCCCGTGCCGTACCAGCAGCCCCATCCCCCGCTGCGGATCGCCGCCAACTCGGCCGACACCTTTGTCCGGCTGGGCGAGGACGGCCACCCCATATTCGTGGGTCTGCGGGGCATGGACATCCCCGAGCTGAAAGAAAACGTCCAGGCGTACCGCCAGAGTTGGATAAAAGCAGGCCACCCCGGCGAGGGCGACGTTTCTCTCCGCATCCCGGTGTACGCTGGGGAGACCAAAGAACAGGCTTTGGACGAGCCTTTTGAGAGCATCAGCGGCTACTTTGGCCGTATGGGCAGCCTCTACCGGGAACAGGCCGGGAAAGCAGGTCTGGAGGTCACTGAACTGGCCGACGGGCGCGCCGAGCGGCTGGCTGGCCTTAGCTATGAGGACATGTTGAAGACGAAGATAGCCTTCGGCACGGCCGACAGTCTGGTCGACCGCTTCGTCGAACTGAAAGAGGAACTCGGCCTGGACGGCATCGTCGCCGAACTCAACCCCGGCGGGCTCATTCCCGAAGAACGCGTCCTTCTAAGCCTCCGCATCGTCACTGAAAAAGTGATGCCGGCCTTTAAGTAAGTCTTAATCAAACCCACAGATAGGGAGTTGACCAAGTTGAAACTAGCGATATTGGACGATTACCAAGGCACTGCCAAAGACCTGGCCAACTGGTCTGAGCTGCCTTCCGGAACTGAAGTCGAGTTTTTCCAAGACCACCTCATCGACGAAGACCAGCTGGTGGAACGCCTGAAAGATTTCGATATCGTGCAGGGCATGCGGGAGCGCACGCCATTCACCCGGTCTTTACTCTCCCGATTGCCCAAGCTGCGGCTGCTGATCACCACCGGCCGCCGCAACGCATCATTCGACATGGCAGCAGCCAGCGAGTTGGGCATCGCTGTCTGTGGCACCAACGGCGGCGGCGAGGGTCCCACCGAACTCACCTGGGGTCTGATACTCGCCATGCTGCGCCACATCCCGGAGGAGGAGCAGCGTTCCCGCGACGGTAGCTGGGGCACGACCGTCGGCATCGGCGTCAAGGGCAAGACGCTGGGGCTGATGGGCCTGGGCCATATCGGCTCCCTAGTGGCGAGGGTCGCCACTGCCTTCGACATGAACATCATCGCCTGGAGTCAGAACCTGACCGCTGAGCGGGCCAAGGAATGCGGGGCCACTCTGGTGGACAAAGAGACCCTTTTCAAGGAGTCGGACGTTCTCTCGGTACACCTGGTCCTCAGCGACCGTAGCCGGGGATTGGTCGGCGCATCCGACCTGGCGCTGATGAAGCCCTCGGCCTACCTGGTGAACATCTCACGGGGGCCGATAGTCGATGAGAAGGCGTTGATAGATGTCCTGGAAAGAAGGGCCATCGCCGGTGCGGCGCTGGACACATTTGACGTCGAGCCACTGCCCAAGGACCATCCGTTGTTCAAGACCCCCAACACGCTGATCTGCCCCCACCTTGGCTACGTCATCGACGATAGCTACCAGGCCTTCTACGCTGGGGTGATCGAGAACGTACGGGCATTCACCAGCGGAGAGCCGGTCCGGACGATCAACGAAGATGTGCTGACGTCGTCCCAGTTCCGGGGTTACGAAGCTTAGAAAGGTCGACGACCACCATTCCACCCTAACCCTCTCCCTGAAGGGAGAGGGGATTCCGCCCCTTTTTAGGGGAGACAAATTATCCCTTCCCCCTTGCGAGAGGGAAGGTTAGGATGGGGGGCAGCGGCTACCAACGCACCAAGATCA
>CAVOAA010000216.1:0-4868 GCA_963693555.1 Dehalococcoidia bacterium | reverse complement strand
TCAAGATAGAATCCAATACCTCCGAGGCCATGCTCGAGACATTGTCTTCCAGCCTGGAGCTGGAACGCGTCAAGAGTATCCTGCGCCTGTATTGCCGGGCCCTAGCCGGCACTGGGCTGGAGATTTTCGACACCGGGGAGTTGGTCCAGCGGAACATAGGCTGGGTCGATGAGGATTCGGCGTCGACCGACGGATCCAAGATATTCCTGCCGCCGGTTGTTGACCTTTACCCGAGCAAACAGGATAACTTCTCCTGGTTCAAGGTCGTTTCCACTCACCAAGTAGCCCATTTGGAGTTCGGAAGTTTCGAGTACGAATTCGAACGGGACGCTACCCAGTTTGAAGACCGCCGCCACGAGATGGAGCAGCAGGCGATCGCCCGGAAAGACGCCGAGCGCGCCATTGCTCGTGAACAATATGAGATGGCCGCAAAGCTCCTGACCTCCGGGGCGGAGGGCGACGTCGAGATGACGGCGGCCTATGAAGACCCCAATTCAAGCATGCGGACGTTCACAGACATCGGCCGTTTCTTGGATCTGTTCGAGAACGGGCGTTTGGCTTTCGATATCTTCACCGTGCTCGAAGACTGCCGCTTGGACTACCGCATCAAGGTTGAGTATCCGGGCATCCGGGCCGCATCTTCCCGCGTCCAGGGCGAGACTCTGGAAAAACGCCCTCGTATAGAGGATATGCCCCTGCAACAGGGCTTGGTCGAGCTCTTGATCAATATGAGTCTGGACCAGTTCCAAGACCTGCCGGTGGCCATCGAGTACAAAGAAGCCGGTGAGATGCTATCCAGCATCCTCCACGAGCTACGCACCGCAGAAGCCACTGTGGAAGACACTGCGGAAGCCACGCTCCGGGCCTACGAGGTCATCTCCCGCGTACCCAACGAACAGGAAGAAGACGACCAGTTCGAAGACCAGGACCTGGAAGAACCGGGCGACTTCTCCGAAGAGGATTACCAGTCTTTGGTCGACCAACTACAGGCCGGCATGGACGCTGCTTCGGAAGGCGGCGACGGAGAATCGTACGAGTCTCCCGACCCGATCGACTACCGGGGCGATTTCAAGCCTGAGATGGTCCAATTGATGACCAAACTCCAGGCCGACAATGGTGAACAAGGCGAGGCCCAGCCCATGACCCAGGAGATGCTGGAGCAGCTGCTTCAGGAGAGCCCTGAGTTGGAGCTGGACGCTGAACAGGGCGAAGTCGACAGCGACATGAGCATGTTCGCCCAAAACATCATGAAAGAAGCCGGCGCTCCGCCGCCCAACTCCGAGCCGGGAGAGGGCTACGGACCGCTGCTGCACGATGACGACTCCGGCGGTGAGCTGGAGGCCCGGGAGCCTGAGACCTACGTGTATGACGAGTGGGATTTCAGGGCCAACGACTACAAACCCCGCTGGTGCATCGTGAAAGAGAAATTGGTAGAGGAGGGAGACATCACCTTCTACCAGGAATCTCTGAAGACCTACAGTGCGCTGTCTGCCCACATCCGCCGTCAGTTTGAGCTGATCATGCCGGAGAGTATGCGCAAGACCTACCGGCTGGTGGACGGTGAGGACATCGACCTGAACGCGGCCCTGGAAGCCTGGGTCGACCTGAAGATGGGCATCCCGCCTGATGAGAAGATATACTGGCACCGAAACCGCAACCGCCGCGAGGTGGCCGTGGTGTTCCTGCTGGACATGAGCGCTTCCACTGCCGAGGCCATCGACGAGGGCCGGCAGCAGGTTGACGACCGTGACGCTCCGGACGATCCGGTGGAGTACATGGTCTGGTTGCGCCGCCGCCGGGAAGGGCTAGTGCGCCGCAATTACAAGCGGATCATTGACCTGGAGAAGGAGGGCACCACCCTCTTGATCAACGCCCTGGAGTCCATCGGAGACAGGTACGGGATCTACGGCTTTTCCGGCTACGGTCGGGAGAACGTGGAGTTCTACGTCATCAAAGACATCAACGAGGACTTCAGCGACAAGGTTAAGCGGAGGATCGATAAGGTCACGCCGTTGCACGCAACACGCATGGGCGCGGCGATTCGCCACGCCATTACCAAGCTGGAGAACCAGGACGCCAAGACCAAGATCATGTTCCTGATCAGTGACGGCCGGCCCCAGGACCGGGGCTACAGCCGTGAGGGCGTCGAGAAGGAATACGCGGTTCATGACACGCACATGGCGCTGGTGGAAGCCAAGCGCAAGGACATCATCCCGTTCTGTCTTACAGTGGACAAGGCGGGGCATGATTACCTGAAGAGCATGTGCGGAGATATGGGCTACGAGGTCCTGACCGACATCTGGTCTCTGCCGGAGCGGCTGCCGATGCTCTATCGGCAACTCACCGCCGTTCGTTAGAAACCAAAGCCACAAGCAAAAGAAAAAGGGCCGTCCTTCAGTCGAAGGGCGGCCCTCTTTTTGTCTGATTAGTTGGCATGTGCTTAGCTGAGTGGTTCGACAGGCTCACCATGAGCGTAGAAACTATTTGACTTGGAGAGAACAGGCTAGGTCAGCGAGCGGTCGGTTATGGACCTTACCCGATCTCTTCTACCAACCGGCGCAGTTCGATCAGGGCCTGATTGGGGACGCGGCGTTTGATGGTCACTCGCCGGGGCGGCAGGCGCATCTCCATCTCACGGGTCTTTTCGCCGTTGGTGACGCAGATATAGGCCAACCCCAGCGGCTTGCCCTCGAACTCGCCGGGTCCGGGGACGCCGGTCACTGCAACGCCAATGTCGGAATTCCAATTGCGGCGTATAGTATCGGCCATCGCGTTGGCTGATTGCTGGCTCACCACCCCGTGTTGGCTCATGACATCAGCCGGCACCCCGCAAGCCTCGAGCGCAGCCGCGTCGTAGGCGATTGTGCTGCCCTTGAAGTAGGTCAGGCTGTCGGGAACGTCGGTGATGCTGTTCGTCAGGGCGCCTCCGGTGCACATCTCGATCACCGCCAGGCTAAGACCCGAGGCGAGGAGTGACTGTCCGGCAGCCTCGGCGGGAGTATCGTCGTCATAACCCCAGACATACTCGCCCAACCGCTCGTGAATGGCCCGTTCCACGGGTTCGATAAGCTTCTGAGCCGACTGGTTGTCTTTGGCCCGCGCTATGACTCTTAGGTGGATGCCATCGGCCTTTGAGTAGATACCCAGATAGGGATTCTCCACACCAAAGAACTCGGAGACGATCTCATCGACGGCACCTTCAGACATCCCCATGGTCTTGATTTTGCGGGTGATGGTGACTTCGTCTTCTACCAACTCGGCCAGTTGGGGCTCCACTTGCTCTTCCCACATGGAGTGGTTCTCCGACGGTGGGCCGGGCAGGCAGATGATGATCTTGCCGTCGCGTTCTGCCCACCAACCGGGGGCGGTACCGTTGCGATTGGGCACGAACCGTGCCGACGGGATAAGGTTGGCTTGTTTGATGTTTTGTTGGGGCATTGGGCCGCCACCACGGGCGGCGAAGTACCGCTCAAGGTCGTCGACAACTTCTTGTTGTATGGTGGGCGTTTCTTCAAAGGCGGCGGCGATGGCTTCCCTGGTCAGGTCGTCTTGGGTGGGACCGAGACCACCGGTGGTGAAGATGATGTCGGACCGTTCCATACCGCTTTTGAAGGCTTCGGTCAGCCTCGGAAGGTCATCACCGATGATGGACACCCACTGGAGTTCGATGCCCAGGGCCGGCAGGCGGCTGGCGATCCAAGACGAGTTGGTGTCGGTCAGTTCGCCCATCAGCAGTTCCGTGCCGATGCCCATGATCTCTGCCTTCAAATTGTCCCCTTAGCCCCGGGTGTCAGGTTGGTCGTGCCCGTGCCCGTATCTGTCTAAATGTCAGCTTTGAGGTGTGCCGCCGTCTTCCTCGGCCAGCACTGGAGGATCGGTGGCCATGGCGATGATAGGGTCGATCCGGGACGTTAGGACACCGTAGAGGTTGGTGTCTTCGCTCAGCAAACTGGTGCCGACCACATCGACGTACCGGTATTTTCCGTCCGGTGTAACGTCGCCGATATGGACTTCGATGGCCGTGTCGCCTGCCCTCCGGGCAATCACAAAGACCGTGTCAGGCTCCTCAAGGCCGTAGAGCGCCGGGTCGTCTATTCCGTGGGCCAGGATCAGGTCGAGCCTGGGGTTCATCAACATCAGGAGAGATTCGGACCACGGGCGGGGATCCAATAGCAGAGGGGTCTCTCCGTCCAAGAACCAGTTCCCGGTGGTTTCGTCGATGATGTACCGGGTAATTTCCTCGCCACGGAAAAACTGCACCAGCAGCACTGAGCGCGGGTCGATCTCATAGAGTCGGCCGACCGGCGGGTCCGCAATCAGGCGAATCACAACGTCGGCCCACTCGATGGGCACGGTGAATAAGGCGTCTTCGCCGACCAACCGGGCGTACTGGTTCACGTTGTCAGGAGTGGGCATGCCAAGGTGGAACTCGATAATATTCCCGTACCGGTCAAACACCTTGACTGCGGTCTCAGGCGGATCAAGACCGAACGAGGCAGGGTCCACGATAGTGTCGGCCAGTGGCCGGGTGACCCTGGGTCCGCTCATCAGCAGCGGGGTGCCGCCCCATTTTTGATGGAATACCGGGATATCTGGGACCTCTTCACCATCACCGGCTATGTACCAGTCCAGGCTGGCAGGGCTACGGAAATAGGCAATCTCTTCGCCTTGGTGGGTGAACTCCAAGGCTACGATGTCACCTTCGTCGATCCGGTATAGCCATGGCCGGCTCGTGTCGGGCGCATTGTTATCGGTGACTCTGAGAATCAGAAACGTCCCGCCGAAAATCAGCAGGATAACCACCAGTAGGATTGAAAGTCTTAGATT
Source organism: Dehalococcoidia bacterium (assembly GCA_963693555.1). Classification (GTDB taxonomy): domain Bacteria; phylum Chloroflexota; class Dehalococcoidia; order Lucifugimonadales; family UBA3495; genus UBA9611. The sequence continues at coordinate 41 of CAVOAA010000216.1, read as the reverse complement.
CATAGTCGGACCTGTGGAAAAAGTAGCTTATTCGGGCCGTA
>CAVOAA010000215.1:0-4942 GCA_963693555.1 Dehalococcoidia bacterium | reverse complement strand
AGGACCATCACCGGCCCTGCGGCGTGGCGGACCACCCGGTCGGTTACGCTGCCCATCAGCCAGCGGCCCACCCCGGACCGGCCGTGGGTGGTCATCGCCACCAGCGCGTCCGGATAGTCGTAGGTCAAGTCAACTATCGCTGCAGCAGGGTCTCCATGGAGCACCACGGAATCCACATCGGCCACACCCTCGCCCCGGACCCTCTCCGCCACCCTTTCCAATCGGTCACGCTCGTCGGCGTCGGCCGAGTCCTCCAGCGTTGCCCGCACTAGAGACAATTTTGCGCCCAAAGCCTTTGCCAAATTTATGGCGTGGGGCAGGATGGTCTCCGCCAGGTCTGAGCCGTCGAGAGGCACGATGATGTGGCCCATAGTCCCATCTAGAACGGCATCGCTGCCCTCCGACCGGATGATCATCAGCGGCGTTTTCACCGCATGCAGCACCTTGTCGGTGACGCTGCCCATGACCCAACGACCAGCGCCGGAGCGTCCGTGCGTGGACATGACGATCAGTGTGTCGGGGTCCTTCTCAGACTCCTTCACGATGTACTCAGCGGCAGCCCCGTATTTATAGTCTGATTTATTATCTTCGGTTTTCTCGCCTTCCGGGCCGTGGATCACTGCCGTGGCAGCCACACCGGCGGCTTCCAAGTGAGTCTTGGCTGTTCCCATAGCGGTCATGACATTTTCGCGCCGGTGCACAGAAGCCTCGTGCCGGTCTTGGAACTCGAACGGCTCGGGATAGAAGTACTCCGGCTCCGGATCAAACACCCGGAACAGTTCGACCTTGGCATCAAGCTTCTTCCCCAAGTTCCTGACGTATGGGAGCACCCGGTCACCCAGCGGCGACCCGTCCAGCGGCACCAATATTCTGCTATACATGTATCCTCCCCTCCCGGGTCGTTTCGCTCGTTCCCGGATCGTTTCGTTCGCTCCCGGGTCGTTTTGGGTACTTTTACCCGACAATCTCGGCGGATCACCGCCGCCACCAGACCTCTTCTACATCGGTCCACTTGAATTCTAGAGACCCGGCCCATGACTAAGAATGGTCAAGCGGCTCTGGTTAGCTGGCCAAAAGGGTCAAAAACTCTGGGCCACATGGCCGTATGGCACCCGTTTCCCTGCCTGTGGGTTTTTGACACCCCTCAGGGCCGCTGCTACACTCGCCGTGACCTGAAACAGGGCTGGCTAGAAGGCCCAATCTGGAGGCTGATCCATGCCCGTTCGATCGGGGCAACAATACATCGACCAACTGTCGGAGAACCCCGCTGAGGTCTGGATCCGCGGCGAGAAGGTGGCAGACGTCACGACCCATCCCGCTTTCCAGAACGGTGTGCGCTCCCTGGCCTCCCTCTACGACCTGCAAACCGACCCGGCGACCAAAGACGTGATGACCTTTGAATCGCCGTCGTCAGGCGACCCCGTTGGCCTGTCATTCATCGTACCCAAGACGATTGACGACCTTGTTAAGCGCCGCAAGATGATGACCAACTGGGCCTGGGAAAGCTGCGGCATGATGGCCCGCACGCCCGATTTCCTGAACTCTGCGGTGTCCGGCTGGGCCGGGTCTTCAGAATACTTCACCGCCAATAGACCCGAGTTCAAAGACAATGTGCTGCGGTACCACGAGCACATCCGCGAGAACGACCTGACCCTGACCCACACTCTGGTAAACCTCCAGCGGAGCCGTAATCCCAACTTCTTCGACAAACTGGAAGACCAGGTGGCATTGACGGTTGTGAAGGAGACCGATGCCGGGATCGTGGTACACGGCAGCCGCATTCTGGCCACGTTAGGCCCCATATCCGACGAGATCGCCGTCTACCCAACCCGCACCCATCTACTGGGCGAAGACGCCAAACGGCAGGCATTTTCGTTCGCCATGCCCTGTGCCACTCCCGGGATGAAGTTCATGTGCCGCGAGAGCCTGGACGTAGGCCGATCCCACTTTGGCCACCCCCTGGGGTCCCGGTTTGAAGAGATGGACGCCCTGGTATTTTTCGACAACGTCCTGGTGCCCTGGGAGCGGGTGTTCCTGCTGGGCGACGTGGACATGTGCAACAACTTCTCTGCTGCGACCCAGTCCACCGCCCATACCGGGCAGCAGGTGGTCAACCGCACCGTGGTCAAGACCGAGTTCATACTGGGCCTGACCTCGCTGATGGCGGAGACGCTTGGCTCAACGCAACTGCCCCACGTTCAGGAGCGGATCGGAGAGATCGTGGTCTACCTGGAGACGCTGAAGGCCTGCGTGCGGGCTGCGGAAGCTGATGCCAAACTCAATGAATGGGGCGTGATGTGTCCGGCTCAGGCCCCGCTGGTCGCCGGCCGAAACATGTTCGCCAGCCATATGTACTCGCGGATGGCCGAGATCGTGCAATTACTGGGCTCCAGCAGCCTGATGGCCCTGCCTGCGGAGGCCGACTTCGACACTGAGATCGCGCCGGAGTTGGAGAAATACCTGTCCACGGAGTCAACCGGCGCCCGCGACCGGGTACGCCTGTTCCACCTGGCCTGGGACGTTGCCTGCAGCGCCTTTGGCGGACGGCAGGTGCTCTACGAGCGTTTCTTCGGCGGAGACCCGGTGCGCAACGTGATGCTGCTCTCGCAGAGTTACGACAAATCCAACGCCATGGACCGAGTCCATCGGTTCCTCGAACGAGAGGGCTGAGCGGCATTGGTTGTTGCGGGCGGGCCTGCGGGCGCCGTTAGGCCCCTTGGAATATCGCCGCTAAAACGGTATAGTATTCTGAACGTAAATTATTAGTATCCTGGCACAAGTGCACATCTTCAAGGGCCCGGTTTCCGGGCAGATTTAGGAGGATTGATATGCCTAAACCCAAGAGAATCGGCCACCTGGTCATCAACGCCAAAGACCTTGACGCAGCCACCAAGTTTTACACCGACGTCATCGGCTTCGAGATTGCCCTGGAGCGACCTGGCTTCGGGACCTTCTTGACCGCAGGCGAGATGCACCATGACCTGGCCATCTTCCAGGCCCCGGAAGGCGCGGCTGACACCTCCGACGGCGATGTCGGCTTGAACCACATGGCTATCGAAGTCGCCGACTTTGAAGAGCTAACCGAGTACTACCACAAGCTTCAGTCGTATTTCGAGGATGCAGAGCTGCGGACGACCGACCACGGCATGACCCGGAGCATCTACATCAAGGATCCGGAAGGCAATGGCATCGAGTTGTATTGCAACTCCCAGGCTAATGCCGAAGACGGCCTGGCCGTGATGCGCAACCCTGACCGCAAGAACACCGAGTTGGTCTTCGACTAACCTTTTAGACCCAGCGGTCCAAATAGCAAACTAAAGACCCCGTTCTTCTTCGGAAGGACCGGGGTCTTTTTTGTCGTTCTCGATGATTGGCCCCGTATCAGACGAGTTTCCACCGGTAAAGCCAGTATTAGAATCTAGTCATGTAGAATTACGGCAAGCACTCCCGCCGAAAATCCCCGTAGACCAGCCCATCCCGTAGACCGGCCCATAAGGAAGCAATGGCCAACAGCTCACCCATCCTGGCAGCAGCCCTTGACCTGGACGGCACCGTCATCGGCACCGACGAAAAGATATCCCCGGCGGTCCACGAGGCCATCACCCGGTTGGCCGCGCGCATCCCGGTCTTTATAGCCACGGGACGTGAGCCAGCCGACGTACTGCAATATGCCGGTGAACTGAACCTGACGACGCCCCAACTCTGCGACGGCGGGGCCAATATCCTTGACCCGGTTCGCAAGATATCAACCTGGACCGCGCCCCTGGGCCCGGTCAGCGCCGAACTGGTGGTCACCAGGCTCCGTGAGATCGGGTCAGCATTCGTCGCCACTCACGCCAACGGAACTGCCAGCACTTTCGACGACGTCCCGGGCTGGGACCTGATTCGCGTGTCTGCTCTGGACATGGATGAAGCCACCGCTGACGCCCTCGCCGCAGAGTTCAGCGGCAACAAGGACATGTATGTGATCAAGGCGGTGCTGCCCTACAACGGCCTGTGGGCCGTGGACTTCACACTGGCAGGTGTGGACAAGGCCTCAGGCATCTCCCGGGTGGGCGATACCCTGGGCGTGATACCCGCCGACATGGTGGCCGTGGGCGATAGCTACAACGACCTGCCCATGCTGGAAGCCTGTGGTTTCAGCATCGCCATGGGAAATGCGCCACCAGAGGTCAAGGCCGCCGCCGATTTCGTGGCCCCCTCGGTAGCGGACGACGGTCTGGCCGTCGCCATAAACGACTACGTGATACCGCGGCTAAACACGTAGGGGCGGGTTTCTAACCCGTCCTGCTTGGGTCCAGTCAACCTTGAGCTGGACTCGCCGTTCCATTAACAAACGTCAGGCAAACGTCAGGCAACCATTCCTGAAATGAAAAAGGGCGGGTCAGAGACCCGCCCCTACGTCCAATGCCATTCAATCAACTAACGCAGGGCCGGGACGACCTCTTTGAAAATGCCAATCAATCCCCTAACGCAGGGCCGGGACGACCTCTTTGCAGAAAAGGTTGATGGACTCGGCCACTTTTTCCCTCGGGACCAGCCCGCCGACGTTTGTCTCGGCCACGATGCCCGACAGACCCATCTCCTCGGTGATCTCTTTCAAGAGCCGGACCACGTCGTCGGGACTCCCGTAGGCCAACCGGTCGCGGATCAGATCGTCATAGGTCACGGCTGACAGACGCTCGCCCCGGGCTACCCGCTCTTCCGAAGCCACGGTCCCGGCCGACGCGGCCGACAGGCTGAAGTTCTGGGCCAGACGCCGATATGACTGCATGGTGCTCTCTTCGGCTTCGTCATAGGCCTGCTGCTGCGACCTGCCGACGAATACTGGGATCCGGATGTAGACGTCGCCATTTCCAGCGTGCCCGGCGTCCTTCCAAGCCTTGCGGTACTCATCAAGGAGCAGGACCAGGTCGGGCCGGTCCAGTCCTCTCAGGCCCAC
>CAVOAA010000214.1:0-4944 GCA_963693555.1 Dehalococcoidia bacterium | reverse complement strand
TTATCTGGAAGACATCTTTGTGCTGTCTGAGTGGCGGGGCAGCGGCGCAGGCCGTGAGTTGATGGCCTACGGCGCGGGGCTGGCCCAGACACGAGGCTATCCCAGGATGGAATGGTCGGTACTCGACTGGAATGAGCCGGCTATCGGCTTCTACGAGAACCTGGGCGCAGAGCGGCTGGAAGGTTGGTCCATCTACCGTCTGACCGGCGATGCGCTAAAGCGGCTGGGGCCGACGGACTAGAACTCTACTGGGAACTCACAAAACGACTCGGAGCAATCATAGTCAGCACACCATCCGTTGTGGGTACACCATTCGTTCGTGAGCACACCATCCGTCGTCGGCACACCTTCCGTTCGTGGGCACACCGTCCGTTCGTGGGGCACACCGTCCGCCCATCGGGCACACCGTCCGCTCGTGGTGAGCTCCGTCGAACCATGACTGCGCCTGCGCCCTTCGACAGGCTCAGGATGAACGCGCGCCACCTGCAACATGCTGACGCCATAGCGCATAGGCAAAAAGTGGTGCGTATTTGGGCCTGGGTCTGACCGCGACCAGCCGGCCTTCCCGCATACGTACCTCATGGAACACCTCCCGGGCCAGTCCCTTTTGTTGCGCCGCTGTCACCCCTGGATGATTCCAAAGCGTCGGCAGGTCCTGCAACAACCTTGCAGCCCGGTCAAGGTTTGGCATCATGAGCGGAGGAGAAGAAGGTTGGATGCTCCTTACCTGTCGTTGCAGGACTTGGTGCTCTGCCTTGAACGTTCCGTCATCTATAGCTCCCCATAGGTGTTGCTTCCGGAGGTTTGCCAGAGCCGACTCTATCCTTTTGACATCCAGGCTGTGATCTGGCCGGGGGTCTTGGTTCGCCAGGGCTTTAAGGACCGTCTGGCGCCAGTCATCGTCTAGCTGCACGTAAGCCAGGACCTGGTCGGCGAATTCTTGCTCTACCTTGGCGACTCCCACTGAGCTTGGGCGCATGGGACAGCGGTGCCAGCTATGGGTCATGCGTGGAGACTGCTTCCCTCTGGAACCACTGGTGATGCCGTGGAAGGGCTGTCCGCAGCCGTCGCAGACCAAAACCCCGGTAAGCGGGTATACCCGCTGCTCCCTTCCCGGTGGGCTGTGCCGCCCTGGTGTCGATCGTCCTACCCTCACGTCCTGGCATCTCTGCCACAACTCTTTCACCTCTCCGGGTACATGGTGGAGGCCGTCCCTGATCACTTCATCGGGTTGGCCTCTGTGGTAGATGGCCTTGCCATCGTAGAACCGATTGTTCAAAACCGTGCTGATGGAACTTTCGGTGAATGGTTTGCCGCTGGATGTACGGTGTCCCTTGCCGTTCAACTCCAGGGCCAGGGTCCGGAAAGAATATCGCCCTGATGCGTACCCTCTCAGCAACTCCGTCAGTACCGGCATCGTACTGTCATCGGGTACGATCCTGGCACCCCTACCGCTGAGGGGCTTCTCCTGCCGGTAGCCCAGAGGCGCGCGTCCAATGGCGTGCCCCAAGGCTGCTTTCTCGTACAGACCGGCGGAGACGTAACGGGAGAGGTTCCGGCTGTACTGCTCGTCCAGGGTCTCGTTGATGCGTTCGGCCAGGAAGTCCCGGTCGCTGCCACTGACGATGCCCTGGGAGACAAAGACTACCGTCTTACCCAGCCGGCGTAGCTCTTCTTTGTAGCGTATGCACTCGGCCTGGTTCCGCCCGAACCGGCTGGTATGATCTACCTGGAGTTGACCCGATTCAGTGGACACCTGAATACTTGGGGTAACCCCCCGAAGGAAGGGGTTCACATGCCGAGGACGAGACCACCATACCCGACTGAGTTTCGAGCTGAAGCAGTTCGTCTGGTTAAAGAAAGCGGGAAACCCGTCTCAGCCATCGCCCGGGAACTGGGCGTGTCCTTTGAATCCCTGCGCGCCTGGGTCCGTAGGGAGGAGGTGGATTCGGGACTGCTGGAAGGGCTGAGCACCCCTGACCGGGAGGAAATCGCCCGGCTGCACCGAGAGAACCGCATCCTCAGGGAGGAGCGGGAGATCCTGAAAAAAGCCGCGGCCTTCTTCGCCAAGGAGACAGACCGGAACCGGTGACGGTGTTCCGGTTCATCGAGCGAGAGAGGGCCAATCATCCCGTGGCCACCATGTGCCGGGTGCTGGGAGTCTCCACCAGCGGGTACTACGGGTGGCGCAAGCGGGGCCCATCAACTCGGGTCCAAGAAGATCTGAAGCTGATGGGACCGATAAGGGATATCCACTACCACAGCCGGGGCACCTCGCGTCCACGCGGAACTGCGGTTGGGCTGGGGCCTTCGCTGTTCCAGGAAACGGGTCGCCAGGCTCATGGGCCTGATGGGGCTGACGGGAGTCCACCGCGGGCGGCGTCGCGGCATCACCCGTCGTGATCCGGCCCGCCAGCCTTATCCCGACCTGGTGCGCAGGGAGTTCCATCAGAAGGCGCCTGACCGGCTGTGGGTGGCTGACCTGACCCAGCACGCCACCGGGGAGGGCTGGTTTTATCTCGGGGTTGTCCTGGATGCCTTCTCCCGCAGGGTGGTGGGATGGGCCATGGGTGATCGTCCAACCACGGAGTTGAGTGTGAACGCCCTGAAGATGGCCTTGGTGAACCGGAGGCCCGAGGGCGGGGTGGTCCACCATTCAGACCACGGTGTGCAGTACACCGCTTCCGCCTTCGAACGCGCCATGTGTGATGGTGGCGTACGTGGTTCCATGGGCCGTGTTGGCGACGCTTTGGACAACGCCATGGCGGAGAGTTTCTTCGCCACCGTCCAGACCGAGCTCTTGGACCGGAGGTCCTGGCCGACACGTGAGGCGCTTAGAAGTGCGGTATTCGAATACATCGAGGTGTTTTACAACCGAAGAAGGCGTCATTCGTCCCTTGGATATCTGAGCCCAGATGACCATGAGAGGAGGTGGTACACTCTGAACCAGGCTTCAATTGCCACGGCCACTACAAGCTACGATCAATCCGCTTTATCGGGGTAACTCCAATACGGATCTTGTCTTCCGGGGCGTACTTCCTGCGGGTCTTGGCCCGGACCTGCCGGATGAAAGTCTTGGTTTCTTGGGTCAGGGTCTCTGCTACTTGGGTTTGACCACTGTTGTCTTGGGACACTTCTGGCTCCTTTCTAGGTGGGGTAGATCTATACCCTGCACCAGGAGTCCTAACACCCCACCACTCTCATGTTTTTCTCCCCTTAAATGTGTCCCATTGTCGCTGAACGCCTACAGTGTGCCAATGTTAAGTTTGGCGGAATGATCTATAATCTGCTGTTATTTAAGACCACGAACTAAACAAATGGATTCTCGTATTTAATTCGTAAAGTTTATTTATCAGCAACTATCAACTACTTGCTGATTTAGAACTAAGGACTAGGACTATGGACAAAGTACTGATTGTCGGCCTACTAACTATCGCCGGAGTGACGACCGCATTAATATTGTTCTTTGGGTTGCAAACTTCGATTGAAGAAACATCGGAACAGAATAAGGAAAAACAAGTACAGGCTGGCCTAAGAGCCCAAACGATCATAGATATAGTGAATGTCAGGACTGCAGATAACGGCACAGCACTTGATGTCTGGATAAAGAATAGAGGGATTGTCGAGGTAGATCTCCATATGAAGGAGAATTTCGAACTATTCCTGGTAGATATAGAAGGGAACTGGGGAGATTACATAGATTATTCGCCTGCTGGCCCCGTCACCGGGGAGAACACGTGGTCTTTGGTCGGACCTACTAACCAGACCTGGAGGCCCGGTGGCACACTTCACATAAGCGTCACACTCCTCGATAACCGTGTACTGGAGGGTGGCTATGATATATCGATAAATACGCCCGGCAATGTAACGGCCCGATATAGGTTCGATGGAGATCCTAACTCAATCCGTCCCCCGACTGCGACTCCAGCTGATCAGCCCTAGTGCCAGCGCGAGCGCCAGCGTCAGGACCGCTCATATAGGGCACTCGGGGCGCTGGCGACGGGGAGTTCTTCTACCCGGAGGGAATTGCGGTGGCATCTGATGGTAGCGTCTACGTTGCAGACCACAACAATCACCGAATCCAGAAGTTCACCCCTGGAGGCGTGTTCGTTAGTAAATGGGGCACTTTTGGCGCTGGCGACGGGGAGTTCAAAGAACCGTGGGGCGTTGCATTGGCACCCGACGGTAGCGTCTACGTTGTAGACATGGCCAACAACCGTATCCAGAAGTTTGCCAGTGCTTCTGACGAAGTGCCAACGGTGGTTATCTCCATGTCGGCCGACGCCAGCCCTCCGGAAGGGGGCACCGCCACCGTATCGGAGCCATGGCTAACGCTCGTGGAGGATACCAATTCCTGGGAAGGCGACTGCGCTGTCAGCCCGTCTGCATTATCACAGTGGAGGCTACTCCTAACGATGGTTACATCTTCGATGGTTGGTCTGGAGACTGTACCGGTTCTGGTTCATGCACAGTTACCGTTGGCGCGGATGATTCGAACAAGGCGGTTACTGCTAGCTTCTTAACAGTAGGACCGGTCATCAGTTCGGTGTAGGCGTTCAGCGACAATGGGACACTTTTAAGGGGAGAGAAACATGAGGGAGGTGGTGGGTTTGGACTCCCGGTGCAGGGTATAGATTTACCGCACCTAGAAAGGAGCCAGAAGTGTCCCAAGATATCAACGCTCAAGCCCAAGTAGCCGAGACCTCGACCCAAGAAACCAAGACTTTCATCCGGCAGGTCCGGGCCAAGACCCGCAGGAAGTACGCCCCCGAAGATAAGATCCGCATCGTCTTGGAAGGCTTCCGAAGGGAGGTGACCGTCAGTGACCTCTGCCGGCGAGAAGGGATCAAACCGGGTGTCTTCTATGCCTGGACCAAGGAATTCATGGAAGCGGGTAAAGAGCGTCTTACCCGAGACACGGTAAGAGACGCCACTCGTCATGAG
>CAVOAA010000213.1:0-4948 GCA_963693555.1 Dehalococcoidia bacterium | reverse complement strand
GATGCAGCGGAACCAAAAACCGGGGCTGCAGTCAGGACCGTGATGACCACCGCCGCCACCAGCAGCGCCCGTAGTAGCCGCATGGTCTCGTCGTTGACCGGAAGGGTGGCCGGCCCTCTGGAGAACTGGAATGTGAAATAGAAATTGACCACCAAGGCCGTGGCTGTCACCGCAGTGCCGCCGATAAAGAGCCAGATCTTCATCACCAGAATCTTGGTGAACACGTCCCGGTAGCCCAACTCGCCGTACCAGAGAAGGTCGGTATAGACCGTCCGCAGCCACCACAGGATCAGGAATGCGAACAGCAGCCCAACGGCGGTGATGCAGCCGTTCCGGACCCGGCGCAGGACAATCTCCGATACTCCCGGAAGATTCGGGCCATCTGGATCATCGGAGTCGTTGGTCAGATCGTAGCTCATGATTTGAGGCCTACCGCCGGCGGGCGCTCCCGAAATCGCCAATGATGGTCGTCCCGGTGGAATTGCCCCGGATGCACTCCAACAAAGCGTTGGGCTGCCGTCCATCTATGATGTTTGCCACCGGCGAACGCTCCAGGGCGCGCAAACAGGCAGACAGTTTGGGGATCATGCCGCCTTGGATGACGCCCGAGTTGGAGAGTATGTTGGCCCGCCGCCGGTCTAGCCGCCTGATAACCCGGCCGCCGCCATCCATCACTCCGCCTACATCGGTCAAAAAAACCAACTGCTCGGCCTCAAGGGCGTAGGCCAGCTCGCCGGCCACAGTGTCACCGTTGATGTTCAGAGGACTGCCGGCGTTCTCAGAGCCGTCGCGGACGTGGACGCCCAGGGGAGCGATCATCGGCATGTACCCATTGTCCAGCAACGTCCTGATCGGCTCGGTATTCACATTAGTGACTTCACCGACAAACCCCAGGTCGGGGTTGCCGATCTTGGCTTCGATCATGCACCCGTCGATGCCGCTGAGGCCCATCGACTTGCCGCCAAACTCGTGCATCGTTGACACCAGTTCTTTGTTGATCAACCCGGTGAGGACCGCAACCACTATCTCAAGGCTGGGTGCGTCGGTCACCCGCAGGCCGCCCACGAACTGGGGCGCAAGACCTTGCCGCTGCATCCATTGGGATATCACGTTGCCGCCGCCGTGCACCACCACCACCTCTTGCCCCTCTTCCTGCAGCGTCACCAGGTCCCGAAGGCTGGTGTCGTGACTACCCAGAGTGCTGCCGCCGATCTTTACCACTATTGGGTGACCCGCGTGACTCAGTGTCGGTTGGCCCGCCAATTCTTCCTCCAAAGACTCCACCAAAAGCTCCGCCGGGACTCCAATAAGAAGTCCGCAAAGAAATCCAAACTAAAAAACTCAGATCAAGATAGGGTCGAATGGGTGTGGAATCAGCTGCCGAAGGGGGACTGTGAAAGCTGCCGGAGAAGCAATCAGACTACCGCTGTTCCTGCCTTCGCTTGTTACACGAAGTGCGGCCGTCCCACGCCCGAATATTTAACTGGAAATCGGACGCAAACGTATACGCAAGCAGGGCCTCAAGGCGGTTCTTGTGTTGCCCGCCATGAAAAACGCTCTGTGTAACGGTATTGATACTTTAGGTAGTGTAGGCACTGTTGATGACCACGTATTCTTCGGTGAGGTCGCAGCCCCAGGCAGTGGCCTGACCGTCCGAAAGATTTAAGTTGACTCCGAATGTGACCTCGTCGCCGCGCATCAGAGCGACCACGGCGTCGCGTGCGAAGGGCACCGGCCGGCCGGATTCCATGATGCAAACGCCATTGATGAACAGGTCTATCTTCGACTCGACCATGTCCGCCCCACTGCGGCCCAGAGCCATGATCAGCCTGCCCCAGTTGGGGTCTGCTCCGTATACCGCTGATTTAACCAGCAGGGATGAGGTGATGGTCTTGGCTGCCATGCGGGCGTCGGCTATATTCTTCGCGCCTTGGACTTCAGCCACGATCAAGGTCGTGGCGCCCTCGCCATCCTGGGCCAACTGACGGGTCAATTGAACCAGTACCTCCATCAGACCGTCCCGGAAGGTGTCGGCATCGGCGCTTCCGGCCGACAGGGAAGCGTTGCCCGCAGCCCCATTGGCGAGGACAACCAAGCTGTCGTTAGTGCTGGTGTCGCCGTCGATATCAAGCATGTTCAGGGTGCTGTCGGCGATGTCGGGCAGGATGGAACGCAGGTAGTCCTGTTCTACTGCGGCGTCAGTGGCCACGAAGCAGAGCATGGTCGCCATGTTCGGGTGAATCATGCCGGAACCCTTGGCCACGCCACAGATATTAACCTCAGTCCCGCCCACGTTCACCGTAACCGCAGCTTCCTTGGTGCGGGTGTCGGTGGTCATCATGGACCGGGCCAGAGAGTTGCCGCCGTTGTCTTCCAATTGAATCTCGGCGACGCCTTTCTTGATCAGCGTCATGGGCAGTTCAACACCGATCACTCCGGTGCTGAATACCAGTACTTCTTCAGGTTTCACGCCCAGTCCGGTGGCCGCCACGGCTGCCATTTCTTTGGCGTCGATGTATCCCTGTTCGCCCACACCAGCGTTGGCGATGCCTGAATTGACCACCAGGCCTCGCACCGGTCTGCCGGCTGCCAGGGTCTCACGGTTCACGGTAACGGAAGGGGACACCAGAGTGCTCTTGGTGAACACTCCTGCCACAGCGCATGGGGTGTCCGATAGGAGCATTCCCATGTCCATCTTGTCTTCGGAGAAGGTTTTGATCCCCACGTAGGTCCCGCCAGCTCGAAAGCCTCGGGCGGTGGTTATGGTGCCGCCATCCACACGGTTGATTGGGCCGGCCATGGGCAACCTTCCTTATCTGCGTAATATCGGGTCTTTATCCGTGCCTGAGCAAGCACAGAGTATATCACAAGAACCGCCCCAGCCAACCGCGGAATAATTCATGAACCGCCTGGCCGGGCTGGCTGTGGACTGGCCGTGAGGGTTCACCTATAATCGACAGCCTTAGGCCGAAATATTTTATGCGCAGGTGTTGGAATGGCAGCGGTAAGTCCCTTTAGAGGCTGGCGGTTCAACGGAGAAAAGGTGGGAGACATGGCATCGGTGCTGTGCCCGCCCTACGACATGATCGACGAGGCAACCCAGGAAGCGCTAAAACGCCAGAACCAGTACAACGTGATCCATCTTGAGGCTGGCGAAGGACTTGACTGGAATTCTTCTGCCAAAGAACAGTACGCGGCGACCTCCGACCTGTTCGACCGATGGCGGCAGGACGAGGTCATGCTCCAAGACGCCGAGCCCAGCTACTACCTGATGCGGCACAGCTTCCCCATGGGCGGCAAGAACATGGTGCGTGTTGGGCTGATCGCTTCCGTAGGGTTGGAAGACTATCAGACGCGCCAGGTCCTGCCCCACGAGTTCACCCAGGCGCCGGCCATCCAGGACCGCGTCTGGTTGATGGAGTCTCTCTCGGCCAACATCAGCCCGATAATGTCGATCTACCGCGACGCCGATGGCGTGCTCGACCGTCTCTACCAGCAAATCATGGCCGGCGCACCCGAATTTGATGCCACCGATGACTCGGGCAGTGCCACCGCTTTGTGGCGGATATCAGACCCCGACGTGCAACGCCAGATCGGCGAATTCTTCTCCAGCCGGCCCATCTACCTGGCCGACGGTCACCACCGTTACGAGGCTGCCCGGCAGTACCAATTGGACCGTCACGCCGAAGACCCCGGCACCAAGGCCGCCAACCTGGCTCACAACTTTGTGATGATGACCCTGATCTCTTTCGACGACCCCGGTCTGGTCGTCTTGGGCTATCACAGAACGCTCAACGACGTCCCGGCAGACAAACTGGCCAACATCAAAGCCAAGCTGGACGAACTGTTCGTGTCGGAACCTCTGACCGGAGACAGCGACGCTCTGATCGAGCAGGTGGACCGGTTGGGCGTAGACCGTAGGCTGCTGGCGTCTGTGGATAGTACCGGCGCTAAGATGCTGACCCTGAGGGAATCTGCGATCCAGCCGGACTGGGGTGCGCTCGCCGCGTCCGAGGCTTGGGTGCTGGAGGAGCAGGTGCTGAAGCCGGAATTGGGCGACGCCACTCTGGAGCACCTGGATTTCATGCACGACCACGAAGCGGCTGTGGGACAGGCAACGAGCGGTGAGCTGCAGATGGTCTTCCTGCTCAAGCCGTTCCCGTTGGACGCTTTTGAAAGCATCGTGGGCGGCGGACAACGGTTGCCCCGGAAGTCCACCTTCTTCTACCCCAAGCTTCCCACCGGGTTGGTGATCAACCGGATAGACGGAGAGCTGTAGAGCGGACTCTCACCAAATCCATATTGTTTACTAACTGATTTATAGGATAGTGTTTAGTTGCCTGTCGAAAACCCAATAATAATCGGACTGCACTATCAAGTACGAGGCTAGCTTACCTATTGAGCAGCTCAAAACTCAAAAAAACGACGAGGGGACTATGAAACGTAAGTATTGGCTACTATTCGCAAGCCTTTTCGGCCTTATGGCATTAGCCGCCGTTGCCTGTGGCGGCGATGATGCTACTCAAGCACCGGCAACACAGGTCGCCGCCGCGACTGCGGTGCCGGCAGCGGCAGGCCAAGCTCCGGCAACCCAAGTCCCAGCAGTACAGGCCGCTGACCCGACTGCAGAGCCGGCAATGGTAGTCCAAGAGGGCAGCCGCCTAGACCTGGTCCAAGACCGAGGCACACTCATATGTGCGGGCCGCACGGACCTTGCTGGATTCGGCTTCCTGAATGCGGACGGCGACAATGCCGGGTTCGACGTGGACCTGTGCCGCGCCGTGGCAGCCGCGGTTATCGGTGACGGAAACGCCATGGAACTGATCCCCATAACCGCCTCCGAACGTGGACCGACAATCCAAGCAGGCGAGGTTGACCTGCTTTCGCGGAACGTAACTTGGACCTCCACCCGCGACGCCCAGTGGGGCAACTACACCACCACCATGTT
>CAVOAA010000212.1:0-4957 GCA_963693555.1 Dehalococcoidia bacterium | reverse complement strand
GGCGGCTGGGCCGTCTTGATCAGGGAGTAGCAATGCCGAGGAAGCGGACGAACGGCGCCCAAGCGACCAAGAGCGATGGAGCGCGTTCCAAATCATCACTCCCCAAAGGTCTGAAAAGCTCCGACCTTTTGGATTTCTACACGAGGCTGGTCCAAGCCCGGTCCCTCGACGAGCGTATCTGGGCGCTGAACCGCCAGGGTAAAGTTCCCATCGCAGCCTCCAGCCAGGGCCATGAAGGTGCCCAACTTGGTAGCCTGTTGGCCGCCGAAAAAGACGGCGACTGTTTCCTCTTCCCTTATTACCGTGACCTGGCTCTAAAGGTCGCCGCCGGACTGACTCCCGTCCAGGTGATGATGTCCTTCATGGGCAAGGCTGGGGACCCCTACAGCAACGGCCGGCAATTCCCGCTTCAGGGCGCTGACCTTCCCAACAAAATCATCCAGATATCCAACGTGGTCGCCGCCGGGCTGACCCAGGCCGTTGGTTATGCCTTGGGATCCAGGATGGCCGGCGAAAAAACCGTAGTCTTCTCCTATTTCGGCGACGGCGCCACCAGCCAGGGCGAGACCCACGAGGCCATGAACTTCGCTTCGATACACAAGCTGCCGGTGATCTTCATCTGCGAGAACAACCGTTACGCCATCTCAACACCACAGAGTAGTCAGATGGTCATTGAAGAGGTGGCCAGCAGGGCTGCCAGCTACGGTTTCCCAGGTTTCACGGTTGATGGCATGGACCTGATCTCATGCTATGAAGCCACCAGGGAGGCCATCACCTACGCCCGGGCCCAGGGTCCGGTGCTCTTGGAGATGATGGTGGAACGATTCATGTCGCACACCACCGACGACGACGACCGCCGTTACCGGCCCGAGGGCGAGGTGGAGAGGGCCCGGGAAAGGGACCCGGTCATCACCTTGGGCAAGGCTCTACTTGATCAAGGAATATTGAAAAAGAAGCAGATCGACGAGATAGCCGCCGAAGCCCTCAGGGCAACGGACGAGGCCACAGACCTAGCCGACGCATCAAGCCAACCCGACCCAGCGGTGCTCCATGACTCGGTGTATAGCCCCTAATCTCGCGCTAGGGAACTCCCCTCTGGAATCTAAGGGAACGCTCAGCTGGATTTTAAGGGAACGCCCCACCGGTATTTAGAAGATCTAGGGACGCAATGAGGAATAAGTTTGGCCGTTAAGAGTTTGATCGAAGCCATCCGGGAAGCCATTACAGAAGAGATGGTCCGTGATTCCAAGGTCTTTGTCATGGGCGAAGATGTTGGAATCAGGGGCGGTGTTTTCCTGGCCACCCAGGGTCTGTCCGAGCAGTTCGGCGCCGATAGGATCATTGACGCACCCCTAGCGGAAGCGTCCATCATGGGCATCGCCCTCGGCGCAGCCTTCCGGGGTATGCGGCCCATACCCGAGGTCCAGTTCTCCGATTTCGTCTGGCCGTCAGTCAACCAATTGATCGGCGAAGCGGCCCGCACCTGTTACGGGACCAACGGCGCGTTGCCGGTGCCCATGGTCATCCGCATGCCCTACGGCGGCGGTATCAGGGGCGGTCTTTTCCACTCCCAGAACGTGGAGACCCATTTCTTCCATACTCCTGGGCTAAAAGTGATTGCACCAGGCACACCCTACGACGCCAAGGGCCTGTTGAAATCGGCCATACGTGACAACAACCCGGTGGTGTTCTTGGAGCACAAGAAGACCTACAGGCTGGTGCGCGGCGAGGTGCCCGACGAGGAATACACCCTGCCCATCGGCAAGGCCGACATCAAACGCGTCGGCAGCAACGTCACGGTGGTTTCCTACGGCCTGACCCTCCATTATTGTCTGGAAGCTGCCGAAGATCTGGCCGCTCAGGGCGTTGACGTGGAAGTGGTAGACCTGCGAACGTTGACCCCACTGGACACCGAGACCATCCTTGATTCGGTGAAAAAGACGGGCAAACTGGCCATAGTGCACGAGGACAATATCACCGGCGGCGTGGGCGCTGAAGTAGCAGCCGTGGCCGTCGAACAGGCCTTTGAGTATCTGGACGCGCCTGTCATGAGAATCTGTGGGCCGGATGTCCCCACCATGCCCTTTGCCCAGACCCTGGAAGACGCCTATATGCCCTCCCCGGAGAAGATCGCAGACGGCCTACGCAAACTGGCCGCCTACTAGGTGATACGGACTAACTAATGTCAGTAACCATAGAACTACCCCACGTCGGCGAATCGGTTGTCGAAGGGACCATTGGCAAATGGCTCAAGAAACCGGGCGATAAAGTTAAGCGTTATGAGCCGCTGGTCGAGATCATCACCGACAAAGTGACGATGGAAGTACCCTCGCCAGTCGAAGGCTCGTTGGTAAAGCTGCTGGCCGAAGAGGGCGAAACCCTGCCCATGGGCGCGCCCATCGCCGAGGTGGCGACCGCGGACAGCCCCGAAGGCGCCGAGCCAGAAACAGCGTCTGTTGAGATCGAAACTGCAGAGTCAGCCCCGGCTGCCGCTCCTGAATCGCCGGGCACCGCTGGCTATCTTCTGCGTGACGTAACCCCGGTTGGACCGACCGGCGGAGCCGCGGTAGAACTGGCAGAACCGACCGGAGCACCAGCCAAGCCCCCGGCCCGCCGAGCACCGGCGGCAGCACCCGCACCGGTGGCAACGACGCCTGCTGCTGCGGTAGCCCAGCCGCCATCCGGACAGACCCGCCTCTCACCAGCCGTGCGACGCTTGGCCCAGGAACACTCGATAGACGTTTCGCGTATCCCTGGCACCGGCCTGGGTGGGCGTATAACCAGGGACGACGTCCTCAAGTTCATCGAAAGCGGTGCGGCCCAGGCTCCGGCAGTGTCTTCTCCGGCAGCGACTGCGCCGACACGCCAACTTGCGGGCGATACCACCGCCAATGGCGACGAGACCCACGTTCCGGTGAGTCCGATCCGGCGCATAATCGCCGATGCAATGGTCCGCAGTGTGACCGAGATACCCCACGCCTGGACCACCGTGGAAGTGGACGTGACCGGACTGGTCGCCCTCCGCGCTTCCATCCGGACCGAGTACGAGCAGAACCAGGGTGGGTCTCTCACCTATCTGCCCTTCGTCATCAAAGCGGTGGTGGAAGCTCTGAGAGAGTTCCCCACCATGAACGCCACCTGGGGCGGCGATAAGATCACCCTCAAGAACCGGATCAACCTGGGGTTGGCCGTGGCTGCGCCCGATGGACTGATCGTCCCCGTGCTCCACAACGCCGACCAATTCAGCATCGCCGGACTGGCCGCAGGGGCCATCAACCTGGCGGAGCGGGCTAGGACCAAGAAGCTGACCCTCGACGACGTCCAAGGCGGCACGTTCACCCTGAATAACACCGGCGCTTTGGGCTCCTACGTCTCCGGGCCGATCATCAACTACCCCCAGGCCGGGATACTGACCACCGAGACCATCCAGAAGCGGGCCGTTGTGATCGACGATGCCATCGCCATCCGGTCGATGATGAACCTGTGCCTGTCCTTCGACCACCGCATCAACGACGGCGCCGAGGCCAGCGGTTTCATATCGGCGGTGAAGAACAAGCTGCAGAAAATGGCCCCCGGCACGTCCATCTACTAGGCTGCTGTCACCAAGTTCCGGAGAGAACCGTTGCGGCCCTCCGTTCGTCCTGAGGGTCTCGAAGGGCCATGGTCTGGCGCAGTCATGGTTCGACGGAGCTCACCACGAACGGTCGGGAGGATGTGCTCACCAAGTACGGACGGGCGGATGTGTTCACCACGAACAGTCGGGAGGATGTGCTCACCGCCATCAATCAAGAAGAAGTGCTCACCTCTCCGCTAATCCTGAGCCCGTCGAAGGACCATGGTCTGGCGCAGTCATGGTTCGACGGAGCTCACCAAGTACGAACTCAGGATGAGCTCACCACCAACGGGTATTGACCTAAACCATCTGTAGGAAGTTCGATTCCACCATGCCTCCCCCGAACATCTGCCGCACCATTTGGCTCGGCAACATGGATTACCTGGAAGCCCGCGAACTGCAACTGTCGCTGGTGGAAAAGGTGCTTTCGGGCCAAGAACCCAACACCATGCTCATGTTGGAGCACCCCCACGTCTACACCAAGGGCCGTCTGAGCAAAGAGTCGGACGTTCTGCTGCCTGAGAAAGAACTGGCAGCCAAGGGCATCACCGTCTACGAGACCGACCGGGGCGGCCAGGTGACCTACCACGGACCAGGGCAATTGGTGGTCTACCCCATTGTGAACCTGAGGGACTGGGGCGGGCCGGTGAAGTACGTGCGGGCGCTGGAGCAGGTGGTCATCGCCACGCTGGCTGATATGGGCATCACCGCCAACTGCGAGTCCGGCAACACCGGTGTCTGGACGGACCAAGGCAAGATCGCGGCCATCGGCGTGAAGATCAGCCGGGGCATCGCCTTCCACGGCTTCGCCCTAAACGTGAACACCGACCTCGCCTACTACCAGAACATCATCCCCTGCGGAATCGCAGACCGGCCCGTAACCTCAATGGCGGCCATCCTAGGCCAGCCGGTAGACATGGAACTGGTGCGCTACGGGCTGACCTACCAGTTCGGGCGCGAGTTTGGGTGGAGGATGGAAGATGGTCTGCCGGAACTGGTTACGGTTCTATAGCCGGGGTAGGTTTCCGTTCATCAACTCACAGTTTCCGATTCGGGAACCGAAATCACCAAGGCAACTGCATCAATTTCCCCGATGACCTCGGAACTGTGGCCTTTTCCCCAAGTGTCTTCAAAAAGAGCCACGGCGCCAGCCGGAAAACGTCTTACGTCGCCGTCACTGACCGTGACTTCGACTACACCTTGCGTGACGACAAACACTGCTCTGATGGGGACTGGATGAGGTACGTCACCCGGCCACCCTACTGGAGCGCCCAGCCATTGTATCTTCGTGGAGGGCAAAAACGGAGCGACCGCCATAGGACCAGCCGGCGGAGCAAAGTCCAT
>CAVOAA010000211.1:0-4962 GCA_963693555.1 Dehalococcoidia bacterium | reverse complement strand
AAATTCCGTTACTGAACCGTAGCTCGCCGTCCTCGATCCAGGTACGGAGACCTTCTTGGAGGGACGAGAGATCAAGGTCCGTTAGAAAGGAACGGGGATGCGGTTGCGCGTCCATCGGGCACCCAGCCAGAAGTTCACCGTCGTCGATGGTAATAAAAACGGTCGAGCGTCCGGCAACGATCACCCGCCCGGAGAATCCTGGCGAGGTTAGGTACCGTTGGGCTTTCACGCCGATCTGTCTTATCGACGGGGGCGCGCTTATGTCGGCCATCCTGCTGATTGCAGCCATATTCCCCGCCTAGGGCCTCAGTTCTTCAGTGGCAGATTCCAAAGCAGAAGCCAGAGCCAGTATGATCCCGTCGTCGAAGGGAGCAGCCACCAATTGGGCTCCCACCGGCAGACCGCCGGAAGTCAGACCGGCCGGCACCGACAGAGTGGGGAAGCCGATCATGCTCCAGGGGATGCAGTTCTTGGAGAGAATGGTCAGATATTGTTCGGTCTCTTCGGCTTTGACTGCCGGTACGAGGGTCGTGGGCATGATGAACGCATCGAAGCCTTGTAGCTCGGCCAGCATTCGTTCCCGGAATTCCGACCGATACCTTTGGGCGTTGATATAGTCGACTGCCAGCACCTTTGATGCTTCGTCCAGTTGCTCAAATACCTGGGTGATGTACTTGGGCCCGGCGTCGGGGAATGCCGTGTGGTAGGAGGCGGCTTCAACCCGGCTGATTATCAGGCCCAGGTTGTTGCACAGCCGGAAGTCATCGGCCGACGGCATACTGGTCTCGGCAACCTCGACTCCCAGTGATTTGAGAGTCTCAACACAGGTGTCGAACGTTTTAAGCGTTTCCGGGTCAGCGCCGTCCAGTGCCTCAACCACCAGCCCCACGCGAAATCTTGTGACGTCTTTGAACAGGTAGCTGGTGTAGTCGTCGTTGGGCCGGTCCAGCGTCCCGGGATCGCTGGGGTCTACTCCCTGCAGGACGTTCATCAAGATTGCGACATCCTCGCTGGTGCTGCCCATCAGACCGGTGTGGTCCATGCTCCAGGACAATGTGACGATGCCATCGGTAGAGGCCAGGCCATAGGTCGGTTTGTAGCCCAACGTCCCGCACAGCGAGGCCGGCACCCTGATGGAAGCTCGGGTATCGGTCCCCACGCTCAAGAGGCTCATTCCGGTGATAACTGAGATGGCCGAGCCGCCGCTGGAGCCCCCGGGGTCGCGGCTGGTGTCCCAAGGGTTTCGGCTCTGCGGCGTGGTGACGCCCAAGGCGAATTCATGGGTGTGGGCTTTCCCGACGATGACCGCACCAGCTTCTCGCAACAAACGGACGGCGGTGGCGTCGTCTTCAGGCATGAAGCCGTCCATCACCTTGGAGCCGGAACTGGTGGGCATGCCTTTCACGTGAATTATGTCCTTTATAGACACCGGAATCCCGTGCAGAGGGCTTCTGGTGTGGCCAGCGGCGCGCTCGGCGTCCAATGCCCGGGCTTGCCCCAACAGTGATGCTTCGGAGTCGATGTGGGCAAAGGCGTTCAGCTCCGGCTGAAGGCGTCCAATGATCTCCAAAGATTTTTGAATCTGCTCCACGGCTGAAGTGGAACCGTCGGCCATCAGACGGGCAGCCTCGGACACGGGTCCGTGGCGGGCAGTGCGCGAGGTAGGCGGCAATGCTTTCACATCACGCCTCTGATTCTTGGTCATGCGGTCGACGCTGGAGATGAAAGCTGGTCTCCGGTCTACGGCGTCTGATTTGTATCCGTGTGCGTCTTGGACCGCCTGCCGAAAGCTGGAACGGGTATCCATGGGCCTCCCAAATCTAAGTGATGGTTAAATCAACGGGCTGATCGCCGTAAGAAAATCCTTGGAATTGGCCACCGACCCGAACACCCCGCCCTGCATCTTGACCATCTGTAGAGCGGCGAGATAGTTACCCTCGTCGGTTGCGCCGGTGCAGTCTTCCAACAACAGGCACTCGTAGCCACGGTCATTCGCCTCGCGCATGGTTGTATGCACGCACACATCAGTGGTGATACCGGTGAACACGATGTGGGTAACACCCCGGTTCTTCAGCACCAGGTCCAAGTCGGTTGCGGTGAAAGCGCCCTTGGTTGGTTTGTCTATCACCGGCTCGTTTTCCAGCGGAGCCAGCTCTTCGATGATCTCCCAACCGGGCTCTCCTCTGACTAATATACGGCCGCAGGGTCCGGCGTCGCCGATGCCGGCGCCGATCTGTTTGGAGCGCCAGAGCTTATTGGGCGGGCAGTCGGAGAGGTCTGGTTTATGGCCTTCCCGAGTATGGATGATGGTGAAATCCGGTATGCGGCGGCAGGCTTCAAGGACGCTGAGGGTCGGCTCGACCCCACGCCGGGTCATGGATATGTCGTAACCCATGGTGTCCACGTAGCCGCCAGGCCCGCAGAAGTCTTGTTGCCAATCTATAAGGAGCAGGGCCGTGTGACGAGGAACGATGTCGCCGTCGTAGGGCCATTCGTACGGGTCGGCAGTAACTGTGATGCCCACGGTGCACTCCTCAGAACGTGAGGCAAACCCGGAAATTCCGGGTTTGCCTCAAAGTTAAATCTTGGTTGTGATTATGCCAGATTCGCTAGTTGGTGCGGCCGATGATGCCCTGGAGCAGGTAGCCTGTGCCCTGCAGTTCGGCATCGGTCGGTACAGCCCCGGCAGCGATCTGGATGTTGCCATCCTGGTCGGTGATCGGGCCGGTGAAGGGCTGGAAGTTTCCAGTCCGTAGCAGCTCCACGGTATCCAGAGCGGCCTGTTTCACGTCCTCGGGTAGGAAATCTCCGAAGGGAGACAACTTGACCCATCCGGCATCCAGTCCCTGGAACATGACCGAGCTCTTGTAGGTGCCCTGGCGAATCTCGGCTACGATCTCAGCGTAGACCGGACCCCAGTTCCAAGCAGCGCCGGTCAGCCAGGCGTTGGGAGCGGCCGGGCTGGCGTCCTGGTGATAGCCGGACACGTAGATGCCCGCTCTTTCGGCGGCTTCGACGATGGTCTTGGTGCAGTCCTGGTGTTGGGTGAGAACGTCCACGCCAGCGTCAACCATGGCCTGTACGGCGGTGGCCTGTTTGGCCGGGTCGCACCAGCTGCTGGTCAGCACAAAAGTGGTCTCGATGTCCGGGTTGACCGATTGCGCTCCCAGGTGGAAAGCGTTCACGTTCAACAGTGTCTGCGGGATGGGGAACGCGGCTATGAAACCGAGTTTCCCCGTCTTGCTGGTGTTGCCTGCCACCTGGCCGGCGGCGTATTCCAACTGCCAGATGTTGCCAAAGAAAGCGCCGTAGTTCTCGAAGTTTTCTACGTCACCCATGTGTAGGAACATGACTTCGGGGTGCTTCTCGATGATTCCCTTGGTCGGGCCGGAATACCCGTAGCTGGTGGCGAAGATGATCTTGGCGCCGTCGCGGATCATCTGCTCTTCCACCGCCTGGACATCGGCTGTCTCAGGGATGTTCTCCGACCGGATGATTTCAATGTCATCAAACACGGTCTCCAGGTATTGGCTGCCTTCCGCGGCGGCCTGGTTGTAGCCTAAGTCCTTCTGTGAACCGACGAAGATGAAGCCAATCTTGAGCTTCTCGCCGGCGGCCAAGGGTTCGGCGGCGGCGGCGAATTCCGATGTCGACCGGAACTCACTTCCTGCTATCGCATCTTTGAAACCTTGAAGGAACACTTCGGTGGACCCTCCGGCCAGGTCAGCCGTGGAAGGGTTGGTGCCTGTAACTTGGAGAGGTGTGCCTCCGCCAGTTGACGGCACTGCAGTTGGCTGCGGGGCGCTGGTCGATTGCGGGGCTGCGGTTGGGTCATCACTCCCACAGGCTGCTAATGCTACGATCGCCAGCAGCATAAATGCGCCAATCAGAATCCGATGAGACTGCGTTGGTAGTTGCTTGATCCGGTTAAACAATCCTTTTCCTCCTGGTAATTTGGAACTCGCCTTGGTGGCCCGGAGCGTCCCGGACGGTCTTAACGGGCACACCTATATTGAACATGACCAGAGAATCTCTCTGATTTTCATGCCGTACCTGATCTGATATTTGCGGGTTGCCTATCATGATGTCGCCCTTAGAACTCCCTTGAGCCCCTCAGGCATCGCCCGGGCGGCGGCCTGGCTCCAGATGGCCATTACGAACAGGATGATCAAATAAGGGAGCATATCCAGAATAAACGGCGATACTGGAGCGCCCACGGTCTGGAGTTGTAGCTGCAGACCGATAGCTCCGCCAAACAAGAAGGCTCCGACCATGGCCCGAAGCGGCGACCACATGCCAAAGATCACCAGCCCCACGGCAACAAAGCCCCGACCCACCGTCATGCCTTCAGACCAGGTGTGAGTCAGCCCCAGTGAGAGTTGAGCGCCGCCCAGACCGGCCAATGCTCCGCCGAAGGCTATCGCCGCGATCTGTATCACCTGCGGGTTTCGTCCGGCAGCAAAGGCGACGTCGATGCTTTCGCCCACCGCTCGCAAGCTCAGACCTATGCGGGTGTAGTGCAGGCCGACCCAGAGGACCGGTCCCAACGCATACGCGATGTAGGCCAAGATGTCCTGCTGGAATAGCGCTTGGCCAACCTCCGGGATTTTGGAGAGAAACGGTATGGCGATAGGGTTCAGCCCGCCGATCGTGCGGTCAACGTAATCTCTACCGGCATAGGCGGTTATCCCCGCTCCGAAGAGGGTCAGTGCGAACCCGGTGGCCAATTGGTTGGTATCCCGGTAGATGACCAGGTAGGCCAGGACCAGGCTCAGCCCGGCGCCAGCGACCATTCCGGCCAGCACGCCCGCCGACGCGGAGCCCGTTTCCACGGTGATGATGAATCCGAAGCACGCCCCCATCAGCATGGAGCCTTCCGTGCCGAGATTGATCCGGCCCGCACGCTCGATGATGAGCTCTCCGTAGGTTGCGTACAACACCGATATGCCAGGTCCGACTGCC
>CAVOAA010000210.1:0-4983 GCA_963693555.1 Dehalococcoidia bacterium | reverse complement strand
TGTCTTAGTACTGGCCACCCCGATCTCGATCCCGGCCCGCATGTAGAGCGACCCGTCTGCGATCCGGGAAGCCTGGCTGCCTTCGGCGTTGCAGATTGTTATCAGTTTCGCGCCCTTGTCTTTGACCATCTGCATGGCGGCAACCGTGTCTGCCGTCTCGCCGGACTGGCCGATGGACACAACCAGCGTTCGGGGGCCGATGTAGGGGTCGCGGTACCGGAACTCGGAAGCACTCTCGGCTTCTGCCGGCAGACCGCCGTATTTTTCCACCAGATGGCGGCCGACGTGGGCAGCATTCAAGCTGGTGCCGCAGCCGATGAGCATGACCCGGTCAAGTTCGGCGATCTCCTGAACCGAGAGTGGGAAATCAGGCAGTTCCACCCGGCCAGTATCAAAATTGACCCGTTCCCGCATGGCGCTGGCCACGGCCTGTGGCTGCTCCATGATCTCTTTCAACATGAAATGCTGGTATCCCGCTTTGTCGACCAGCACTTCTTCTTGGGAGACCATGCGGGGTTGCTTGTCTATGTGGTTCCCTTCCAGGTCTTGGTACTCGACCTGGTCCCGGGTGATCACAACCATCTCGCCGGTTTCCAAAAAGCCCACCTGGCCCATGTTGGACTCGCTCTTCAGGAGGGGGAGCAACGCCGGCAGATCGCTACCGATTATCGCCTGTCCGTCTGCCTGGGCAACCACTATGCCGCCGGCGTGTCCCAAGCGCAGGGCGCAGATCTCGGCGTCTTCGCCTTGGAGCACTGCTGAGATGGCCTGGGAGCCCTTCACCATGCGGCCCATGCGCCTGAAAGCCTCTTGGAAGTTGAGACCCCGGTCCATGCCCTCTTCCACCAGATGGGTGAGGACCTCGGTGTCGGTCTGTGATTCGAATGTATGACCGGAGTCCATCAACCGGCGCTTCAGTTCCATGTAGTTCTCAACGATACCGTTGTGGACCACGGCGATGCGCTGCTGACAGTCGAGATGGGGATGAGCATTTTCGTGGGAGGGCCGTCCGTGGGTGGCCCAGCGAGTGTGGCCAAGGCCTACGGAGCCGCGGGGGTGGGCCTGTTCGCCTTCGCCGTCTAGCCCGTTGACCTTGCCAACGGTCTTGCGCAATTGGATGTCACCCTGATTATCGACGATGGCTATCCCGGCGCTGTCGTAGCCACGGTACTCAAGCCGCTTCAGCCCCTCATAGATGATGGGCCAAGCGTCCTGCCCGCCGACATACCCAACGATACCGCACACAGGCTTTCCCCGGCCGTCTCAGATAGACCGAGCCTCTAAATCAGGATGGTCCTCGCCGCCAAATCCTAAGGGTTTACCAAAGGACTTAACAAAAAGCGTTACACAACAGTATAGGAACCACCGGATTTTTGTGTCAACGAAACTAGGCTAACGGGGCGGCCAAAATGGGATTGTGGGACCGAGGGGTCTTAGTAACGACCGGAGACTATGAGGCCCTTCAGGTTATTGTTCCGAGGCCATCAATTTGTTCAGGTTCTTGGAAAACTCTTCCAGGGTGTTCCGGGCTTTCCGACGGATGATGGGCTGGCCCAGTTCACCCAACCGGCCCATAAAAGTAGTGTCGGCCACGATCTCCAGTTCGGTCTCGTCCGGCGAATTGGCGGTCACCCTCATCGTCATGTTGGTCTTGACCCCGCCGCCTACCCGTCGGTCATTGGCCTCAACCAGGAATATGGCCTCACCAGTTTCAGCGTCTTGAGAAATGACGGTGATCAGTCCACTCAGGGTCATGCCCATCGGCCCGACCCTGGCTTGTAACGTGGCCTGGTACCGGCCCTCGCCGTCGGGGGTGACATCTTTGATCCCCGGTATGCAGGACGCCGCCTTTGGGATGTCCATGACCAACGCCCAGGTGGCGTCGCGGCTGGCCGGAACAACCGACACGATCTCGATCTTCAATCGGGCTAGGTTCCGGCCGGTATCAAAGCCATGGCCTGCTCGACCGCGCGGCGAGCGAAGACCTCGGCCATATCAGTCTTGTACTCGGCGGACCCCCTGAAGTCTTCCAGCGGGTCGACGGCGTCTTTGACCAACGCCGCTGCGGCCCGGATGTTCTCGTCGGTCAGTGGCTTACCACGCAAGGCGTCTTCAGACTCTTTGGCCCGGATGGGCGTAACACCCGCTGCGCCAAGAACGATGCGGATATCTTTGCAAGTGCCGTCCTGTTCCTTGGACACCACTGCCGCCACACATACGGTGCCGTAGTCATCGGCCGTGCGGGGCAGGAATTTCAGATAGACCGAACCCGAGCCGGCCGGGGCCTTTGGGACCAATACGCTGGTCAGTATCTCGCCGGGCTGGACGTCGGTCTCGTAGTAGTCGATGAACAAGTCTTCGACAGCCACTACCCTCTCGCTACTCTTAGACGTCATCACAGCAGACGCACCCAGGGCGATCAGCGCCGGGGGCGGGTCCTGGTTCGGGTCGCCGTTGACCAGCCCCCCGCCGATGGTGGCCATGTTGCGTATCCGAGGCGTCGCCACCTTACGGAAGGTGTCGGCAAGCAGCGGCAGGTCTTCTCCGATCAGGATGCTTTGCTCTATCTGACGTTGGGTGCAGAGGGCGCCGATCCGGAGGCCGCCGGTTGTCCATTCGATGGTGTTCAGGTCGCCCACCTTCCGCAGCCCGATGACATGACCAGGCTGAGACAGCCGTTGCTTCATCTGGATGACCAGAGCGGTGCCGCCGGCCATCAAACGGGCATCGTCGCCATGCTTTTCCAGGAGTTCAAAAACCTGGTCGAGACTTGTCGGTGCGTGGTATTCGAAATCGATCATCCGCCGCTCCCTGCTGCCGTATCCATCTTCTCGGCAGCGGCTGCGATGGAGTTCAGGATGCCGTAGTAACCGGTGCAGCGGCACAGGTTGCCCATCATATATTCTTTGATCTCGTCTTCAGTGGGCTTGGGGTTCTCTTCCAACAGCGACTTTGCCGCGATGACCTGGCCGGGGGTGCAGATGCCGCATTGGAAACCGCCGTGGTCGATGAACGCCTGCTGTATGGGGTGGAGGTTGCCGTTCTCGGCGATACCCTCGATGGTCGTGATCTCAGAGCCATCCACCGCGGCAGCCAGGGTGATGCAGGAGGCGTACATCTCGCCGTCTACCAACACCGCGCAAGCGCCGCAAACGCCAACGCTGCAGCTCTCTTTGGTGCCGGTGAGGCCAATGTCATACCGGATGCAATCAACCAGCAGGCGCCGGGCCGGGATGTCGAGTTCATGGTCAGTGCCGTTGACCTTTAGGCGGACCTTCTGGTTCATACCATCCCCTACGCGAGTCTCAGAAAATACCAATCCGAAGCCGGGAAAACCACGCCCAATGCTATACTACCCCACCACCCTCTCGCAAGCGGCGGCCGCCTGCGTATTCAGTCCCGTTTTGATGGGTGGATACGGTGCCTCAATTGGCTTCCGATTCTTGAAATCGCGGTGAGAAAAATGACCCAGAAGAACGGCAACGAACCCTCGAAGCACATCGGCACCACGGTGTTGGTGGTGACCATGGAAGTGGACGCAGCCGACGACGCAGAGTTCAACGAGTGGTACAACGAGCAGCACCTGCCCGAGAGGATGGCTATACCCGGCTATGTTTCCGCCCGCAGGTTCAAGCTGGAAGGCGATGCGAACAGCAACGCACTACAGTACCTCTGCATCTGGGAGTTGGAAGACGGCAGCCCGCTTGAGAGCGAGATGTACAAGGACCAGAACGCCCACCCCACCGAGCTTTATCTGCGGGTCAACAAGACCATCAAAACCCGGACCCGTGGGCTCTACACCCAGGTCTACCCCGAGCCGGGAACATTCTTTGCAGACCGCGCTGGCTTCCACGGCGAGCGTCTACCGGCCCATCCTTAGACAAGACCAGGCCAATACGGGGTAAAATCGACATACGCGAATCACAAAAGGCAAAGTCGTGGATGGGCACGTTATCGTCGAAGGAGACCCTCTCGATGAGGGCTCTACGGTCACTGTCTTGGTCTCAGACGAGCATACTTTTACGCTCGATGCTGATGACGAGGCGGCCCTTCTTCTTGCCATCGCCGAAGCCGACAACGATGACCTAGTCGATGGCGATGATGTCATCAAGAACATCTCGTAATCTGACCCGTGTTAGCCATAAGGGTCGTCGCAAGCGCCTCGCTGCAGATCGAAGAGGCAGCGAACTGGTGGACGACCAACCCGACTTCAGCACCGTTGGTATTCGTCGAGGACCTACGTCAGGCTTTTGATTTAATCTCCCAACAGCCCGAGATCGGTGCTGCCACAACCAACGTCTCACTGGTGGGCGTGCGTCGGGTATACCTGGCCCGGCTCCGCTATTTTCTCTACTATCGAGTTCAGCCCAGCCATGTTGAAATATTGGCTTTGTGGTATACCAGCCGAGGTACCGGTCCTGAGGTCTAATCCCCGAAAACCACCCGACGCCTACTTGAACGCAGGCATCACTTCTTTGGCGAATAGCCGCATGGACTTCAATACTTTGTCCTGGGGCATGCCGCCGAACGAGAAGTTGCAGCCGAAGTATTCGATGCCCTCGTCTCTCAAGCCCTGTATCTTGGCTATGACCTGGTCCGGGTTGCCGATGAAGGCCCGGTTCTCAACCAAGTAATCATAGCTGGGCGGGAGTTCAGTGCGGGTCTTCCTAAAGTCGTCAATCTTGTCCCAAACCTCGCTGCCGGTATCGAAGGTGCGCCGCCACTGGAGCATGTCCAGGTTCCAGTCCAGCGCCGGTTTGGAATCAGCCCTAGCCTCTTCTTCCGTCTCTGCCACGTAGAAATACCGGAAGAAGGGTATCTGGTTCATGGTCATGGTCTGACCCTTGGTCTTCGCCAGGTCGACCATGTTGTGGCACAAAGCAACGGCATCCTTGGTATCCAGAACCACACCGATCAACAATGGGTGACCCGACCCGGCAACAAATTCCTGAGTCGCCTGGGTGAGGGTGGCCGCGATATAGA
>CAVOAA010000209.1:0-5047 GCA_963693555.1 Dehalococcoidia bacterium | reverse complement strand
GTAAATCCAAAGACCTAACGGAGTGGTCGGCCATGGTCGATCGCATGAACGAGCCAAAAGAGAAGATATCCATCGCCCTGGTGGGAAAATACGTTGAATATCCTGATGCGTATATTTCGGTCCGCGAGGCCCTGCGGCATGCAGGACTGACGCACATCAGAGATATTGATCTCCAGTGGGTCCATTCTGAAGACATCGAACGAGACGGGCCGGACGTCCATCTGGCCAATGTCTGCGGGATAGTGGTCCCCGGGGGATTCGGCCCCCGCGGCGTCGAGGGAATGATTGAGACGGTGCGCTATTCCAGGGAACATAAAGTGCCATACCTGGGCCTCTGCCTTGGGTTGCAGGTGATGGTCATTGAATGGGCCAGAAACGTTCTGGGTATAAAAGATGCCAACTCTGAGGAATTGGTGCCGGAGACGGCAAACCCCGTAGTGCACATAATGCCCGACCAAGAGGGCATTTCCAGCAAGGGCGGCACGATGCGCTTGGGCGACTACCCCTGCCACCCCCAGAACCAGACTTTGACCAAGGCGGCTTACGGCGCCGACGAGATAATGGAACGGCACCGCCACCGCTTTGAACTTAATAATAGCTACCGGGAATCGTTGGAAAATTCCGGCCTGATCGTCGGCGGTCTTTCTCCAGACGGAAACCTGGTTGAGACCGGAGAGGTCACCGACCACCCGTTCATGGTCGGGACCCAATATCACCCAGAGTTCAAATCTCGGCCCAACCGGCCCCACCCGTTGTTCAGCCAATTCATCGGGGCGGCCAAAGAGACCATCCGCGAGGGCGTCCAGCGGCCCTTGCCCCTGGACCTTAACTCCAACTAGCCAGGCCATTCCATGCATCAGTCTTTCTTCAAACCACCAAACAAACCACAACCATTGATCAACTGGCAACCGGCCCAAGTACGTGCCTTGCCAATGATCGAAAATTCTTTGATTGAAAACCCTTTAACGGACCCATACATGGCCCTTCTATTTAATAACGGCCCATCCGAACAAAATCCTGCAGTGGCGGTGACATCTTGAAGCTCTTCTTGGACACGGCCAATATTCAGGAGATACGAGACGGCGCCCGCTTGGGTGTCATAAGTGGCGTAACCACCAACCCGTCTTTGGCATCCGCTGAAGGCATCGGAAACGCCGAGAGTTATAAGGCAGCCGTCCGGGAGATAGCGGACATCGTCGACGGTCCCATATCCGTTGAAGTCATATCGCTGGATGCCAAGGGGATGATCGAAGAAGGCCGCGACATCGCCGGCTGGATCCCAAACCCCTGGGTGAAGATTCCCAGCACCATCGACGGGTTCGAAGCGATCTCTGTACTCTCCGGCGAAGGGATCAAGATAAACCAGACCCTATGTTTCTCGGTGAACCAGGCCATATTAGGCGCCCAGGCCGGCTCCACCGCAGTTAGCCCCTTCATAGGAAGGCTCGATGACATCGGCCTAGAGGGCATAGACCTGATCAAAGACATCGTTTCCGTATATAAGGAACACAACATAGAAACCCAGGTGCTGGCGGCCAGTATCCGCCACACCCTTCATTGCACCCTGGCCGCTCAGGCCGGGGCCCATATAGCGACCATTCCTTACAAGATACTGGCCCAGATGGCCGAACACCCGCTCACTACCACCGGAGTGGCACGATTCAAGGCCGACTGGGAGAAAATAGGTAAATAATCCAACTGATCCACCCACAGTGGCGCGGCGGTAACACCTGCATCTAGCGCCATTGGGTGATTAGACCCACGAATAGAGAAACACAGTCTATTAGACCAACCAGGCCTTATTCGCAAAGCTTCGTTCCCGCATCTGCCGGGAACTAGCCATCGCACCACCCGCAGCCCGGCGCAAGATCAATGACCCCCGTTAGAGGTGAACATGGCGACTACTCAAAAAATGCTCGATGTGTCGGAGTTGGGGGCTAAGTCCAAGGAAGAACTCCTAGACCTCGCCAGTGATGTCGGTTTAAGCGACACCACCGCTCTGGTTAATCTGCATAAAGAAGACCTGCTCAGCCGCCTGTTCCAAGTGGTCTCCGCTCAACAGGCATTGATCGCCACCGGGATTCTGGAAATCATGGATGAGGGGTACGGCTTCCTGCGTCAGGTAACCTCCCATCGTGGTACAGGAGACGTCTACATCTCCCAGTCCCAGATAAAACGCTTCAACCTAAGGAACGGCGACACCGTCACCGGGCAGGTGCGTCCTCCCAAAGAGGGAGAGCGCTACTTTGGGCTGGTGCGGGTTGAGCTGATCAACGGAATGGAAACGGACCAAGTGCAGAGCCGTTACCGTCCGACCTTCGAACATATGACACCGATCTTCCCCGAGAAGCAGGTGATACTGGAAACAGAGAGCTCCGAACTATCCACCAGAATGGTCGACCTGTTCGCGCCCATTGGATTGGGTCAACGCGGCCTGATTGTCTCGCCGCCCAAGGCCGGTAAGACCACAATGCTCAAGCAGATCGCGCACGGGGTACAGCAGAACTGCCCGGAGGCCACATTGATCGTGGCGCTGATCGGTGAGCGACCCGAAGAAGTAACGGACATGCGCCGGGCTGTGTCGGGCGATGTATTCGCCTCCACCTTTGATGAGTCCGTAGAAGAACAATGCCGGGTGGCCGAGCTCGCCCTGGAGCGGGCCAAACGCCTGGTTGAGATGGGACAAGACGTCATCATCCTCCTGGACAGTATCACCAGATTGACCCGGGCCTATAACCTGGCCGTCCCAACCAGCGGCAGAACCCTTTCCGGCGGCATCGACCCCGCAGCCTTATACCCGCCCAAGAAATTCTTCGGCGGAGCCCGCAACATAGAAGAAGGCGGCAGCTTGACCATCATCGCCACCTGTCTGATTGATACCGGCAGTCGGATGGATGAGGTGATCTATGAGGAGTTCAAAGGCACCGGCAACATGGAGCTCCACCTAGACCGGAAGTTAGCCGAGCGCCGGTACTTCCCAGCCATAGACATCGTACGCAGCGGCACCCGCCGAGAAGAGCTTCTGTTCAGCGAAGAAACATTGAAACAGATAGTGCTGCTCAGGCGAATGATCAGCCTGATCTCCAACGATGGCGGGGTGAACGCTACCGAGCGGGTTTTGGAACGGCTGGCCAAGTCCGGCAGCAACGAAGAGTTCCTGGCAAATCTCAACAAAGACGCCTAAAACCCGTCACCTTGGCGTCGGATTCAGCAATTATTGGGGCTGAGGACCGGATTGGCCGGAAATTGCCCCGTTAGACGGCTTGCTCTTTAACGGATGCACTCCCACAATAAAGTTTGCTTTACCGGAAGAATCATTTTCCGGTTATGTCAAGGCCTGGCTTTAAAACTCTTTCAGAGGATCGCCCCAAGGGGTGATTTTTACTGATTAGAGTCTCGTTGGGTACCTTGACAAGCGAAAGTTGATAGTGCTAAATATGAGAGAATTTAGCTCGGTCTATCTATTTAATTTTTAGGAGGCGAGGGGTAATTGTGTCTTTTTGTGACCTTATTTGTATTTCTTCGGATGTCGATCCCTCTAATATTCCCAAGCTTCCGCGGGGGTTGAATATGTGACTAGAGGTTCGATTTGCCCGGAGGACTTGCAGGCAGGTAACTAATCGGTAACGCAAATCGCGGTAACTTAAGTCCAATGCAAGCGAAGTCCAAAAGGTAAAGGATCACGGAATCAATCTTCGCTTCAGGTACACAGAACAAGGAGATAGGAGTAAATGAACACTAAAATAGGAACATCTTTTGGGTTCGCACTGCTTATGGCAATCGCCGTCGTAGCGACGATGTTTGCCCTGGGTATGTTTTCTACATCGCAAGTGCGTGCAGACCACAACACCTTAAGTACGAACGTCCACGCACTCGACTTCGTGCCAGGGAGTTCGAGCGTAAACAGTCAGACATCATGGGACGTAACCTTCGGTGTTTCCGCTGCTTTGGTCGCGGGCTCGGGAACGATCACAATCGTCTTCCCGACCGGCGTCGTGCTGCCGTCGACCATCGATAAGTCTAGAATTTCAGTAGGTTCGGATGTGGCCTCGAACGGTACATACGTGTATTACCCGCTGACATCTGACCCGACCGTCACTTCGACAACTGTCACGTTGACTGTGCCTGGAACGACGGCTGCCGGAGCTGTTATCCCCAGCGGCAGTGAGATCGCCTCAGGCGACCTTGTCAAAGTGTTGTTCAGCCAACTCGCTGGGATTCTGAACCCGCCCGCGAGCGGTGCCGCTGGCAGCCTATCCGCAAACTCCGCGGGTAAGGTCAAGACCAGCGGTCAAACCGTTTACAGTAATATCCAAACAGTAGAGTCCTTCAACCGGACGATTTCCTGCTCTCCCACGTGTGCTACCGATAAAACAGTGGTTGAGGCCAGTACAATCACCGTAACAGTCGGTGGATTCACCCCCGACCTCAGGGTCACCTTAAGCGGATCGGCCTCCGGTTCCGCCGTAGTAGGCAGTGATAGGAAGGCAGTCATCACCGGTACCAAAAAGACTTCCGGTACCACTATCACGGCTACCGACGGCGCCGGTCTCACAGCGACGTCCGCTGGGAGCGTTACGCTTAAACCGGAGCTTACCGTGACCACGTCCGGTAAAGCCGGTGACACCATTACCCTCACAGGTAAGAACTTCACCGCTGGCAATAACGTCCTGGACGAGACGAAAATATCGTTCGGCGGTACCGCGCTCACGTCGGGCCAATTGGTCACCGCGGTCGCTAGCAAAGCCCACGTTGACAAGGACGCCGACGGAGATTTGGACGACTTCTCGATCAAGATCCTGATTCCCAGTGGCGCCACGTCGGGCGTCAACCAAGTCAAGGTTACCGACAACCTCGCTGGCACCGATGGCGTCAGTGCTACCGCGACCGTCGATGTTACGGGACGTTCGGTAACGATCACCCCCGACAGTGGTCCTCCTGGAACTGTCGTAACCATCACCGGTACTGGGTTCCCGGCTAGCAGAGCCGCGCACGCCAGCAGTACTTCGTCGATCAGCCCGGTCTTTGGGTCAACTACGAAGACTCT
>CAVOAA010000208.1:0-5102 GCA_963693555.1 Dehalococcoidia bacterium | reverse complement strand
GATTGACCGCCTCACGCTGGGAGCGGTCTTTCATATAGACCTTGATGCTGCCGACGTTCTTGGTTGTCGCGCCAGCGTTCTCCAGCATGGTCTTCATATTGGCGAAAGCGAACACGCACTGACTCTCAAGGTCCTCAGGTATTTTGCCGGTGGCAGGGTCCGCGCCCATGATGCCGCTGGAGAAGATCATGTTGCCCACGCGGGCGCCGAACGGGATGGGCGCGCCGTGTTTGATCCCTTCTACGTGTATCGAGCGTCCTTTACCAGCCATCATTCCCTCAGTGCCTTTGGACCGTAATTTTGGGTCGTCTTTGTGACTCGCCGCCGCAATTATACCCGGCCTTGATCAGTCTTCAAGACGGGTCCTAGGGATGGTTCTGTGATGGTTATATAGAAGACACCCCCGCGCGTGTTATTATCGGGGCGTCAAAAAATCGATAATTTGGAGGCGCCATCATGCCCTATGGAGGCAATGACTGGCTCGCGTTAACCACCGAGGAAACCCTGGAGCCCGACCTACCCATCTGCGACCCACACCACCACTTCTGGGACTACCGGATGGAGCGCATCCCGTTCCACCGGTACCTGCTCCATGAGTTGGCCGATGATATGAACAGCGGTCACAACGTCCGTTCAACCGTGTTCGTTGAAGCCCGTTCCATGTACAGGATCGACGGACCGGAAGAGATGAAGCCGGTGGGCGAAGTCGAATTCGTCCAAGGTTTGGCTGCTGCCAGCGCCACCGGTCTGTACGGACCGGGCCGCGCCGCAGCTAGCATCGTCGGACACGCCAACCTGAACCTGGGCGACGGCGTGAAACCCGTGTTGGAGGCTTTGCAGGCAGCCAGCCCTAACCGATTCCGCGGCATCCGCCACACCGTCACCTGGGACGACAACCCCGAGGTTGGCAACACGGCCGCCCACAAGATCAAAGGCCAGATGTCCAGTGACAACTTCCGTGCCGGAGCCAAGATATTGGCCGACATGGGACACACCCTGGAAGGCTGGATGTACTTCACCCAGATGGAAGAACTGGCCGAACTGGCCAAGGCAGTCCCCAACCTGACGATCATCCTCTGCCATGTGGGCGGGATAATGGGGACCGGCTTTTACGCCAATAAAAAGGACGAGGTGATGGCCACCTGGCGTAAGGGCATCGATGCCGCAGCCGCACAACCCAACATCGTCATGAAGCTTGGCGGTATCGGAATGCCCAGCGTGGGGTTCGACTGGCACACCCGCGAAAAGCCCATCGGCTCCGAGGAACTGGCCAAAGACATGGCGCCGATCCTGGATTATTGCATCGACAAGTTCGGCCCTAACCGCTGCATGTTCGAGAGCAATTTCCCGGTGGACAAGGTGTCCTTCTCGTACAACGTCATGTACAACGCCTTCAAGCGCGGGTCCAAGAGCTACTCGGCTTCAGAACGGGCCGACATGTTCCATGATGTCGCAGCGCGGGTCTACCGCATCGACGTCTAGTACGTACCTATCGCTCGCATATTAAAGACGGCCCCGGCAAGATCGGGGCCGTCTTTTTTTGTAACCTGCCCAATCGAGCAGAACACCGCCGTTCCGCTGTAGCAAGTGCTCAATCAGGCAATAGGGGTACGTAGTTGACCACAAGCCAAGCACAGGGGTCGGGATTCATTGGCCGCCAAGCGGAGTTGGCGGTCTTGACCGACGCCTTGGACGACACCGCCAACCGCACCGATGCCGCAACCTACGCGGGCCGTAACGGTCTTGTCGCCGACTAATCAGCCGGCTGACTTCCCCTAGATCTCCCTCAAATATCCTCCCGAACCGCCCCAAGTTCCCTATCCCTAGAAGTTTTCCCGATTCCACAACAGGTCCAATCAGCCGGAAGCCGCTGATTTTTTATTGCCTCGCCACGCCTGGCTCCAGTCCCCTATAGGGAGACCTCCCTATGCTCGCTAGTCCTCCTCAAAAATCGCCCGTTTTAAAGATGAGGAACCTCCCCCATGTGCGGCCCCCTACCCCCGGTCTACGATGATGTCACGTTAAACAAACCGAGGTGAGGCAACCATGACAACAGCAACAAACATCCAAATGGCGAACAACCCGGCAAACAACGAGGCAGGCAACAAAAACGAGGAGACAACGAAAATGACGATCATCAATAACATCCAGGGCATCATTCGAAAAAACACCATAGCAATGGCAGGACTCTTCATCGGCGGCATGATGGCGGTATCGTTCATGCTTCCCGGGTCCGCTTCCGCAGACGAATTGGCCCGGCCGGCAACCGAGACGGAAGCCGCTTCTTCGATCACCGTAACCAACCTAGAGTTCCCGAACGTCGATGACTACGACTCCTTGGTTCCTAGCATCAAGACTGTGACCAACCTTGAGTTCCCCAGCGTCGATGACTACGACTCCCTGGTTCCTAGCATCAAGACCGTAACCAACCTCGAGTTCCCGAGCGTAGACGACTACGACTCCCTGATCAAGACCATCACCAACCTCGAGTTCCCTTCCGAGGACGACACGGTTTAACGAAACGAACTAACGAGAGGGGTTCCTCGGCCCCTCCCGTTTCACCTCCAGTTTAGCGAGCGGGTCTTGCCTCGACTCCGCGCGCGTCCGCCCCGTCCTCCCAAAGAAGCCTCGACTTCTTTGGGAGGACGGGTCTTTTTCTTTGACCGCCAGGTCTCTTTTTGACCGAGCCCCAGAACAGCCCGTACCACACTCCGCTCTCATGGCAGTTGGGTCCGCAGTTGCGGTATACTATCGTGAAGCATTTTCCTGTCCATTACTGATCAACCGTTCGCGTGTAACTTCCTTATCCGAGTCCTGCCCCTTGGAGAGCGAAGACCATGGCCACTAAGACCAAGCCAGGGACCAAGCCAGGCGCACTCAGTAAGCTCGTCGATATCGATGCCGGCCTCATCAGCCGGGAGATATTCGTCAACGACGACATCTACCGGCAAGAACAGGAACAGGTTTTTGCCCAAGCGTGGCTCTTCGTCGGCCACGAAAGCCAGGTAGCCAAGCCAGGTGATTACTTCGTATCGTCCATGGGCGAAGAATCGGTGATTCTCTGCCGTGACCGCCAGGACAAAGTACACATCTTTCTCAACTCCTGCACTCACCGGGGCATGAAGGTGTGCCGGTATGACGAAGGGAATTCCCCCGTTTTCTCCTGTCCTTACCATGGCTGGAGCTTCGCCACCGACGGCAAACTAGTTGGCGTTCCCTACTACAAAGACGCCTACCAAGAGACCCTCGATAAGTCGAAGTGGGGTCTGCCTGAAGTTTCCCAGATGTACAACTACAAAGGCAGCATCTGGGCCACCTGGGACAAGAACGCTCCACCCTTCATGGACTACCTCGGCGATATGAAAATGTACTTGGACCTGGCCCTCGACGGCCGCGACGGTTCCGAGGGTGGCTCTGAGATTCTGGGCGGCGTCCAGAAATGGACCATGCCCAGCAACTGGAAATTCGCCGCCGAGAACTTCGCCGGTGACGGCTACCACAACATCAGCCACCGCTCGGTGGACATGGTCGGTATCGGCCCCAGCGGAAGGGGTCGGCGTGACGGGGATGAGATCTCCACCGCCACCCGTCTGAACATATCCATCCCGGACCTGGGCCACGGCGCAGTGGTCGACATGCACCCAAACGACACGGTGCAGGTCGCCACCTACACCGACAACAAAGTGGTCGAAGAATATTTCCAGGAACAGGAAGCCAAACGCCGCGAAGCCCTGAAGGGCCGGCCAAACTTGATCGGCATGGTGGGCACGGTTTTCCCCAACATGTCCTACCTGGCCCGCCAGCCTCGGTCCATCGCCATGTGGCACCCTCGCGGTCCAAACCTGACCGAAGCCTGGCGCTGGTTCCTGATCGACAAAGGCACCCCGCCCGAAGTGAGAGAGGTCCTGCGCCGCTACTACATCCGCTATTCGGGCCCCGGTGGAATGACCGAACAAGACGATATGGAGAACTGGAATTACGCCCATAATGCCAGCAAGGGGCCCATCGCCCGCCGCACCCCATACAATTATGAGATGGGCATCGGCGTCGCCCGCCATGACACCGGGCTACCCGGGATAGTCACCGAACGGATCAGCGAGGAGAACCAGCGGGGTTTCTACCGCCGCTGGACCGACATGATGGACGCCAAAAGCTGGGACGACCTTCTTCCCACGGGCAATGCCCGGTCAAATGGGAACGGTCGCACTAAATAGGCCTAGACCACAGGAACCCCACGAAACTTATCCACACCTAGTCATTCAACTATCAGGAGAGAACGATATGGCCGCTGTAACACAACTGGGATACGTAGGGCTCGGAGTGAGCAATATGGAGGAGTGGGAACATTTCGCCACGGACATCTTAGGACTGGAGAGCAACGGCATCGATGCAGACGGTAACCTGTCGCTGCGCATGGACGAATACAGTCACCGCTTCATCATCCAGCCCACGGGCAAGGATGACCTTGAATTTGTCGGCTGGCAGGTGACCGACGAGCCTGCGTTACGGGAGATGGCCGATCAACTGCGCGCGGCCGGCATCGAGGTCACGGACGGCACCGACGATGAGCACAAGTCCCGCCGCGTGGAGGGCCTGATCAAGTTCGACGACCCGGAAGGCACCCCCACCGAGATATTCTACGGCCCGCCAATCAGCTTCAACCGGCCTTTCAACTCGCCTCGCGCAGTTGGGTTTGTGACCTCCGAGCAGGGGCTGGGACACGTGGTTCTCCACGTTGAAGACCTGGACCGCACGGTAAATTTCTACCGTGACGTTCTCGGCATGAAGATCAGCGATTTCATAAGAAACCTGGCCTTCTTCCACTGCAATCCGCGGCACCATTCCCTGGCTTTGATCGAGTCCAAGGCGCCCAAGAGGCTGAACCATTTCATGCTCCAGACCGAGTCCATGAACGACGTTGGGGCCACCTATGACATGGTTTTGGACGGCGAGATACCGCTGACACGCGGTCTCGGCCGCCACACCAACGACCACATGACGTCGTTCTACATGAAGACCCCCTCAGGCTTTGACGTAGAGTACGGCTGGGGAGCCCGCACCGTGGACGACACCACCTGGCAGGTTGTGCGTCACGAAAAGGG